>NZ_JAVKPV010000067.1:0-567 GCF_040981075.1 Kocuria sp. CPCC 205263 | reverse complement strand
GGCGGTCGTCTCGTCGTCGAGCTCAAGGCCGATGAGGCCGCAGAGCTGAAGGGCTGCCTCGAAGGCGTCACCGGCTGACAACCCCACGAGCATCGACAAGGACCCCCGCACCCGACCAGGGTGCGGGGGTCCTTCCCATGGGGGCCCGCCTCAGCGGCGCACGGCCACGAACAGCCCGGATCCCGGAGTGAGGATGGCGGACACGAAGCGCTCGTCCTCGCGCAGCATGCGGTGGATCTCGCGGTGCACGCGGGTGGAGTCCTGGCGCTGCACCGGATCCGGCACGCGGTCCTGATCGAGGGCGTCCTGGACGATCAGGGTACCGCCGCGGCGCAGCAGGCGCACGGCCTCGTCCACGTAGAGCAGGGTGTTCGACGGCTCCGCGTCGAGGAAGACCAGGTCGTAGGACGCGGAGCTCAGCCGCGGCAGCACGAGCGAGGCGCGCCCGGAGATGGTGCGCACGCGCGGCTGCGTGCCGATCTCGCGGAAGGTCTCGCGGGCCGCGCGCAGGGCCCGGATGTCCGTGTCGATGGTGGTGAGCACCGAATCCTCCGGCATGCCGCGCAG
>NZ_JAVKPV010000066.1:0-569 GCF_040981075.1 Kocuria sp. CPCC 205263 | reverse complement strand
TTCGGCCGGGTCGTGACGCACCCGGTCTTCGTCGCGGTGAACTTCGCCGGCTCCATCGTGGTCTTCTACTGCACCCCGCTGTTCCACTTCACCCTGCACTACCACGTGGGGCACGTGTTCATGATCACGCACTTCCTGATCACCGGATACCTGTTCATGCTCGTGCTCATCGGGACCGACCCGATCCCGTACCGGCCCGGCCACATGATGCGCCTCGTGCTGCTGCTGGCCACGATGGTCTACCACGCCTTCGTGGGCGTGGCCCTCATGGGCTCGGACACGCTGCTGCAGGCCTCCTGGTTCGGCAACACCGGCCGCGACTGGGGGCGCACCGCCATCGAGGACCAGCAGTTCGGCGGGGCCCTCATGTGGGGGATCGGCGAGTTCCCCACCGTCGTCGTCGCCGTGGTCGTCGCCGTGCTGTGGGCGATGGCCGGCGCGAAGGAGAACCGCCGCGTGGACCGCCAGGCGGACCGCACGGACGACGCCGAGCTCAGGGCCTACAACGAGATGATGGCGGGGCTCGCGGATCGCGACGACCGCACTGCCCGCCGCTGAAGCCACCGACC
>NZ_JAVKPV010000037.1:0-1173 GCF_040981075.1 Kocuria sp. CPCC 205263 | reverse complement strand
CCGAGCACCGTGCGGGCCGGAGACGACCACCGAGGCGGTGACATGAGTGTTTCCCTGGGACTGCCGCGGCTGCGCAGCACCGGTCCGGCACCGAGCGGCGCCCCGGCCGGGGCGGGGCTGATGGACCGCCACGGCCGCCGCGCCACCGATCTGCGGCTGTCGGTGATCGACAAGTGCAACCTGCGCTGCACCTACTGCATGCCCGCCGGCGGCCTGCCCTGGCTGCCCGCCGCCCAGCTGATGACCCCGGCCGAGATCACCCGCCTCGTCCACGTCGGGGTGACCGAGCTCGGGGTCACCGAGCTGCGCCTGACCGGCGGGGAACCCCTGGTCCGCCCCGACCTGGAGGACATCGTCGCCGGGATCCGTGCTGCCCACCCGGACCTGCCGGTCTCGCTGACCACCAACGGCATCGGCCTCACCACCCGCGCCCGGACCCTGGCCGCGGCGGGGCTGAGCCGGATCAACATCTCCCTGGACTCCCTGGACGCCGCAACCTTCCGGGCCCTGGCCCGCCGGGACCGGCTCGCCGAGGTCCTGGCCGGGGCCGAGGCCGCGGCCGCGGCCGGGCTGTCCCCGGTGAAGATCAACGCGGTGCTGATGCGCGGGATCAACGACCACGAGGCCCCCGAGTTGCTCGCCTTCGCCCTGGAGCGCGGTTTCGCGCTGCGCTTCATCGAGCAGATGCCCCTGGACGCCGACCACGGCTGGACCCGGGCGGAGATGGTCACCGCCGCCCAGATCCGCCACCGGCTCGGTGAGCGGTACCGGCTGACCCCGCACCCGGGCCCGCGCGAGGGCGCCCCGGCCGAGCTTTGGGACGTCCACCCCCTCACCCCCACCCCGGCGGACTCCCGGGCCGCCGGCGCCGGGGGCTCCGGTGGCGAGCCGCTGGGCACGGTGGGGGTGATCGCCTCGGTCACCGAGCCCTTCTGCGGCGACTGCAAGCGCACCCGGATCACCGCCGAGGGCAGGATCCGCTCCTGCCTGTTCTCCCACGAGGAGGTCGAGCTGCTGCCGCTGCTGCGGGCCGGTGCCACCGACGCCCAGCTGGCCGAGCGCTGGCGGGCGGCGATGTGGGCGAAACCGGCCGCCCACGGCATGGACCACACCGGCCTGGACTCCCCCGACTACGTCCAACCGGAACGCCCCATGAGCGCGATCGGGGGCTGA
>NZ_JAVKPV010000065.1:0-572 GCF_040981075.1 Kocuria sp. CPCC 205263 | reverse complement strand
GACGGGGCCGCCGAACTCGACCAGGGCATCACCATCCTGCTGGGCGGCCTCGCCGCCCAGCTCCACCCCACCCCCGCCACACCCAGCGACCCGACCACGGCATCCCAAGGCGCGGTGGGGTCACTCGCGGGCGGTGCGGCACATCCCGACCAGCTCGAGGTCTCACCTGCTGATGCTTGACCCGCTGGATCCTTGACCTGCTCGACCCGTTGCATCCAGGAGTTCTCATGACCACCATCGCCTCCTCCGAGCCGATCGACGCCCACGATGGCCGGCCGCAGCCCAAGCCCGGCGCCACACTGCCCGCACCGGGCATGACCCCGGGCAGCCGTCTGGGCCCGACCGAGGACTTCCCCGAGGATCTGACCGGGCTGGGCATGGCAGATCTGCAGGTGCTGCACTCGAGGATCACCCGCCAGCTCGACCACGACTACCTCACCGACCCGGCCGGGCCCCACTGCTCCACCATGGACCGGCGCTACGAGGTGGCCGCTGAGCTGGACGCCCGCGACACCGCATGAGAGCCCATGACCCCGCCCGAGCCCGAGCCCTCACCGACAGGTACACCATGA
>NZ_JAVKPV010000064.1:0-573 GCF_040981075.1 Kocuria sp. CPCC 205263 | reverse complement strand
CACCTACGGGTCCCTGTGCGCGGCGTGCTACCTGCGAGAATCCGGCGGCAGGCTGGGCTGAGGGGTTAGCCCCGACACGTAAACTGCCCGTATGAGCACCGACTTCTCTCCCGTGGACCTGGCCACCGCCCGTGAGCGCCTGCGCGAACTGATCAAGGGCCTCGCCGTGGTGCGGGGCAAGGTCACGCTGGCCAGCGGCATCGAAGCGGACTACTACGTGGACCTGCGCCGCGTGACCCTGCACCACGAGGCTTCCCGGTACGTGGGTCAGGTCATGCTCGGTCTGCTGGACGAGGCCGGGATCGCGTTCGACGCCGCCGGTGGGCTCACCATGGGCGCGGACCCGGTGGGCCACGCGATCATGCGCACGGCCGGGGACCAGGGCCGCGCCGTCGACACCTTTGTGGTGCGCAAGGCTCAGAAGTCCTACGGCATGGGGCGTCAGGTGGAGGGCCCCAGCGTGGTGGGCCGCAACGTGGTGGTCGTGGAGGACACCTCCACCACCGGCGGTTCCGCCCTGACCGCCGTGGAGGCGCTGCAGAAGGCGGGCGCGAACGTCGTGGCCGTTGCCGT
>NZ_JAVKPV010000063.1:0-579 GCF_040981075.1 Kocuria sp. CPCC 205263 | reverse complement strand
GCGGCGACCGCCTTGCCCGACACCCCGGCCTTGCCGTCGTCACCGCGGGAGGCCGCGGCGTGCTCCACGCCGGGCGTGCCGACCGGGGCGCCCTCGTTGACGGAGCCCCGCCAGGCGCCGGTCGCGTAGCCCTCGGCCTCGATGAACTTCTTGAACCGCTCGAGGTCGCCCTCGGCCTGGTTCTCGACCACGTTGAGCTTGTCGCCGACCTTCTCCACGAAGCCCTCGGGCTCGTACTCGAGGACCAGGTGCACCTCGGTCCGTCCGTTGCCCGCGTCGCGGAACGTCACGGTGCCGGCGTTGGTGGCGCCCTCGGTGGCCGCCCAGGAGACCCGGCTGTCGGGGACCTGCTCCACGATCTTCGCCTCCCACTGCCGGCGGACGCCGCCGAGCTCGGCGACCCACTCGAGGCGGTCGGCGCCGAGCTGGGTCACGCTCTGCACGCCGTTCATGAAGTGGGGGAAGTCCTCGAACTGGGTCCACTGGTTGTACACGGTGCTCAGCGGCACATCGACCACGACATTCTTCTCGACCTTGGTGCTCATGGCATCTCCTTCGATCCGTCTCGACGATCACGGG
>NZ_JAVKPV010000062.1:0-580 GCF_040981075.1 Kocuria sp. CPCC 205263 | reverse complement strand
AACAGGACGAGCTGCGGCGCGTGTTCACGGTGCCCACGAGCCGGGTGCTGCTGAGCCTCGTGTGTTCCCCGCCCGCCGTGATCCTGCTGCTCATGGCAGTGGCGGCGGTGATCGCCGCGTTCTGGAACGCCCAGGTGATGCGGGTCATGATCCCCAGTTTCGTCCCCCTGCTGCTCGGCGTGGTCTCCACGGTGTACTCGCGGCTCGAGAAGAGCTGGGGGTTCACGCTCAGCGTGGTCCCCTCCGGGGTGCGCACCCGATCCGGGTTGTTCAACGAGCGCTCCTCCACGATTCCCACGGGGAGGGTGCAGGCCCTGGAGGTCGGTAAACCCCTGATGTGGCGCGGTTTCGACGGCCACCACGTCCGTGTGATTACCGCGGGTAAAGGCGGCTCCGAGGGCACCGAGGGGCTCGGTTCCACGGTGTTGCCCGTGGGCACACTCGAGAACGTGCATGAGATCCTCGACCTCGTGCTGCCGCTCGAACACGCGCCCACCGAGCTCGTGGACCAGGGACTCACGGGGATCGGCGGCTCGGAGGACTTCACCACGAGCCCCCGGAGGGCCCGCTGGTTGGATCC
>NZ_JAVKPV010000061.1:0-582 GCF_040981075.1 Kocuria sp. CPCC 205263 | reverse complement strand
GGTCGATAAGACCTCACCATGCCCTGTAAGTAAACGCTCTTTTTCCCCATACTGAAATGGGCACTGGATCATTACTCTAGCGCCTGATGAAAACAGCAATACTAAAGATCCCACACCCACGGTTACCCCGGTAAATATGGATTGTTCTAATTCATGAAGCTCAGCATCAGTAATCATTTTGCTCTTCCCTTTTTAGCGGCATAGAGCCTGCTCTGGTGGTACATGTGTTTCACCATGTGTACCATTGACACCTGTAGCAGGATGGTTTCCGGGTGTACTTAACAACACCGGCGATGTGCCGGTGATCAAGCGCGGGAGCGGGCATTGTGGGTAAGATCTGTTAAAACGATCCCGGCTCGGTGGCCGGGATCCATAACATCATGATTCCAATAATCTATGGTGATTCTTATCATTGGTAACAGGTTTCGGAGCCACACTACGAATATTTCCAGCATGATCAAGTGTTTCATACCAAGTTCTGGTTTGATCTGTTTTTGGATCCCACTCTCTTACCAGTCTGGCCCCAGCAATTTCTCCGGTAGTTCTAGAAGGAGTTATATCACCATAAAAGCGATAATTTCC
>NZ_JAVKPV010000005.1:0-381644 GCF_040981075.1 Kocuria sp. CPCC 205263 | reverse complement strand
TGGGCCGCCGCCGACCAGATGACCCGCGGGTTCATCATCGGGGCCACCGCCGGGCGCACCACGCTCACCGGTGAGGGCCTCCAGCACGCCGACGGCCACTCGCCGCTGCTGGCCGCGACCAATCCGGCGGTCATCCACTACGACCCCGCGTACGGCTACGAGATCGCCCACATCGTCCGGCGCGGCCTCGAGCACATGTACGGCACGGGCGACGAGGACCACAACGTCATGTACTACGTGACGGTCTACAACGAGCCGTACCAGCAGCCGGCCGAGCCGGAGGACGTCGACGTCGAGGGCATCCTCAAGGGCATCTACCTGCTCAAGCCCGCCGAGAAGGAGGGGCCCCGGGCGCAGCTGCTCGCCTCCGGCGTGGCCGTGCCGTGGGCGCTCGAGGCGCAGAAGCTGCTCGCCGAGGACTGGGGCGTCTCCGCCGACGTGTGGTCGGTGACCTCGTGGGTCGAGCTGCGCCGCGACGGCGTGGCCGCCGAGAAGGAGGCGTTCCTCAACCCGGGCGACGGGACGCGGACCCCGTTCGTGGCCCAGCAGCTGGCCGGGGCCACGGGTCCGGTCGTCGCCGTCTCGGACTTCAGCGCGGACCTGCCGGACAAGATCCGCCAGTTCGTCCCGAACGAGTTCGCGTCCCTGGGCGCCGACAGCTTCGGCTTCTCGGACACCCGCGCCGGCGCCCGCCGGTTCTTCAAGATCGACTCCCACTCCATGGTGGTCCGAGCCCTGGAGATGCTCGCCAAGCGCGGCGAGGTCGACTGGCGCGCACCCGGCGAGGCGATCGAGAAGTACTCGCTCAAGGACGTCACCGCCGGCACCTCCGGCAACGCGGGCGGCGACGCCTGAGGCGAGCCCTCCGGTGCACCACGGCGCCCCGCCCACCCGCGTCCGGGTGGGCGGGGCGCCGTCGTCGTGCCCGGGCCCGGGGCGGCGATCCGGTGCTCTAAGCTCGGAGGCATGGCTGGACAGGACGGGAACACCACGACGCGCTGGCTGCGCCCCTCGCGCAGACGGTCCACCGACCGGCACCGTCCCGTCGCCCCGCCCCACCCCAGGACGCTCGAGAACCTCAAGGCCAACCTGGGCGCGATCTCCACGGTCGCGACCCGCCGGCTCGAGACGGACCTCGGCTGGTTCGAGGAGCTGCGCGCCGACGAGCGCTCCGAGCTGGGTCTCGTGGCCCAGCGGGGCATCTCCTCGTTCGTGCGCTGGTACGAGGACCCGGAGGAGCCCCTGTGGGTGCTCACCCAGGTCTTCCGGGGCGCCCCCACGGACCTGACCCGCTCCATCTCCCTCCAGCACGCCCTGCAGCTGCTGCGGATCGTCGTGGACGTCGTGGAGGAGAAGGTCCCGGAGCTCGCCAAGCACCACGACGAGGCCGCGCTGCGGGAGGCCGTGCTGCGCTACTCGCGGGAGATCGCCTTCGCCGCCGCGGACGTCTACGCCCGCGCGGCCGAGAACCGCGGGTCGTGGGACGCCCGGCTGGAGTCCCTCGTGGTCGACGGGATCCTCCGGGGGGAGCACTCCGACGCGCTGCGCTCCCGCGTCGCGGCCCTGGGCTGGGCCTCGACGGGCCCGGTCACGGTGCTCACGGGCTCCGCGCCCGAGGCCGCCGGCCCGTCCACCGTGGCCCGGCTGCGCAGGCTCGCCGGCCGCCACGCGCAGGACTCCCTCGTCTCCATCCAGGGCGACCGGCTCGTGCTCATCCTCGGAGGGCTGTCCGACCGGGACCTCGCCCTCGAGAAGCTCGCCGCCGCGTTCGGGCCGGGACCGGTGGCCTACGGCCCGGAGTCTCCCACGGTCTTCGCCGCGGGACGCTCCGCCCGGCTCGCCCACGCCGCCCTGTCCGTGGCGCCGGCCTGGCCCGCGGCGCCCCGCCCGGTGCACTCCGAGGACCTGTGGCCGGAGCGGGCCATGGCCGGGGACGAGAGCGCGCGCACGGCGATGGTCGAGTCGGTCTACCGCCCGCTGACGCGCTCCGCGACCGGGCTCGTGGAGACCCTGTCCGCCTACGTCTCCGTCGGCCACTCCCTCGAGGCCACCGCCCGGGAGCTGTTCGTGCACGCCAACACGGTGCGCTACCGGCTGCGCCGGATCAGCGACCTCACCGGCTGGGACCCCCTGGTCCCCCGCGACGCGTTCGTGCTGCACTGCGCCCTCGTGGCGGGCCGGCTCGCGGACTCGTGCGCCCCCATCGACACCTCCGCCCCCGCCGTGGGACCGGTCTTGTAGCATCCCTACAAACACCGCCGCCGGGCTTGGTGGCCTCCGGGCCACCGCGCGAGGGCCCATCCTTGCGAAGCTGTAGCGGTGATCGCGATCCTCTGCCCCGGACAGGGCTCCCAGAAACCCGGCTTCCTCACCGAATGGCTCGCCCTCGACGGCGTCCGCGCCCACCTCGAGGAGCTGGGCGAGGCCGCAGGACTCGACCTCGTGCACTACGGCACCGAGGCCGACGAGGACACCATCAAGGACACCGCGGTGGCCCAGCCCCTCATCGTGGCCGCCGGCCTCGTCGCGGGCCGGCTGCTCGGGGACCGGACCGGCCCCGGCCGGGACGACCTGATCTTCGCGGGGCACTCGGTGGGTGAGATCACCGCCTCCGCCCTGGCCGGCGCACTCACCGAGGCCGACGCCATGGCCTTCGTGCGCACCCGGGCCAACGCCATGGCTCGGGCGGCCGCCGCCGTCCCCACCGGCATGAGCGCCGTGCTCGGCGGCAAGGAGGACGAGGTCCTCGCCGCCATCGAGGCCGCGGGCCTGACGCCCGCCAACGCCAACGGGGGCGGGCAGACCGTGGCCGCCGGCACCCTCGAGCAGCTGGCCGCCCTCGCCGCGGCCCCGCCGGCCCGCGCCCGGGTGATCCCCCTCAAGGTGGCCGGCGCCTTCCACACCGAGCACATGGCCGCGGCCCTGGAGCCCCTGCACGAGCTGGTCCCCCGGCTCTCGCCCGCCGACCCCGTGCACCCGCTGCTCTCCAACGCCGACGGCGAGCCCGTGAGCGGCGGCGCCGCGAACCTCGAGTCGCTCGTGGCCCAGGTCTGCAGGCCCGTGCGCTGGGACCTGTGCACGCGGACGCTCCTGGAGCGCGGCGTCGAGCAGCTCGTCGAGCTCCCGCCGGCGGGCACCCTCGTCGGCCTGGCCAAGCGGGGCATGAAGGGCGTCCCGGCCCTGGCCGTGAACTCCGCGGCGGAGCTGGAGCAGGCCAGGAGTATTCTTGACTGACGTCCGCGCGCGCACCGCGCGCGCCGCCCGTCCCGAGGCCGGAGCAGCCGTTCCGCCCCGCCCAGCCGGCCCGTCCGTCCCGCCCGGCCGCACGAAGGAGCAACGACCCCTGTGGTGACCCTGAAGCAGCAACAGACCAACGCGCACTCCCGGATCCTCGGCCTGGGCGTCTACCGCCCGGACGTGGTCGTGACCAACGACGACGTCTGCCAGTGGATCGAGTCCTCGGACGAGTGGATCCAGCAGCGCACCGGCATCAGGACCCGGCACCGCGCCGCCGAGGACGTGAGCGTCCTCGACATGTCCGAGCACGCCGCCCGCGAGGCGCTGGCCGCCGCCGGCATCGAGGCCTCGCAGCTCGGGGCGGTCATCGTCTCCACGATCTCCTTCCCCTACCTCACCCCGTCCGCCGCCGCGGCCCTGGCGGACCGCCTGGGCGCCACCCCTGCACCGGCCTTCGACATCTCGGCGGCCTGCGCCGGCTACTGCTACGGCGTCGCCCAGGCCGACGCGCTCGTCCGCTCGGGCGCGGCCGACTACGTGCTGGTCATCGGCGTGGAGAAGCTCTCCGACGTCATCGACAACAGCGAGCGCTCCATCTCCTTCCTGCTCGGCGACGGCGCGGGCGCCGTGGTCATCGGGCCCTCCGACACACCCGGCATCGGCCCGTCCGTATGGGGCTCCGACGGCTCCAAGTGGGACGCCATCCGGATGACCCACCCGCTCACCGACATCCGGGCGGTGGAGCAGGGGCGCGAGCGGGCCCAGTCCCCCGACCTCCTCGACCCGGAGACCGGCGCGGTGCGCGAGGACGCCACCCTCTGGCCGACCCTGCGCCAGGACGGGCAGACGGTCTTCCGCTGGGCCTCGTGGGAGGTCGCCAAGCGCGCGCAGGAGGCCATGGACGTGGCCGGGGTGCGGCCCGAGGACCTGAGCGCCTTCATCCCCCACCAGGCGAACATGCGGATCATCGACCAGATGGCCAAGACGCTCAAGCTCCCCGAGTCCGTGGTCATCGCCCGGGACATCGCCGACTCCGGCAACACGTCCGCCGCGTCCGTGCCCCTCGCCACGCACCGCCTGCTCGCCGAGCACCCGGAGCTGTCCGGGAAGCTGGCGCTGCAGATCGGTTTCGGCGCCGGCCTCGTCTACGGGGCGCAGGTCGTCGTCCTCCCCTGACCGCCGCCGGGACGCGGACCGGGCCCCAGGGGCCCGGCCCACGTGTCGGTGCCACCGCGGGGCCCTGCGAGTCGTCGTAGGGTTGAACCGCACACCCGATGTCCCCCGGTCCGGGCCCACGGCCCGACCGGGACAGATGCACCCGGCACCTGCCCGGGGCGCACGTCACCACCGGCTGCTCCGGCAGCCGCAGAGAAAGGAAGCCACCATGGCGAGCAAAGAGGAAATCCTGACCGGCCTGGCCGAGATCGTCAACGAGGAGACCGGCCTCGAGACCGAGGCCGTCCAGCTGGACAAGTCCTTCACCGAGGACCTCGACATCGACTCCATCTCGATGATGACCATCGTGGTCAACGCCGAGGAGAAGTTCGACGTGACCATCCCCGATGAAGAGGTCAAGAACCTCAAGACCGTCGAGGACGCCGTCAACTTCATCGACAACGCCCAGGCCTGATCCGGCCGGTCGGTGCGGGGCGCGGCGGACCGCAGGATCCGCCGCCCCGCACCGACCCGCGACCGGGCGGGCCGCCCGCCGCATCACCCCAGGACACGAGGAAGTGCAGTCATGACCCGCAAAGTAGTCGTCACCGGTCTCGGTGCCACCACCCCGATCGGTGGCACCGTCCCCGAGCTGTGGCGCAGCGCCACCACGGGCGTCTCCGGTGTCAGAGCCATCGAGCACGACTGGGTGGACACCTACGATCTGGGCGTGCGGATCGCCGCGCCCGTCTCGACCCCCGCCAGCGAGGTGCTCTCCCGGGTCGAGGCCAAGCGTCTGGACCCCTCCGGGCAGCTCTCCGTCATCGCCGCCCGCGAGGCGTGGGCCGACGCCGGGTTCTCCGGCAACAACGCCGAGACCTCCGAGGAGGTCGACCCGGACCGCTTCGCCGTGGCCTTCGGCACCGGCATCGGCGGGGTCTGGACCCTGCTGGACGCCTACGACACACTCCAGAAGCGCGGCGCCCGGCGCGTCATGCCCCTCACCGTCCCCATGCTGATGCCCAACGGCAACGCGGCGGCCGTGGGCATGGACCTCAAGGCCCGGGCCGCGTCCATCACGCCCGTCTCGGCGTGCGCCTCCGGCACGGAGGCCTTCTACCAGGGCATGAACCTCATCCGTTCCGGCAAGGCGGACCTCGTGGTGGTGGGCGGCGCCGAGTCCGCGATCCACCCCGTGACCATCGCGGCGTTCGCCTCCATGCAGGCGCTGTCGAAGCGCAACGACGAGCCGGAGCGCGCCTCCCGCCCCTACGACACGGCCCGCGACGGGTTCGTCATGGGCGAGGGCGCCGGCGCCGTGGTGCTCGAGTCGGAGGAGCACGCCCGCGCCCGCGGCGCACGGATCTACGCCGAGCTCGCCGGGGCCGGCCTCACCTCGGACGCCTACCACATCACCGCGCCCGACGAGGAGGGCCGCGGGGCGGCCCGCGCCCTCGCGGAGGCCATGGAGACCGGTGAGTTCGGTCCGGCCGACGTCAAGCACGTCAACGCCCACGCGACCTCCACGCCCAAGGGCGACGCCCCGGAGGCCGGCGCCCTGCGCCGGGCGTTCGGTTCGGCGGTGGACGACATGTGCGTCTCGGCGACCAAGTCGATGACGGGCCACATCCTGGGCGGCTCGGGCGCCGTCGAGGCCGTGCTCACCGTGCTCGCCGTCCACCACCGCACCGCGCCCTGCACCATCAACCTGGAGAACCAGGACCCGGAGATCGATCTCGACGTCGTCACCGACGCCCGCGACCTTCCCTCCGGGGACTTCGTGGCCGTGTCCAACTCCTTCGGCTTCGGCGGCCACAACGCGGTCGCCGCGTTCCGCACCGTCTGAGCGCACGCCCGCCGAGCCCGCACCGCCGGGAGCAGCTCGTCCGGGCGCAAACCGTTCGGACGCACGGAAGAGGGCCGTCCCGCTGATCGCGGGACGGCCCTCTTGCGCGCTGCGGGCCCCGTGCCCCCGGAGGCGGGGCAGGGCCGCGGGGGCTCAGCCGACGCGGTGCAGCCAGCGCACCGGGGCGCCCTCCGCGGCGTGCCGGAAGGGCTCGAGCTCCTCGTCCCAGGCCTCCCCCAGGGCGAGGGAGAGCTCGTTGATGACGAGCAGCGGGTTGCCGGCCGCCGTCTCGTAGGCGTAGCGGATCCGGTCCTCGGAGACCATGATGTTGCCGGCGGCGTCCGTGGTCGCGTGGAAGATCCCGAGGTCGGGGGTGAAGGACCAGCGGGCGCCGTCGTGGCCGCGGCACGGGTTCTCGGTGACCTCGAACCGGAGGCAGCCCATCGTGCGCAGCGCCGAGGCGAGGAGGGCGCCGGTCCCCGCGGGTCCGGACCACTCCAGCTCGGCTCGCACGGAACCGGGCTCGGCGTTCTGCTGGGTCCACTCGAGCTCCGTGCGCTGGCGCGCGACCGACTCCAGCGCCCACTGGATGTGCGGGCACAGCGCTCGCGGAGCCGAGTGCACGTAGAGCACTCCGCGCGTGGTGGGTGCAGACATGACCTGTTCCTCCGTCGTGTAGGTACGTCTTCCCCAACGCCCTGCACGGAAGCGGTCCCACCCGTCGGGCCGCGGCGAGCGTGCCGCGACCGGACGATGCTGTTGTCCGGGCTCGCGTCCCGCCGCGGGGATTCGAGGCCCGCGCGGCGTCCGGTCGCCCGGGTGCCGCACCCGTCGTTCCGGCCGGCTCCGAGCGTGTTGCCGTGTCTGGGACGTCGAGTACAATACGCCACTCATTCAACTGCAAACATTCCACGGGCGTCAACCCGGGACGCCGTGTTGCTCCGCGATCCTCCGCTCCGGCGCACGTCAGGCTCGCGGGTGGGCCTGACGGTAGACGGTTCCCAGGCGGTCCACGGAGACGTGCGTGTAGATCTGGGTGGTCCCCACGGAGGCGTGCCCCAGCAGCTCCTGCACCGTGCGCAGGTCGGCGCCGCCGTCCACGAGGTGCGTGGCCGCCGAGTGGCGCAGGGCGTGCGGACCCCGGGCGGCGGTGTCGGGGACGGTGCCGAGCTCCCGCTCCACGACGCGCCGGACCTGTCGGGCGTCGATCCGGCCGCCCCGGGAGCCGAGGAACAGCGCCGGCCCGCTGCCCGCCGCGGCCAGCACGGGCCGGCGGGCCAGCCAGAGCTGCAGCGCGTCGTCGGCGGGGCGGCCGAAGGGCACCGTGCGCTGCTTGTCGCCCTTGCCGATCACCGTGAGGACGCGCCGGGAGCGGTCGACGTCGTCGACGTCGGCACCCGTGAGCTCGCCCACCCGCGCACCGGTGGCGTAGAGCAGCTCGAGGAGGGCGCGGTCCCGGGCGACGAGCGCGCCCTCCGCCCCTGCGGTCCCGGGCTCGGTGGAGCGGGCCGCGAGATCGTCCAGCAGCTCGCGCATCCCGTCGGCGGGCACGACGTCCGGGAGGTGACGCCGGCGGCGCGGGGCGACGAGCCGCAGACTGGGATCGGCGCCCACCAGCCCGGTGCCGGCGGCCCAGCCGAAGAACCCGCGGACCGACGCCGTCCAGCGGGCCATGGACGAGCGTCCCGCCCCCTCGGCGTGCCGGGCGGCCAGCCAGGCCCGGAGCATCTCCAGGTCCACGGCGGCCGGCGCGGCGACCCCGTACCGGGCGTGCAGCCAGGTGAAGAGGGCGCGGAGGTCGCCCGTGTAGGCGTCCACGGTGCGGGGACTGCGCGCCAGCTCGTGCACCAGGTGGTCCGTGTACCGCTCCAGGGCCCGGACCACGGCCGTGGGTAGCGGGGCGGCGTCGGAGGTCATGCGGCGATTCTAGCGGCGGCGCCCCCCCCTCCCCCGCCCCCTCCGCCAGGCCGCGCTCCTCGAGCCGGCGCAGCCCGCCCAGCACCTCGCGGGCGGACAGGCCGGCGACGCGGGACAGGTGGTCCGGGCGGCTGCGCACCCTCAGGGGCAGGGCGTCGAGGAGCACGCGGTCCCGGTCCGAGAGCCCGTCGACGACGGAGACCGGGGCGGGGCGGTCGGGCGCCGGCGCCGTCCCGAGGGGCTGGACGAGCTCGAGCACCTCGTCGACGTCCGTGACCAGGACGGCGGTGCCCTCCCGCACCAGCCGGTGGCAGCCGGCGGAGGTGCCGGCGTGGACGCTGCCGGGCACCGCGCCCACCGGGCGGCTGAGCCCGTCCGCGTGGTGGGCCGTGTTCTGCGCCCCGGACCGCCACCGGGCCTCGACCACCACCGTGCCGGCGAAGAGGGCGGCGATGATCCGGTTGCGCTGGAGGAAGCGGTAGCGGCTGGGCGTGCACCCGGGGGCGGCCTCGGCCAGCAACAGCCCGGCGGCCTCGACCCGGTGGAGCAGCTCGTGGTTGCCCGGAGGATAGAGGCGGTCGATCCCGCACGCCATGACCGACACCGTGGGCGGGTGCGCGGTGCCGGTGGCCAGCGCGGCCGAGTGGGCGGCCTGGTCGATGCCGTGGGCACCGCCGGAGACCACCGTCCAGCCGCGGGCGGCCAGGGCGCCGGCGATGTCCAGGGCGACCTGCCGGCCGTAGGTCGAGCAGTCCCGGGAGCCGACGACGGCGACGGAGCGGGCGGCGGGGAAGCCGAGGAGTCGCCGGTCGCCGCGGCCCCACAGGCCCACCGGCTGGAACAGGCCCAGGTCGGCCAGCGCCCCGGGCCAGTCGGGGTCCTCGGGGATCGCGAACCACGCTCCCGCCTGGGCGGCGACCCCCAGGTCCGCGGGGGGTCGAGGTCCGCCGCCCGGGGGGCCCAGCGGGCCAGGGCGCGCCGGAGGTCGACCTGCCGGGGACCGTACCCGGCCTCGGCGGCCGCCCGCACGAACACCGGGTGCTCCCCGGCGCCGATGGGGTGCGTCCCCGTGGCGATCTCGAGCGCGGCGACCGGTCCGAGCGCCGCCAGCAGCAGCATGGCGGTGGCGTCGGTCGGCTCCACGAGCCGGGACAGCCCGGCGCGGGCCAGCAGCAGCGGGTCGTGGCCGGAGCGTGTGCCGGGCGGGGCGGAGTGCATGGCGGGGCCTTCCTGTCGCGGACGGGGCGGACGCGGCGGCGCTCAGGCCGGGACGAGGGAGCGGAAGTACAGCGCGGTGTCGACGTCGTCGAGCACCGGGACGCCCCGGCCCTCCAGGTCGGCCAGCGTCCAGGCGACCCGGAGCACCCGCTGGTGCCCTCGGGCGGTCAGCGAGCCTCGGTCCATGGCCCGCTCCAGCGGGGCGGTGACCGGGCGCGGGGGACGCAGGGCGCCGTGCAGGAGACTGCCCCCGAGCTCGGCGTTCGTGCGCAGGCCGAGGCCGCGCAGACGCTCCGCCTGGGCCGCCCGCGCCCGGGCGACGCGCACGGCGACCTCCGCCGTGCTCTCCCCCTGTCCTGCCCCGGCGGCGAGCTCGCCGTAGGAGACCTTCGGCACCGCGATCTGCAGGTCCACCCGGTCCAGCAGCGGACCGCTCAGCTTGCCGAAGTAGCTGCGGCGCATCCGTGGGGTGCACGTGCAGTCGGCGCCGCGGCCCCCGGCCTGCCCGCACGGGCAGGGGTTCGCCGCGAGGACCAGCTGGAAGCGGGCCAGATAGACCGCCGAGGCCGTGGACCGGTCGATCACGACCCGGCCGTTCTCGAGGGGCTGGCGCAGCGCGTCGACGACCCCGCGGTCGAACTCGGGGGCCTCGTCGAGGAACAGGACGCCGCGGTGCGCCCGGGAGGCGGCACCGGGGCGCGGGATCCCGGGCCCGCCCCCGAACAGGGCGGCCGCCGAGGCGGTGTGGTGCGGTGCCTCGAACGGAGGGCGCCGGATCAGGGCGGTGCACCGCCCGGCGGCCCCGTTGAGCGAGTGGACGGCCGTCACCTCCATCGCGGCGTCGTCCTCGAGGTCCGGCAGCAGGCCCGGGAGCCGCTCGGCGAGCATCGTCTTGCCGGATCCGGGCGGGCCCACCATGAGCAGGTGGTGCCCGCCGGCGGCGGCAATCTCCAGGGCCAGGCGGCCGTCGGCCTGCCCGGCGACGTCGGCGAGATCCGGTGCGGCGCGGGGTGCGGGGTGCGGGGTGGGCCGCCACGCCGTCCGTCCCGGGCCCGCCCGGCACTGCCCCGCCCGGGACGGACCCGGCAGGTGCCGGCCGGCACAGACCGGCGGGATCGGCCCCGGCGCCGGCGAGCACGTCGGCGAGGCAGCTGAAGCCCTCCACCCGTGCGCCCGGGACCAGCCCCGCCTCCGCCGCGTTGGCCGCCGGGACGACGATCCGCTCGTGCCCGGCGCGCACGGCGGCCATGACCGCCGGCAGGATGCCGCGCACCGGCCGCAGCGCACCGTCCAGGCCCAATTCGGCCAGGAAGACGGTCCGCCCGGTCGCGGGCACGTCACCGGCGGCCTGCAGGCGCTCATCACGATGGCGAGGTCGAAAAGGGATCCCCGCTTGGGCAGCGTCGCGGGGGTCAGGTTGACCGTGAGCTTGCGCGGGCTCAAGGGCATACCGCTGTTGCGCGCCGCCGCCCGCAGCCGTTCCCTCGCCTCGTTGAGCGCGGCGTCCGGCAGCCCCACGATGGAGAAGGCGGGCAGGGTCTGCCCGATGTCCGCCTCGACCTCCACCATCGACCCGTCGAGCCCGACCAGGGCCACTGCCCAGGTCCGTGCGAAGCCCATCAGCGCACCCCGGTGGCGGGCGCGACTGGGATCCCGGGGGGAGCGCCCGGGGACGGGGAACGGAAGGGACGACGACGGTGCATGGGAACCTCCTGGTTCCCAGACTGCGCCGTGCTGGCGGAGCGCGGCGGTGCCGCCCGCCCGACGGTGGAGAAGTCCGCCGGCTCAGGCCAGTTCGGCCCCGTTGAGGAGCGAGGGTGACGGCCCGGGCGTCGCGGCCGGTGACGGTGCGGGTGATGGAGCGCCCGTGGAGGCCGTGGGGGTGGGTGTCGCCGTGGGGGACGGAGCGGGCGACGGAGTGGTGGTCGAGGCCGACGGCGCGGGCGTCGGCGTGGGTTCCGGGCGCGGGGGCCAGTTCCAGCGCCTGGAGGTGCTCGGCGAGGGCGAGGCCGACGCGCCGGCGGTGGCCCCCGGGGTGGCGACCTCCCCCCTGTCGGGATTCTCGGCGGGAGGCATCGTCTCCTCCGGCGGTGGCGTGACCGGGGGAACGGGCGTCGGCGTGGGCTCCGGCGTCGGCTCCACGGGAGGGATGACGGGAGGGATCACCGGATCCACCGGCTGCTGGGGGTTTGCCGGTTCCACCGGCGGCTGCGGCGCCGCCGGCTCGGGCTCGGGGGCCGGTGCGGGTTCGGCCGGCACCGGCGCGACAGGCACTCGCGGCGGCTGCGCGGCGGGACGGGCGGGTTCCGGTGCCGCCGGTGCCGGCGCCGGTTCCGCCTCGATCCGCTCACGGGGCGCCGGGCTCGGCGCCCCGGCCCGGTACTGGCGCTGCTCGGGCCCGTGCCCGACCGGGGCGGGGTCCTGTGACCGGTCGTTGGGGTACGGGGACAGCTCGATGTCGTCGAAGGTCTTCGGCAGCTTCTCGAAGTCGCCGACCATGAGCTCCCGGCCCGTGGCGCCGACCGGGACGGCGCCGGTGTACTGGGCGATCAGCTCGTGCGTGCGGGCGTCGAGCCGGGCGCCCTCCTGCGGGTCGAGGGGGGAGCCGTCGGCGCCCCAGAAGCCGCCCTCCCCGGAGCGGTTGGGGTCCCAGTCGGAGAGGACCTCGGCGACCGGCTCGAACGGGAACTGCCCGCCCTCGTGGCTGATCACCTTGAGGTCGTCGATCTGGACGGTGCGGGTGCCCTCGGTGTTGTCGATGTGCAGCTCCACGTAGACCACCGGCTCCACGTTCAGGTCCCGCCGCAGCTGCTCGACGTCGTCGTCGGGGGCCGGCACGGTGGGCAGGTCGAAGGTGATGACCGCGCCCTCGTCGGTGGTGAGGGCGTACGGGCCCGGGCTGAGACCGATGGGCGCGGTGGTCACGGTGCCCGGCTGCGCGATCGCGTCGGGCTCCGGGGCCTTCAGCACGCCGCACCCGGTGGCGGTCAGCGCGACGGCCGCCGCGAGAGCCGCAGCGCGTCGTGGAGCGGCGAGCGGTCCCGCAGCGACCACAGCACACCTCCGTCGTTACTCCCGGTCATCGACGGTTCAACATTGGCACGTCGCACGAGGCATGTCACGCGGGCCGGGGCGCGCCGCGTCTCATTGGATCTGCCGCAGGACCTCGATCTCCGGCCCTCCGCCGTGTGCGAAAGTAATTGCAACGGCATCGACCCTGACCACCCGGGGGTCGCGGTCGTGGGTCCGCGCCCAGGCGGCCGCCAGGCGGTGCAGACGGACGATCTTCTGCCGCGTAATGGACTCGAACGGATGCCCGTACCGCAGGGTCGAACGGGTCTTCACCTCGACGACGACCACCCAGCCCTCGTGCTCCGCGACGAGGTCGGCCTCCCCCCGCAGTCCGTCCCGGGAGGGCCGTGCGCGCCAGTTGCGCTCCAGGACGCGGTACCCCTGCGCCTCGAGGTGGGCGGCCGCCACCTGCTCGCCGCGCGCGCCCAGTCCCTCGGACACGGGACACCTCCTTGCTCGGCGGCGCCGTCCCGGCGGCGGCCGGGCGGGTGTCCTCATCGTGCGCCACGCCGGTCCCCCGCCGAGGGACCCCACGGGCCGTGTGCAGGGCGGATCAGGGGGCCGCGGGCCCCTCCGGCACGGGCCCGGCGGCGCCCGGCACCGCGAAGGGGTCCGCGTGGGCGAGCTCCTCCACGTTGACGTCCTTGAAGCTCATGACGTGCACGTGCTTCACGAAGCGGGCGGAGCGGTAGACGTCCCACACCCATGCGTCCTTGAGCTCCACGTCGAAGTACAGCCCGTTCTTCGTCTCGACCGGCTCGACCCGGACCGAGTTGGCCAGGTAGAAGCGGCGGTCCGTCTCCACCACGAACTGGAAGAGCCCGGCGACGTCCCGGTACTCGCGGTACAGCTGCAGTTCGAGGTCCGTCTCGAAGTTCTCGAGTTCTTCGGCGCTCATGTCGTCCCGTCTCCGATCGTGCTCGGCGCGGCCGCGGGCGGCGCCTGCGTGAGCCGCCAGCTGAGCCGGTGGTGCGGCGTCGTCCCGTGCTCCTCGAGGGCGCGGCGGTGCCGGACGGCGCCGTAGCCCTTGTTGCTGCCCCAACCGTACTGCGGCCAGCCCGCGGCGAGCTCGCCCATGACCCGGTCCCGCTCGACCTTCGCGAGCACGCTGGCGGCGGCGACGGACGCGCACGTCAGGTCGGCCTTGACGCGGGTCACGACCCGTCCGTCCCACCCGTGCAACGGGAGGTCGTCCGCCGCGGGCGGGGGGTCGCCGAAGAGCGTGCCGGAGCCGGGCTCCGAGAGCCAGTCGTGCGCGCCGTCGAGGAGCACGACGTCGGGCGGCGTCCCCCGCCGCGCCGCGGCCGCGATCGCCCGGTGTCCGGCCAGGCGCAGCGCGGCCGTCAGGCCGAGTCCGTCGATCTCCTGCGGCGAGGCGTGGCCGACGCCGGCGGCCGCGCACCAGGCGAGGATGCGGGGGACGAGCGCTTCGCGCCGTGCAGGGGTGAGCAGCTTGCTGTCCCGCAGCCCGGGGACACCGCGCTCGGTCCCGGGTCGCAGGACGACCAGCCCGGCGGTGACGGGTCCGGCGAGGGCCCCGCGGCCCACCTCGTCCATACCGCCGACGAGGCGCCCGTCCGGCTCCTGCAGGGACCGCTCGACGACGAGCCCCGGGGCCCCGCCCCGGGGCGGCAACGCGCGCCGGCCCGGCCGAGGCTCAGGAGCCACCGGTGGACCGGTCGGCGACGTCCGCGAAGACCTCGTCCGGGTTCTGCAGCAGCTGCAACCGGTCGAGCGGCCAGGCGATGACGAACGCGGTGCCGACGACGTCGTCGTGGCTGACGAACGCGCCGTTGTCCGCGATCTCGGCCAGGTGCACCCGGGCGTCGGCGGACGCGTCCCGGTGGTCGCCCAGCACGAAGTAGTGGTTCTCGGGGACCTCGACCTCGAACTCGAGCTCCGAGGGCGCGGACCCCGGGTGGAGGTACGCGTCCTGCTCCTCGAGGGCCTCCCCGTTGACCGTGACCCGCCCCGAGGCGTCGCAGCACACCACGGTGTCGCCCCCGACCCCGATGACGCGCTTGATGAGGTGCTGGTCGGTGCGGTCGGGCAGCACGCCGACGAAGGCCAGGGCGTCGTAGACGGCATCGGTTGGCCCGCCCCCGCTGTCGGGCTGGGCCGGCAGCCAGCCCTTGGCGTCCTCGAAGACCACGATGTCCCCGCGCTCGAGCGGGCCGAAGGTGGGCTCGAGCACGTTGACGAAGATGCGGTCGTTGAGCTGGAGGGTGTTCTCCATCGAGCCGGAGGGGATGTAGAACCCCCGCACCAGCAGGGTCTTCACGACGAAGGCGATGAGCACGGCCCAGACCAGCACGAGGAGGATCTCCCGCGCCGAGCCCCGGAAGGTGTCGGGGCGCTTCTTGCGGGAGCGCCGGTCGGAGGAGCGGCGGCCCGCGCGGCGCGACGACGCCTGATCCGGCCCGTCCTCGGCGCCGTCGAGGGGTGCGGTGGCGCGCTCCGCGTCGGCGGTGGGCGCTGCCGGGACGGGAACGGCGGCGTCACCGGGGACGCCGTGGTTCTCCTGGGGCACGCCGTCGCCGGCGGGCTGGGTCCTGTCGGCCACTGCTCTCGTCCTTCCTGGGCGGACGCCTGTGGGCGTCCGGATCCGGATCCGTGCGGATCGCGTCAGAGCTGCCCGGCCCGGTCACGGGGCCACAGAACAGCAATGGGTTCTCCGATGACCTTATCCGCTCGGACCAGTCCGCCACCGGGCGCGCCGAGCAGGCTGCGCGAGTCCACGGACACCGACCGGTGGTCGCCCATCAGCCAGAGCCTGCCCTCCGGGACCACCGCGGTGAACTCAACCTCGCTGGGCCGGTCCCCGTCGAGGACGTAGTCCTCGACGATCTCCTCGCCGTCGACCTCGAGGCGGCCGGAGGGACCGCAGCAGGCGACGGTGTCCCCGGGGGTGCCGACGACCCGCTTGAGGTACACGCTGTCCGAGCCGGTGAGCCCGCTCCACCGGCCGAGGGTCTGCAGGACCCGCGCGGGCCACGGGTCGTCGCTGTGCAGCGGGGCGAAGCTGCCCCGCCCGTCGAAGACCACGAGGTCGCCCCGTTCGAGACCGCCCTCGTCGACGAGCTTGCCCACGAGCACCCGGTCCCCCGGTTCGACCGTGGGCTGCATCGAGTCCGACCCGATCCAGTAGACGTCCAGCACGAAGGCGCGCAACAGGCCGGTGACCAGCACGGCCACCAGGAGGGCGAGGACGACGGAACGCCAGCCCCGAGCACGGGGCTGGCGTTCTCGCCGAACGGCGTGGGACCCGGTGGCGCGGGGGTCCCGTGCGCGGGTTCCGGTGGGCACCGAAGCGCGCGCTGTCCTACTTGCCGGACTTGCCGGACTTGACGGCCTTGCCGGACTTCGAGGACTTGGCCGTGGTGTTGTCGCGCTTCTCGCGGATGCGGGCGGCCTTGCCGTGGCGGTCGCGCATGTAGTAGAGCTTCGCGCGGCGGACGTCACCGCGGGTGACGACCTCGATCTTCTCGATGACCGGGGAGTGCACCGGGAAGGTGCGCTCCACGCCCACTCCGAAGGAGACCTTGCGGACGGTGAAGGTCTCGTGCACGCCGGCGCCCTGGCGGCCGAGGACGAAGCCCTTAAAGACCTGGACGCGGGAGCGGCTGCCCTCGACGATGTTGACGTGCACGTTGAGGGTGTCGCCCGGACGGAAGTCGGGGACGTCGCTGCGCAGCGACTTGGCGTCGAGCTGGTCGAGAATGTTCATGGTGACTCTCCTGGTGAACGCCGCAGGTCGCTCACGTGGGTCGGCACGGATCCGTGGTGGCCGGGCGGTGCCCAATCCGGGTACGTGATCCGCAAGACGTGGTGACGGGAGCCCTGTTCGGGGTCCCGGGTGTCCGGCTGTTGGTCGCTCATCCCCCTGCGGCAGGGGCGTGCCCAGCAGACACACAGCTGAACATTATGCCACAGGTTCCCCGGAGGCGCCGTCCCCGGCGCGCACCACGTGTCCGCCCGAGACGACCCACCCCGCCTCGGCCAGGACGGCGCGGTCCGCGCGGTCCAGGCCGGCGGGGTCGAGGGACGCGACGAGGTCGGGGCGGCGGGCCGCGGTGCGCTGCAGCTGGCGGTCCCGCCGCCAGCGGGCGATCCGGCCGTGGTGGCCGGAGAGCAGGACCTCGGGGACCGGGCGGTCCCGCCACAGCGCGGGCTTGGTGTAGACGGGGTACTCGAGCAGGCCGTCGGCGTGGGACTCCTCCACGAGGGACTCGGGGTTGCCGACCACGCCGGGCACGAGGCGCCCGATGGCCTCGACCATGGCGAGCACGGCGACCTCCCCGCCGTTGAGGACGTAGTCGCCGAGGCTCATGGGGCGGACCTCGAAGTGCTCGCGGGACCAGTCGACCACGCGCTCGTCGATGCCCTCGTAGCGCCCGCACGCGAAGACGAGGTGCTCCCGCAGGGCCAGCTCGCGGGCGGTGGCCTGGGTGAAGACCTCACCGGCCGGGGAGGGCACGACCAGCACCGGCCGCTCCCCCGCGGGCGCGGGTCCGCCGCCGAGGACGGCGCCGAGCGCCGCGGCCCACGGCTCCGGCTTCATGACCATGCCGGCCCCGCCGCCGTAGGGGGTGTCGTCCACGGTGCGGTGCCGGTCGGTCGTGAACTCGCGCAGGTCCGTCACGGTCAGCTCGAGAAGGCCCTGCTGCCGGGCCTTGCCGATCAGGGAGAGGTCCAGGGCGGAGAGGTACTCGGGGAAGATGCTGACGACGTCGATGCGCATCAGCGCCCGCCCTCCGGCGCCCCGTCCGCGGAGTCCCCGGTGCCGGGGTCCCCGCCGCCGGGGTTCCCGTCGTCGCCGTTCCCGTCGTCGGGCTTGCCCTCGTCGAGGCCGAGCTCGAGCAGCCCCGGCGGAGGGGTCACCACGACGAAGCCCCCCTCGGGGTCGACGACCGGCACGATCTCCTCGACGAAGGGGAGCACGGCCTCGCGCCGTCCCTCGTCGAGCTCGATCTCCAGCAGGTCCTGGACGGGCAGGGTGCGCAGCCCGGTGACCACGCCGATCCGCGGGCCCGATCCGTCCTCGGGGCCGGTGCGCACCTCGAGGTCGACCAGCTCGTGCTCGTACCACTCGTCGGACTCGGGGTCCTCCTCCAGCGCCTCGGCGTAGAGGCGGGCCCCACGCAGGGTCTCGGCCCCGTTGCGGTCGGGGACCTCCTCGAGGGCCACCACGAGCACGGCCTTGTTCCAGCGCGCCCCGCGCACGGTGACCACGCCCTCGGGGGCGAGAGGGCCGGACGGCTCGAGCAGCAGCCGGGCCCCGGGGGCGAAGCGCTCCTCCGGGGCGTCGGTGAACAGCTGCACGGTGACCTCCCCCCGGATGCCGTGGGGCTTGCCGACGCGGGCGACCTGGACCTTCATGGATCTCCTGGGGGTCGGCGGCCAGGTGGCCGCGGGGAGGGGTGCGGTGGCGGGGAAAAGCCGACGGTCCCCGCATCCGGTGCGGATGCGGGGACCGTGCGGGCGGCGGGACCGGAGGCCGGGGCGCCCGGTGCGCGCCTCAGCGGGTGCGGTCGGTGTCGACGACGTCGATCCGGACCGGGCCGTCCTCGGCGAGTGCGCCCACGACGGTGCGCAGCGCCTTGGCCGTGCGGCCCTGGCGGCCGATGACCCGCCCGAGGTCGTCCGGGTGCACCCGGACCTCGAGGGTCTCCGACCGGCGCCCGCTCTTGACACGGACGTCGACGTCATCGGGGCTGTCCACGATCCCGCGGACCAGGTGCTCCAACGCGTCGGCGAGCATGACTACTCGGCCTTCTCGGCGTCAGCCGCGGGGGCGTCGTCGGACTCGGCACCGGGGGCGGCCGGCTCGGCCTTCTCGCCCTTGGGGGTGATCGCCTCGGGGACGACCACGGAGCCCTTGTCGGGGGCGACGAACTCGGCCTTGGGCTCGCGCGTCCGGAGGGTGCCCTCGGCGCCCTCCTCGCCCTTGAACCGCTGCCAGTCGCCGGTCACCTTCAGGATGGCGGCGACGGCCTCGGACGGCTGGGCGCCGACGCCGAGCCAGTACTGGGCGCGGTCCGAGACGACCTCGATGTAGGAGGGGTGCTCGGTCGGGTGGTACTTGCCGATCTCCTCGATGACGCGGCCGTCGCGCTTCTTGCGGGAGTCGACGACGACGACGCGGTAACGGGGATCGCGCATCTTGCCCATGCGCTTGAGACGGATCTTAACAGCCACTGGTGTGGACTCTCCTGGTTCTTGGATGAGGTGAACGCCCTGGTCTCGCTCCCGTGGGGCGGGCCGGTCACAGGGGTTCTGTGGACACGAGAAACGTGCGGCGAGAGGGACCGCACGCATCGAGTACCCGTCCAGTATGCCAGACGCCGTCAAGTCCGGCGTCCCGCGGCGCGCTGCCCGCTCACTGCTCGAGGCGTGCGGCCTCCCGCCACGTGAGGGAGCGTCCGCCCTGGAACACGGCGCGCTGGTAGATCCGCTCCCCGAGGCGCAGCAGCACCCAGGCCGCGGCCAGGGCCAGCGCGAGGGACAGCACGGGCTGCCACCAGGCGACGCCGCCGTCCAGCATCCGGATGGGCATCGCCACCGAGGAGACGACCGGGACGAAGGACGCGGCCGTGAGCCACGCGCCCTCGGCGTAGAGGCCCACGAAGAGGGCTCCGATGAGCACCGTCATGATCGGCCCGGTGTTCGTCTGCAGGTCTTCGGAGCGGGAGGCCAGGGAGCCGAGGACCGCCCAGACGGAGGCCTGCGCGGCGAAGCCTGCCACGAAGAAGGCCACGAACCAGCCGGACGCGGCGAGGATCCAGCCGACGTCCGCGGCGGCGCCCGTGACGTTGACGCCGACGAGGCCGACGGCGGCGTAGAGCCCGATCTGACCGAACGCGAGCAGGGAGTTGCCGAGCACCTTGCCGTAGAGCAGCTGCCGGACGGGGACGGCGGTGGCCAGGATCTCCACGACCCGGTTCTGCTTCTCCTCGAGCACGGAGTTGGCGATGGCCATGCCGAAGAGGATGGCGGCCAGGTAGAACAGGAACGCGAAGACGAAGCCCACCACGAGCCGTGCGGGGCCGCGGTCCTGGCCGCCGGACAGCAGCTCGGTGCGCACCTCGGCACCCGCGGTCAGCTCCTCGGCGGTCGTCCCGGCGGCCCGGGCGCCGGCCGCCAGCGTCTCCGCGGCCACCGCGTCCTCGAGGACCCGGCCGAGGGCGGGGTCGACGTCGTCCTGGCCGACCACCGTCCACCCGTCGAGGTCCCGCAGCAGAGCGGCGTCGGCGGTCCCGTCGGCCACCGCCTCGCGGGCCGCGTCCGGGGAGTGGGCGGAGTGCACGGTGAGAGTGTCCTCGCCGCGATCCGCCAGCTCCTGCGCGGCCCGCGCCGCGACGGGCGCCGCGTCGGGCGCCGCGGTCGCCAGGACGTGGTCGGCGGCCTGGCCCCCGAACAGGGCGGAGGCGGCGATCGAGGCGGCCACGAGGAGCACCGTGACCACCGTGGAGAGCAGGAAGGACCGGTCCCGCAGCTTGACGGAGATCTCGCGGGACGTGACGATCCACCAGGGACGGGCTGCGGGCGGGCGGGCGCTCATCGGGTGACCTCCCGGTAGACGTCGGACAGGGAGGGCACGATCTCGGCGAACTCCAGGAGCCCGCGGGGCACGGCGGTCTCGAGGACACGGCGGCGGGCGGCGGCGTCCTCGAGCTCGAGCACCGCGGCCGGTCCGTCGACGTCGACGACGCGCACGCCCGGCAGGTCCCGCACCCAGCCGGCGTCCTGCTCGCAGCGCAGCCGGTGCCGGCGGGGACCGGTGCGGCGCAGGTCCTCGGCCGGGCCGGAGGCCAGGACCCGGCCGCCGGAGAGGACGACCAGGGAGTCGCAGAGCCGGTCGACGAGGTCGAGCTGGTGGCTCGAGAAGAGCACGGGCACGCCCTGGGCCGTGTGCTCGCGCAGCAGCTCGACCATGGAGTCCACCGCCACGGGGTCCAGGCCGGAGAACGGCTCGTCCAGCACCAGGGCGGCGGGCCCGTGCAGGAGCGCGGCGGCGACCTGCACCCGCTGCTGGTTGCCGAGGGAGAGGGACTCCAGCCTGTCCTTCCCGCGCTCGGCCAGGCCGAAGCGCTCCAGCAGCCGCCCGGCCTCCGCGAGGGCGTCCCTGCGGTCCATGCCGTGGAGCCGGCCGAGGTAGCCGAGCTGGTCGAGCACCGGCTGCTTGGGGTAGAGCCCCCGCTCCTCGGGCATGTACCCGAACCGGGCTCGGTCCGCCGCGGTGGCGGGACGGCCGTCCCACAGGACCTCGCCGGCGGAGACGCGCAGCACGCCCATCAGCATCCGCATGGTCGTGGTCTTGCCCGCGCCGTTGGCGCCGACGAAGCCGGTCATCCGGCCGGGCTCGACCCGGAAGGAGACGTCCTCGACCACGGTGCGGCCCCCGAAGGACCGGCTCAGGCTCCGCGCCTCCAGGACGTGCCCCTCGGGGCGGCTCCGAAAGCGGGTCGTGGTCGCGGCGGGGGTGGTGCTGGTGCTCATGGGCCCGGGTCCTCTCGGGGTGCGTCCTCCCGGTGGGTGCCGGGCGGCTCGTGGTCAGCCTACGAACGCGGGGGCCCCGGCGGATCCCCACCCGGGCGGAGTGCGGGGCGCCCCGGGGAGCGGGTCGCGGCCGGTGGCCTCCGTCCCGGGGCGGAGCCCGCTCAGTCGACGAGGCCCGCCCGGTGGGCGAAGACGACGGCCTGCACCCGGTCCCGGGAGCCCGTCTTGGCGAGGATGTTGGACACGTGCGTCTTGACGGTGGCGGGCCCGAGGTACAGCCGCTGGGCGATCTCCGCGTTGGACAGCCCGTCCGAGACCAGCAGCAGCACCTCGTGCTCCCGCTCGGTGAGGGACTCGACGACCCGGCGCCGGGCGGGGTCGGACGGCGGGGGGTCGGCCGGCGCGGGAGCGGCCTCGGGGGCGGGTGCCGGGGCGTCCGCGGTCAGGGCCCGGATGACGCGCAGCGTGGCCTCGGGGGCGAGCAGCGCGTGGCCGCCGGCCACGGCGCGCACGGCCTCCACGAGGTCGTCCGGGTCGGCGTTCTTCAGCAGGAACCCGCTGGCCCCGGCGGCGAGCGCGTCGAAGAGGTAGTCCTCGCGGTCGAACGTGGTGACGATCACGACCTTCGCGCACCCGGTCCCGACGATCCGGCGGGTGGCCTCGATGCCGTCCATGACCGGCATCTGCACGTCGAGCAGGGCCACGTCCACGGCCCCGTCGCGGGCGGCGGCGACGGCCTCCGCGCCGTCGGAGGCCTGGGCCACGACCTCGATGTCGTCCTCCACGGACAGGACCATGGCGAAGCCGGAGCGCACGAGGGCGTGGTCGTCGGCGAGCAGGACACGGATCATGCCTCCGATCCTCGCAGAATCCCGTCCGGGGTGCCGGAGGCGCCGGCGGCGGCCGCGTCCGGGGCGTCTTCCCCGGTGCCGCCGGCAGGCAGGGGGCAGCGGGTGCGGACCCGCCAGCCGGGCCGGCCGGAGCGCGGCCCGATCTCCGCCTCGCCGCCGTGCAGGCGCACGCGCTCGCGCAGCCCCTGGAGGCCGAACCCGGTGCCGGCGGTGCCGCGGCGGGGCGAGCCGTCGTCGAGGACCTCGAGCTCGAACCAGGGCTGCCCCTCCGGGCCGCGGCCGGTGCGCAGGGTGACGGACGCAGTGCCGGCCGTGGAGTGGCGGATCACGTTGGACAGGGACTCCTGGGCGCACCGGAAGACGGACAGGCCGAGGGCCGGCGGGATCCTGTCCAGGTCACCCGGGACGGCCTCGACGGTGCGGACGTCCACCGCGAGCCCGTTGTCCGCGTGCCGGCGGGCGAGGGCGGCGATGTCGGCGAGGCCGGGGTCCGGCCGGCGCGCGGCGTCGGGGTCGCCTCCGCCGGGGCCCGGGGCGCCCTCCTCGCCATCGGCGCGGAGCACGCCGAGCAGCTGGCGCATCTCCCCCACGGCGGTCCGGCTGGACGTCTCGATCGTGCGCAGGGCGGTGGTGGCGGCGGCGGGGTCACGGTCCAGAACCTTGCGCGCCGCCCCCGCCTGGATGCCGATGACGGACACGTGGTGGGCGACGACGTCGTGCAGCTCCCTGGCGATGCGCAGCCGTTCGTCGACGACGGCGCGGCGGGCGATCTCGGCGGACTGCTCCCGGATCCGCTGCGCCTGGGCCGCGAGGCGGTGCTGCTGCAGCGCGGACCGCCAGGACGCGCGCCCGGCCAGCACCGCCCCACCGAAGTACACGGCGTTCACGATCAGGGTGAACACCGCGTAGGACGGCAGCTGGGGCAGCGGCCCGTCGACCTCGCCAAGACCGGAGAGGAAGTCCGCGTAGGCGTTGGTGATGGTGAAGGCGCCGAGCAGCCACAGGCCCATGGTGCCCACGACCACCGACATCGCGACCCACAGGGCCTGGCGGTCGCGCGACCAGGCGACGGCGGCGTAGAGGGCCGCGAAGTAGGCGCCCTGGAAGGGCAGCGTCATGGCGGCCGTGGGGCTCGCGTACGTCAGGCCCAGGAACAGCGCGGAGGACGCGACCACGACCGGCAGCGGGAAGCGACGGCGCACGGCGAGGGGCACCACGATGAGCACGGTGCTGAGGTAGAAGCGCCAGGGCTCGTCCCCCTCCGCGAGCCCCGCGTAGCTGTGCAGCAGCACGGAGGCGAGGAGGGAGACGAGCAGGAAGCCCAGGGCGGCCAGCACGTCGTTGCGCCGCTGGGCCGCCGTGGGCGCGGGCCGGGACCAGAACGGGTCCTCGGGGTCGTTCAGCCAGGCGGTGACGCGCACCGCGAGCGGAGCGCGCCGGACGGGGGCCGGGTCCGGTCCCGCGTCCGGGTCGGTGGTGGGTCGGGTGTGCACGCCCCCACGGTAGCCCGCGGCGGCGGCGCGGGACTTCCGCCCCGCGGGGGATCCTGCGGGGGCGCTCAGCCGCGGTGCAGGCCGAAGAAGCGGCGCAGGCGCGCTCGCGAGCCGGGGGCGGCGGACGGCTCCGGGAGCTGGGCGGTGGGCCCGGGGGCCGCGGGCCGCTCCTCGTTCCGGCGGCGGCGCGCGCCGCGCAGGGCGGCGTAGTAGGCGCTCTCCGCGGCGGCGTCCGCGAGCAGCGCCGCGGAGAGGGTGCCGAGCACGCGCGCCCCGGCCCCGCCGCGCCGGGCCGCGCCGGCGAGCCCCACCCCGAGGGCCGTCTCGGTGCCGGCCACGGCCAGCAGCAGCTCCGGGCGGCGGACGAGGGCCCGCTGGTACCGCGCGAACAGCCCGTCGCCGGTGGGCTCGGTGGTCATCCCCCGCAGCAGGGCCGAGCCCACGCCCGTGGGCTCGTAGTGCTCGGCGCCCTCGGTGGCCGTGAGCTCACGGTGGCCCTCGACGACCTTGGCGGCGAGCACGGGCAGGCCCAGCAGCTGCAGGACGGACTCCAGGACCAGGTCGGTGGACCCCCCCAGCACGTAGTTGCGCAGCCGGTTGGTCTCGGCCGGGTCCAGGTCGAAGACGGAGGCCACGGACTCGATCTGCAGGTCCGAGGTGCCGCCGGAGCACAGCCGGACGAGGTCGCGCTCGAACCGGGCGGCCGGCGTCTGCTCGGCCTCGACGGACACCCCGCCCGCGGGGAGCCAGTCGGGGCCCCACTCGAGGGCGCACACGGCGTCGGCCGCCTCGAGATCGGTGACGGACGCCGGGTCCTCCCCCGCGAGCAGGACCTCGAAGGAGCGGGTGGCCCCGTCCGAGGACAGCGCCACGGCGGTCTCGGCGAGACCGGTGCGCACGGCCCAGAAGTCGACCTCGGCGTCGAAGACCACCACGGACCAGCCGTGCCGGGACACGGCGGTGAAGCCGGTGCCGGACAGGGCCGCCAGCACGGGCAGCTCGGGGGCGTCCAGGTGCACGAGCAGCACCCGGCGCAGTCCCGGGTGCTCGGGCTGGAGCTGCTGGCCGGTCATCCGCACGAAGGTCTCGGAGAGCTCGTCGAGGGTGCAGCCGGGCTGCACGGAGCCGTCCTCGGCCCCCTGCGCCAGCCGGCCCTCGGCGTCGGCGAGGAACATCAGCTGTGTGGCCCGGGGGCCCTCGGCGTAGGCGCTGATCAGGCGGTGGTGGGCGATGACCTTGCGCATCCCCTCGCAGGTGGGGCGCGGCCCGGGTCCTTCGGACGCGGTGGACTCCGTCGCGCACAGCACCGTGGCCGGGACCAGGTCCCACGCGGAGGTGGGGGACGCGATGTCGTCGGCGGGGAGTGAGGTCATGGCGTCCATGCTACGCCGTCGCCGGGGCCCGGCCGGGGGCCCGGGGCGTGCGCCGGGTGGCCCCGGGTCGCTCAGCGGGGCCCGTCGACGAGCTCGGCCGTGGTGCCGTCCTCGAGGGCGGCCAGGCCCGCCCGCAGGCGGCGGGCCAGCCCGGGCCGCAGGTACCGGTCCAGGTCCTCCGGCGCCGTCCAGCGGTGGCTGAGCAGCTCCTCCTCCTGGATCGTGATGGGCGTGTCGGCGTTGATGACGCCGCCGTCGTAGACGAAGGAGACCGAGTCCCCCCACAGGCCCATCGCCACGCCGTGGTGGACGACGAGGAGCCGGCCCTCGGGCAGGTGCAGGCCGACCTCCTCGACGACCTCGCGGAAGCACCCGGTGCGGGGGTCCTCCCCCGCCTCGACGGTGCCTCCGGGCACGGTCCAGTCGGACTTGTAGTTGGGCTCCACGAGGAGCACGCGGCCCTCGGGGTCCCGGATGAGGGCCTCCGCGGCGAGGCGGCGGGTGGGCAGCGAGTCGACGAACTGCTTCAGCTCGGTCTCTGACAGGTAGGAGCTCACGGCGCGATCACTGCCCCAGGAACTTCTCGAAGCCCTTGGGCAGGTTCAGGTCCGCGGGGTCCGGCTGCCCCGGTGCCGCGCCGAACGCCGATCCGGCGGGCGCCTTCTGCTTGCGCTGCTGCTCGAGGGCCGCGTTCTCCTGCGCCCGCTTGGCGGGGTTGCCGGAGCGGGACCCGCCCTTCTTCGCGGAGCCCTTGCCCTTGCCCTTCTTCGGGCCGCCGCCCGCGCCGGGCATGCCGGGGATGCCGGCGGGCATGCCGGGCACGCCCTTGCCCTGGGCCAGGCGCTTCATCATCTTCTGCGCCTGCGCGAAGCGCTCCATGAGCTGGTTCACCTCGGAGACGGTGACGCCCGAGCCCTTCGCGATGCGGGCGCGGCGGGAGCCGTTGATGATCTTGGGCGCGACCCGCTCGTGCGGGGTCATGGACCGGACGATGGCCTCGACGCGGTCGATCTCGCGCTCGTCGAAGTTCTCGAGCTGCTCGCGCATGCCGGCGGCGCCCGGCATCATCATGAGCATCTTCTTCATCGACCCCATCTTGCGCAGCTGCTGCATCTGCGCGAGGAAGTCCTCGAAGGTGAAGTCCTCCTGGTCGGTGAACTTCCGGGCCATCTTCTCGGCCTCGTCGCGGTCCCACTGCTTCTCGGCCTGCTCGATCAGCGTGAGGACGTCGCCCATGTCGAGGATGCGGGACGCCATGCGGTCCGGGTGGAACTGCTCGAAGTCGTCGACGTTCTCCCCGGTGGAGGCGAACATGATGGGCTTGCCGGTCACGGAGGCCACGGACAGCGCGGCACCGCCGCGGGCGTCGCCGTCGAGCTTGGACAGGACCACGCCGGTGAAGTCGACGCCCTCGTTGAAGGCCTGGGCCGTGTTCACGGCGTCCTGGCCGATCATGGCGTCGATGACGAAGAGCACCTCGTCGGGCCGGACGGCGTCGCGGATGTCGCGGGCCTGGTCCATGAGGGCCTCGTCGATGCCGAGGCGGCCGGCGGTGTCCACGATGACCACGTCGTGCAGCCGCGCGCGGGCCTGGGCCACGCCGTCCCGGGCGACCTGCACGGGGTCGCCCGTGGGGTCGTCGAACTCCGAGGTGGTGCCCGGATGCGGGGCGAAGACCGGCACGCCGGCGCGCTCGCCCACGACCTTGAGCTGGGTGACCGCGTTGGGCCGCTGGAGGTCGGAGGCCACGAGCAGGGGGCGGTGGCCCTGGCCCTTGAGCCACTTGCCGAGCTTGCCGGCCAGGGTGGTCTTGCCGGCGCCCTGGAGGCCGGCGAGCATGATGATCGTGGGCCCGGTCTTGGCCATCCGGATCCGGCGGGTCTGACCGCCGAGGATGTTCTGCAGCTCCTCGTTGACGATCTTCACGACCTGCTGGCCGGGGTTCAGCGCCTCGGAGACCTCGAGCCCGAGGGCGCGCTCCTTGACCGCGGCGGTGAACTCCCGCACGACCGGCACGGCGACGTCGGCGTCGAGCAGGGCGCGGCGGATCTCCCGCACGGTGGCGTCGACGTCCGCCTCGGTCAGGCGTCCCTTGCCTTTGAGGTTCTTGAAGGTGGCGGTCAACCGGTCGGACAGTGAATTGAACACGGGTCGAAAGCTGCTTTCGTCGAGGGAGGCGGCCGGTGCCCCGCGGTCTGCGCCGCAGGCCGCGGCCCGGCCCGGTGTGGCGGGTCAGTGTCCAAGGTTAGCAACTCCGGGCGGCGCGGGGCCCGCCCCGTCTCCGTGCGGGGACGACGACGGCCGGCCCTCTCCCGGTGGAGGGGGCCGGCCGTCGGGACGGGTGGGGTCAGAGCGCCGTCTCGTCGCGCTCGCCGGTGCGCACGCGCACGGCCTGGTGCACGTCGGTGACCCACACCTTCCCGTCACCGGCGCGGCCGGTGTTCGCGGAGGAGACGATGACGTCGACGATGTCCGTGGCCTGGTGGTTGTCCACGAGGATCTCGACCCGGACCTTCTCGAGCAGGTCCACCGTGTACTCCGCGCCGCGGTAGACCTCGGTGTGCCCGCGCTGCTGCCCGTAGCCGTGCACGTTCTGGACCGTCATGCCCTGGACGCCGTAGGACTCAAGGGCGGACTTGATGTCCTTGAACTTCTCGGGGCGCACGATCGCGGTGACGAGTTTCATGAAGGGGAGCCTTTCGTGAGGGTGGGATGAGCCGGCGGTCGCCGCACGGCTCAGCTGTGCACCGGCTCGGAGCGGCCGGGCTCGAAGGACGAGGCGTCCTCGCCCGCGGCGTGCCGGCCGGGGCTGAAGGAGCCCGTGGCGTCCCCGGCCAGGGCGTAGCCGGACTCGGCGTGCTGGGTGATGTCGATGCCGTCGATCTCGTCCCGCTCCGGGATCCGGAAGCCGATGGTCTTGTCGATCGCGATGGCGATGACGAAGGTGAGCACGGCGCAGTACAGGACCGAGACGAGCACCGCGACGACCTGGGTGAGCAGCAGGCCGAAGCCGCCGCCGTAGAACAGGCCCGCGGTGCCCTCGGAGGGCAGCGCCACGAAGCCCAGGGCCACGGTGCCGACGATGCCGGAGACGAGGTGCACTCCGATGACGTCCAAGGAGTCGTCCATGCGCAGCCGGTACTTCAGGCCCACGGCGAGGGCGGAGCAGATGCCGGCCACGAAGCCGATCACGATCGCCCAGACCGGGGAGACGTTGGCGCAGGCCGGGGTGATGGCCACGAGCCCGGCCACGGCGCCGGAGGCGGCGCCCAGGGAGGTGGCGTGCTTGTCGCGGATGCGCTCGGTGAGCAGCCAGCCCAGCATGGCCGCGGAGGGGGCCACGAGGGTGTTGATCCAGATGAGGCCGGCCTGCTCGGCGGTGCCCGCGGCACCGGCGTTGAAGCCGAACCAGCCGAACCACAGGATCGCGGCGCCCAGCATCACGAGCGGAAGGTTGTGGGGGCGCTGGCTCGGGTCCTTGCCGAAGCCCTGGCGGGCGCCGACGATCATGATGAGGATCAGCGCGGCCACGCCGGCGTTAATGTGCACCACGAGGCCGCCGGCGAAGTCGATGGCCTCGCCGATCGCGGAGCCCACGGCGCCGTCCTCGGTGAGCAGCCCGCCGCCCCAGACCATGTAGGCCAGGGGGGCGTAGACGAGCGTGGCCCAGACGGGCACGAACACGGCCCAGGCGCCGAAGCGGGCCCGGTCGGCGATGGCCCCGGAGATCAGGGCGACGGTGATGATGGCGAAGGTCCCGCCGTAGGCGGCGCCGAGGAGGTCCTCGGTGCCCATGATGTCGGCCAGGGCGAAGGACGGCACGGGGCTGCCCGTGAGCCCGCCCAGCAGCGGGTCCCCGCCGCTCATGGAGTAGCCCCACAGGACCCACACCACGGAGACGAACGCGATGGAGATGAAGCTCATCATCATCATGTTCAGGACGCCCTTGGCGCGGGTCATCCCTCCGTAGAACAGGGCCAGTCCGGGGGTCATGAAGAAGACCAGGGCTGCCGCCACGATCGTCCACACGTGTCCAGCGGTGATATCCACGATGTGCACCTCTCTCTGAAGGTTGTCAGGTCACCGGTGCCACTGGCCCGTTCCCCGAGGGGCCGTCCGGTGCTCACCGTTCACTGTCGAGTGTCCGAGAGAGATGTTTCGCCCGCCGCCGCGCGGGGTTGCGGGCATGTTTCACGCCCGCCGCAATGGTTACGAGCACGTAAACTGCGGCGGGCGTGTGGGGCGATCGGGGGACGGATCAGTCGAGCAGGGCGTCCACGAAGCTCTCGGGTTCGAAGGGCGCGAGGTCGTCGGGTCCCTCGCCGAGGCCGATGAGCTTGACCGGCACCCCGAGGCTCTTCTGGATGGCGACCACGATGCCACCCTTGGCGGTGCCGTCCAGCTTGGTGAGGACGATGCCGGTGACGTCGACCACCTCGGCGAAGACCCGCGCCTGAGTCATGCCGTTCTGCCCGGTGGTTGCGTCGATGACGAGCAGCACCTCGTCGACCGCGGCGGCCTTCTCCACGACCCGCTTGATCTTCCCGAGCTGGTCCATCAGCCCCGCCTTGTTCTGGAGCCGGCCGGCGGTGTCGATCATCACGACGTCCACCTCGTGCTCGATGCCGGCGGTCACGGCGTCGTAGGCCACCGAGGCGGGGTCGGCGCCCTCGACGTGCGAGCGCACGGTGGGCACGCCCACGCGGGCGCCCCAGGTGGAGAGCTGGTCGGCGGCCGCGGCGCGGAAGGTGTCCGCGGCCCCGAGCACCACGTCCTTCTCCTCGGCGACGAGCACGCGCGCGAGCTTGCCCACGGTGGTGGTCTTGCCCACGCCGTTGACGCCCACCACGAGGACGACGGCGGGGACCGCCCCCTTGCGCTCCACGGCCAGGGACCGGTCCATCGACGGGTCGACCAGCGCGAGGAGCTCCTCCCGGAGCATGGCCTTCACGTGGGCGGGGTCGTTGGTGCCCTCGACCTTGACCCGGCGCTGGAGGGCCTCGACGAGGGCCATGGACGAGTCGGTGCCGAGGTCGGCGAGGAGCAGCGTCTCCTCGATCTCGTCCCACACGTCCTGGTCGATGCGGTCGCGCGAGAGCAGGGCCAGCAGGCCCTTGCCAAAGACGTTGTTGGACCGGGCCAGCCGCCCGCGCAGCCGCGCCATCCGGGACGCGGCGGACTCGGGGCGGTCGAGGGCCGGCCGGGCGTCGGCGGGCGGGACCGGGGCGGTGCCGGGCTCCAGGTCCCCGGGGGCCGCGACGGGGCCGCCCTCGAGGTCGTCGGGGTCCCGGGTGGAGGGGTAGCCGCCGCGGGGCGCCTTGGGCCCCCGCAACAGGACCAGCCCGAGCAGACCGAGGACCACGACGGCGATGAGCACGTAAGCGAGAACGGGTATCGAATCCACGTCGCCCAGCTTCTCACACCGCCCGGTCCCCGGGCCGCGGCCGCGGGGCCGGGCCGCCGCCCGGGGTCCTAGACTCGACGGGTGCCTGTCCAGCCCGCCGCCGCCGCGCCCGAGCGCGACCGCGTTCCCCAGCAGATCACGGTGCTCATCGCCGCCGCCTTCGTCATCGCGATCGGCTACGGCATCGTGGCTCCGGTGCTCCCCCAGTTCGCCACGACCTTCGGCGTCGGGGTGGCCGCGGCCTCGGCCGTGGTCAGCGTCTTCGCCGTGGCCCGCCTCCTCTTCGCGCCGGCGGGCGGGCGGATCCTGAACCGGATCGGCGAGCGCCCGACCTACGTGACCGGCGTGCTCATCGTCGCGCTGTCCTCCGCGGCCACCGCCTTCGCCCAGACCTACTGGCAGCTGCTGCTGTTCCGGGGGCTCGGCGGGATCGGCTCGGTGATGTTCACGATTTCGGCGATGGGGCTGATCGTGCGGCTGGCACCGCCGCGGATGCGTGGGCGGGTCTCGGGCTACTACGCCTCCGCGTTCCTGGTGGGCGGGGTGCTCGGCCCCGTGGTCGGCGGCCTGCTCGCCGGCTTCGGCATGCAGGCGCCGTTCCTGATCTACGCGGTGTCGCTGCTGGTGGCCGTGGCCGTGGTGCACTTCCGGCTCAAGGACGAGGTGCTCGGCGCCGGCGGGGACCGCCGGAACCAGCCGGTGATGACCGTGGCCGAGGCGCGCCGAGTGGGGGCCTACCGCTCCGCCCTGGTCTCCAGCTTCGCCAACGGGTGGACCGCCCACGGGATCAGGGTGGCCCTCGTGCCGCTGTTCGCGGTGGCCGTGCTGGGGGCCGGCCCGGCCGTGGCCGGCCTGGCCCTGGCGGTCTACGCCGCGGGCAACGCGATGACCCTGCCGGTCACCGGCCGGCTCACGGACCGGTTCGGGCGGAGGCCGCTCGTGCTCTCCGGCCTGGTGCTCAACGGGGTCGCGACCATGGGGCTGGGCCTGGTCCAGGACGTCCCGTGGTTCGTGGTCCTCTCGCTCGTGGCCGGAATGGGCTCCGGGACCCTGAATCCGGGCCAGCAGGCGACCGTGGCCGACGTCATCGGACCGGACCGGGCCGGCGGACCGGTGCTGGCCCGGTTCCAGATGAGCGCCGACGCCGGGCAGATCCTCGGCCCCGTGGTGGCCGGTGCGCTGGCCGACGCCGCGGGCTTCGGCTGGGCCTTCGGGGTCTCCGGGGCGATCATGCTGCTGGCCGCCGGGGCCTGGCTGCCGGTGCGGGACACGATGGAGCGGCCCGAGACCCCGCCCGTGCGCGGCGCCGGGCAGTAGCGGCCCCGGCGCCGGGCTCAGCGCAGCTCGGCGAGCCGCTGCCCGATCACGGTGGTCACGCCGTCCCCGCGCATCGCGACCCCGTAGAGGGCGTCGGCGATCTCCATGGTCCGCTTCTGGTGGGTGATGATGATCAGCTGCGAGGTCTCCTGCAGCTGGCGGAAGATGCTCAGCAGTCGCCCGAGGTTGCGGTCGTCGAGAGCCGCCTCGACCTCGTCCATGACGTAGAAGGGCGAGGGGCGGGCCTTGAAGATCGCCACGAGGAGCGCGATCGCCGTCAGCGACCGCTCCCCGCCGGAGAGCAGGGACAGCCGCTTGATCTTCTTGCCGGCCGGGCGCGCCTCCACGTCGATCCCGGTGGTGAGCATGTCCGTGGGGTCGGTGAGGCGCAGCCGGCCCTTCCCGCCCGGGAACAGGGTGGCGAAGACGCCCTCGAACTCCCGGGCGGTGTCGGCGTAGGCCTCCGCGAAGACGCGCTCCACGTGCTCGTCGACGTCGCGGATGATGCTGCGCAGGTCCTGCCGCGAGCGCTTGAGGTCCTCGAGCTGCTCGGCCAGGAAGCGGTGGCGCTCCTCGAGGGCGGCGAACTCCTCCAGCGCCAGCGGGTTCACCCGCCCCAGGGAGGCGAGCTCCTTCTCGGCCCGGCGTAGCCGCGCCTCCTGCTGGGCGCGCACGTAGGGGGCGCCTCCCGCGGCCTCGGCCGGGTCGCCGGACGCGACGCCGAACAGGGCGTCCTGGCCGTTCTCGGCCGCCGCCGGCGCGTCGTCCTGCGGCGCCCCGGGGTCGGGGCCGGGGTCGGGGATCAGCAGGTGCGGTCCGTAGTGCTCCACGAGCGCGTCCGGGGTGAGCCCCAGCTCCTCGAGGGAGCGGTCCTCCAGGGCCTGGATCCGGGCGCGCTGCTGGGTGCGGGCCAGCTCGTCCCGGTGCACGGAGTCGGTGAGCCCGGCGAGCCGCGCGGCGAGCTGGTCGTTGGCGGCGCGCAGGTCCGTCAGCTCCGCGTTCAGCCCGGCGCGGACGGCCTCGGCCCGGTCCCGCTCCGCGGCGGCGACCGCCGCGGACGCCGCCACGAGCTCGAGCAGTTGCTCGGCGCCGGCGAGCACCGCCTCGGCGTTGCGGGCCCGGATCCGGCGGCGCCGGGCCCGCCGCTCCGCCTCCTCCCGCGCCCGGCGCTCGGCGGCGGCGGCCCGCTCCTGGGAGGCGGCCCGGTTGCCGAGGGCCCGGGCCTGCTCCTCGAGGGAGCGCAGGGCGAGCCGGGCCTCCGTCTCCGCGGTGCGGGCCGTCGTGGCGGCCCGGTGCAGCTCGTCGCGGCGGGCGGCGGCCTCGAGCTGGACGGTCTCGGTGACCTCCTCGCCGTGCTCCTCGGCGGCCCCGAGCCGCTCGGCGGCCTCGCGCAGCCGCTCCTGCTCCCGGGCCAGGTGCTCCCGCGCGGCCGCGACCTGCTCGTCGTAGCGCCGGGTCTCCGCCTCGGCCGAGTCCAGCACGGCCCGGACCCGGGAGAGGTCGGACGCGGCCCGGTCCGCGGTGCGCTCGGCGGCGCGCAGCAGCCCCGCGGTCTCCTCGGCGGCCCGGCGGGCGGCGTCCCGCGCCGCGGCCGCCGCGCCGGAGGCGGCCCGCGCCCGGTCGAGGGCCGCGGCGAGCTCGGCCCGCTCCGCCTCGGCGGCCTCGGCCGCGGCGCGGGTCTCGAGCGTGCTGGCCGCCTCCGCGGCGCCGCCCCAGGCGCTGCTGCCCGTGAACACGTCGCCGCCCCGGGTGACGGCCGTCAGCTCGGGCCGGTCGGCCACGATCCGGGCGGCCGTGGCGGCGTCCTCCGTGAGCACGGTCGCGGCGAGCAGGGCCCTTACGGCGTCCGCGCCGCGCCGGGCGTCGTCGTCGCCCGGGCCGGCGCCCTCGCCGTCCCGCAGCACGGCGGCGGCGGGCCGGACCCCGGGACGGTCGGGGAGCGCCGGGGCGGGGCCGGACCGGCCGGGGGCGCCGGCGGCCACCAGCAGGTGCACCCGGCCCACGCCGTCGGCGCGCAGGGACTCGAAGACGGAGACGGCCGCGCCGTGGGAGCGCACGGCGAGGGCCTCGGCGAAGGGGCCCATGGCGGCGGTGACCGCCCGCTCCCAGCCGGGCTCGACGTCGACGAGGTCGACGACGGCGCCGAGCACGGCGTCGGCGTGCCCGTCGAGGACCGCCGCGGAGCCGTCGGGCTGGCGCAGGGCGCCGCGCAGGGTCTCGGCGCGGGCGCGCTGGGCGTCGTGGGCGCGCAGCAACTCCTGGGCCGCGGCCTCGGCCTCCCGTGCGGCGGCGCGGGCCCCGGCGGCGGCCTCGGCGTCCTGCTCGTGGCGGGCGCGGGCCCGTTCGGCGGCGCCGGCCGCGTCCTGGGCCGCGAGCGCCAGGCCGTCGGCCTCGGTGCCCGCCTGCACCCGGCGCCGCCCGGCGTCCGCGTGGGTGGTGTGCAGGCGCGAGAGCTCGTTCTCGGCCGCCTCGACCCGGGAGCGGGCCGCCGCGACCGCGCCGGTGAGCCGGGCCGTGCCCTCCCGGCGGTCGGCGGCCGCCCGGAGCAGACCGGTGACCACGCCGTCCTGGTCGCGCGCCGCGGCCTCCGCGTCCTCGCGCTCCTGGATGGCCTCGGCGAGGACGTCGACGGCGTCCTCGACCTGCTCGAGGAGCTGGTGCTGCTCCTCGCGGGTGCGGGCAGCCTGGGCGTCGAGCCGGTCCGGGTCCCGCCCCGGGTCCGCGGGCTCGGCGGCGGCGCCGAGCAGCCGGCGCCGCTCGGCGGCGAGCGAGGTGAGGGACCGGTAGCGCTCCTGCACGGCGGTGAGCTGGTACCACGTGTCCCGTGCGGCGTTCAGGGCGGGGGTCGCCTCGGCGGCGCGGGCCTCGACGTCGGCCTGCCGGGCGCGGCCGGTGTCGAGGGCCTGCTCGGCCTCGGCGCGCTCGGCGCGCAGCCGGCGCTCGGCGTCCTCGTCGACGGCGAGGCTCGTGCGGGCCTGCACGAGGTCGTCGGCCAGCAGCCGGGCGCGGGCGTCGCGGACGTCATGCTGGATCCGCTGGGCGCGCCGGGCCGTCCTGGCCTGCCGGCCCAGCGGGGTGAGCTGGCGGCGGATCTCGGCGGTGAGGTCCTCGAGCCGGTCGAGGTTGGCCTGCATCGCCTCGAGCTTGCGCAGCGTCCGCTCCTTGCGGCGCCGGTGCTTGAGGACCCCGGACGCCTCCTCGACGAAGCCGCGGCGCTCCTCCGGGGTGGCGTGCAGGATGCGGTCGAGCTGGCCCTGGCCCACGATGACGTGCATCTCCCGGCCCAGCCCGGAGTCGGAGAGCAGCTCCTGGATGTCGAGCAGCCGGCACGGCCGGCCGTTGATCGCGTACTCGGAGCCCCCCGAGCGAAAGAGCGTGCGCGAGATCGTGACCTCGGAGTACTCGATGGGCAGCGCGCCGTCGGCGTTGTCGATGGTCAGCGACACGTGGGCCCGGCCGAGCGGGGCCCGGCCGGCGGTGCCGGCGAAGATGACGTCCTCCATCTTCCCGCCGCGCAGGGACTTCGCGCCCTGCTCCCCCATCACCCACGCCAGGGCGTCCACCACGTTGGACTTGCCCGAGCCGTTGGGGCCGACGACGGCGGTGACCCCGGGCTCGAACTCGAAGGTGGTGGCCGAGGCGAAGGACTTGAACCCCCGCACGGTCAGGGTCTTCAGGTGCACGGGTGTCCGGTCTCCTGGGGTGGGCGTGTCGGGCGGGGGGTCGCCACCACTGTACTCGCGCGTCCCGACGGCCCCGCGGCCGCCGGCCGGGCACCGCGCACGGCGGGGAGCACCGACCCGCCCGCGGCGAGCACGGGCGGAGTAGAGGAGCGGAGAAGATGATCAGCCTACAGAGAAACGGCCGAGACCGGGCCGCCACTGCGGAACCGGCCGGTAGACTGACCGCGACCAGCACGACCTGCCCTCCCCGCGACCTTGCCCTCCGCGGGCGGGCCGGGGCGTCGGCGAGACCCTAACGAAAGCCAGAGACCTTGACCGGTAATTCCACGATCCGCCACCGCAACGCCGCCCTCCTGGCCATCACCAAGAAGGAGGCCGACGAGGTGGTCCCCTCGTCGCGAGCCGACGAGATCCTCGAGGAGACCTTCGCGAGGCTGAAGATGCCGAAGGGGCTGCTCGAGCGCCTCGCCGGCGTCAAGGAGCGGCGCGAGTGGGCCCCGGGGCGCCACTTCACCGACGGCGCCGTGGAGGCGGCGGAGGCTGCGCTGGCCCAGGCGTGCGTCCGCCCGGACCAGGTGGGGCTGCTGATCAACGCCTCGGTGACCCGCGACGGCTACGAGCCCGCGGTCGCCGTCGCGGTCCACGACCGGCTCGGCTTGCCCACCTCCGCCCTGAACTTCGACGTCACCAACGCCTGCCTGGGCTTCGTCAACGGGCTCACGATCGCCTCGACGATGATCGACTCGGGCGCGATCGACTACGCCGTCGTCATCGCCGGCGAGGACCCGAGCCCGTGGCACCGGGAGACCTACGAACGGCTCCAGGGCCCCGACGTCACCCGTGACCAGGTGGTGCGCGAGTTCGCCACCCTCACCCTGGGCGCCGGCGCCGCCGCGGCCGTCGTCGGCCCGGCCGACCGGCACCCCGAGGGCCACCGCGTCACCGGCTCCGTGGCCCGGTCCGCCACCCAGCACCACGGGCTGTGCATCGGCGGCTTCGACGGCATGTACACCGATGCCACGGGACTGCTCAAGCACGGCGTGGGCCTACTCGTGGACGCCTGGCACGACGCCCACGAGGACGGCTGGGACTGGACCGACATGGATTGCTACATCGCCCACCAGGTGTCCACGTCCCACACCGACAAGCTGCTGGAGGACACCGGGATCATCCCGGAGCGCTTCCCCCGGACCTTCCCCTTCTGGGGCAACGTGGCCGCCGCGGCCCTGCCCATGACCCTGGCCATGGAGGCCGAGCAGCTCGAGGCCGGCCAGCGCGTCCTGCTGCTCGGGGTGGGCTCCGGGCTCAACGCGACCTACATGGAGATCGACTGGTGAACCGCCGGCGCTGACGCCGCGCCCGCCCGAGACACCCCGCACGAGACGCACCCTCGAGGAGCCCCACGACCATGGCACGCACACGACCGTCCACGACCCAGCAGCGCGGAGGGCCGGACGCGGCGCGGCTGCCCATGACGGAGGTGCCCCTGCCCGGGGTGGACCCGGCCTGGTCCCGCACGGTCACGGTGGCCTCGACCGCCCCCGTGGAGCCGGTCCCCGGTCGGCGGCGCCGCTGGCACGTCCTCGACAACGCGGCCTCCCTGGAGGCCGCCGGGCTCACCCCGCGGGGCACGGTCCTCGCCGTGCACGGCAACCCCACCTGGTCCTACCTGTGGCGCGACGTGCTGGCCGCCGGGACGGACCCTGCGAACCCCTGGCGGGTGATCGCCGTGGACCAGCTCGACATGGGGTTCTCCGAGCGGACCGGGCTCTTCCGCCGCCTCGACGACCGGGTCCGCGACCTGGGCGACCTCACGGCCGAGCTCGGCCTGGACGCGAGCGAAGCCCCCGTGGTGACCCTCGCCCACGACTGGGGCGGGCTCGTGTCCTCCGGCTGGGCCCTGGAGCACCAGGACGTCCACCGCGCCACGATCCTCACCAACACCGCCGTCCACCACGACAACGCCGAGCGGATCCCCGCCTCGCTGCGGCTGGCACTGGCCCCGGCCGCGCACGGACTGCTCACCGAGCGGACCACGAGCTTCCTCGACGTGGCCCTGGCACTGGCGGAGCCGTCCCTGTCCCGCGAGGTGCGGGCGGCCTACCGGGCGCCCTACGCCACGCGCGCCCGGCGGGAGGCGATCCGCAACTTCGTGGCCGACATCCCCGCCGCCCCGGACCACCCCTCGCACGCCCGCTACGAGCAGATCGCCGCCGGCGTGGCCGCCCGCGAGGTCCCCGCCCTGCTGCTGTGGGGCATCGGCGACCCCGTGTTCCAGGAGCGCTACCTGCAGGACCTCGTGCGCCGCATGCCGCACGCCGACGTCCACCGCTACGAGGGAGCCCTGCACCTGCTGCCCGAGGACCGGGACGTGGCGACGCCGGTGATGGCCTGGCTCGCGGACCGCTTCGGCCCCGGCCCCGGCCGCCGCGAGCTGCACCTGCAGCGGCGCGCCGTCTCCCGCGGCGAGCACGTCCCTTTCCCCGCGGAGCTCGACGCGCGGCGGGCTGACCTCGGCCTCGCCGTCGTGGACATGGCTCCCGCCTCCGGGGACGTGGGCGTGGGGGCGCACGCGGCCCCGGTGCGGGCGAGCCTGAGCTGGGCGGAGCTCGCCGACCGCGTGGACCGCCTCGCCGCCGGGCTCACCGGCATCGGGGTGCGCCCCGGGGACCGCGTGAGCCTCATGGTGCCGCCGGGCTCCGACCTCACCGCGCTGCTCTACGCGTGCCTGCGCATCGGCGCCGTCGTCGTCGTGGCGGACTCCGGGCTCGGTCCCAAGGGCCTCACCCGGGCGCTGCGGGGGGCCGCCCCAGCCTGGCTCGTGGGCATCCGCAGGGCGCTCGTCGCCGGCCGGGCCCTCGGCTGGCCGGGCACCCGGATCTCGCTCGAGGCCCTCGACCCCGTGTCCCGCCGGGCCCTCGGCGTGGCGCACGACGTCCCCGCGCTGCTGGACTCGGCCCCGCGCGCCGACCTGCCCGCGCCGGACCCGGACGCGGACGCCGCGGTGCTGTTCACCTCCGGGTCCACGGGCCCGGCCAAGGGCGTCGTCTACACCCACCGCCAGCTCTCCGCCATGCGGGACGCCGTGCGCGGCACGTACGGGCTCACCGCCGGCACGGGGCTCGTGGCGGGCTTCGCGCCCTTCGCGCTGCTGGGGCCCGCCATGGGCACCGCGTCCGTGACCCCGGACATGGACGTGACCGCGCCGAAGACCCTCACCGCCCGTGCCCTGGCCGACGCCGCCTCGGCCATCCAGGCCACGGCGGTGTTCCTCTCCCCCGCGGCGATCGCCAACGTCCTCGCGACCCGGCACGAGCTCGACGAGGGGCAGCGGCGGGCGCTCGAGCTCGTGGAGCTCGTGCTCTCGGCCGGGGCCCCCCTCCCGGAGCCGCTCCTGGAGCAGCTGCAGGAGCTCGTGCCCGCGGCGACGCTGCACACCCCCTACGGCATGACCGAGGGGCTGCCCCTCACGGACGTGACCCTCGGGACCATCCGGCAGGCCGGCCTGGACAGCGCGGGATCCGCCGTGGCCGGCGCCGGCAACGGCGTGTGCGTGGGCGCCGCCGTGCACGGCGCCGAGCTGGGGGTCACCGCCCTGGGCCCCGACGGCGTCCCCGACGACGGGATCACCACCGAGCCCGGGGTCACCGGCGAGATCGTCGCCCGCGCCCCGCACGTCAAGGACCGCTACGACCGGCTCTGGTACACGGAGCACCTCAGCACCCAGCTGCCCGGCTGGCACCGCACCGGGGACGTCGGGCACTTCGACGCCGCCGGGCGGCTGTGGGTCGAGGGCCGCCTCGCCCACGTCATCGTCTCGGCCGGCGGCGTGCTGACGCCGGTCGCCGCGGAGCACGCGGCCCAGACCGTGCCCGGCGTCGGCCGCACCGCCGTCGTCGGGGTCGGCCCGGCGGGCACGCAGGTGCCCGTGGCCGTCGTGGAGACCGTCCCGGCGGCCCCGCGCCCGGGCCCCGCCGACCCGCTGCTCTCCGGCGCCGTGCGCGAGGCCACGGGCCTGGACCTTGCGGCCGTGCTCGTTGTCCCCGAGCACCCCACCGACATCCGGCACAACTCCAAGATCGACCGAGCCCTGCTGGCCGGATGGGCGGAGCACGCCCTGGCCGGAGGAAGGATCAGGAATCCGTGAACGGCAAGCACCGCCAGGACGGCACGCACGACGACAAGGTCCCCGCCTACGACGCCTCCGTGACGGAGGGCGCCCCGCCGGCCGGCACCGGCAGCCACGAGGTGGAGCGCGGGCGGCAGGAGCTGTCCGGCGACGGGCGGACGGTGCTCGTCACCGGCGCCTCCGGGATGCTCGGGGAGCACGTGGCGCGGCTGCTCGCCGCCCGCCACTGGACGGTCCGGCTGCTCCAGCGCCGGCACGCGCCGCTGGCCGACCAGCCGAACGTCGAGGAGGTCCTGGGCTCGGTCACGGACCCGGACGCCGTGGCGCGGGCCATGGAGGGCGTCGACGACGTCGTGCACCTCGCCGCCAAGGTCTCCTTCGCCGGGGACTGGGACGAGTTCGTGCTGACCAACGTCACCGGCACCCGCGTGGTCCTGGAGACCGCCCGGCGGGCCGGCGTGGACAACGTGGTGTTCGTCTCCTCGCCCTCGGTCGCCCACACGGGCGACTCCATCGTGGGCGAGCCCGCCCGGACGGCCGACCCCGTGCACGCCCGCGGCAACTACGCCCGGTCCAAGGCCGCGGCCGAGCTGCTCGCGCTCGAGGCCGACGGCCGCGGGATGCGCGTCACGGCCGTGCGCCCGCACATCGTGTGGGGCCCCGGGGACACCCAGCTCGTCGAGCGGCTCGTCGACCGCGCCGCGAAGGGGCGGCTGCCGCTGCTGGACCACGGGGCGGCCCTGATCGACACCACCTACGTGGACAACGCGGCCGAGGCGGTCGTGCGGGCGCTGGAGCGGATCGAGTGGGCGCACGGACGGGCGCTGGTGGTCACGAACGGCCAGCCCCGCACCGTGGGCGAGCTCGTGGCGGGCTTCTGCCGGGCGGCCGGCGTGGAGCCGCCCACGCGCAGGGTCCCCGGCGTCCTGGCCCGCCTCGCGGGCACGGTCATCGAGAAGGTGTGGTCGGTCCGCCCGGGAGCGGACGAGCCGCCCATGACGGCCTTCCTGGCCGAGCAGATGTCCACGGCCCACTGGTTCGAGCAGCAGAGCACCCGCGAGGCGCTCGACTGGACGCCGTCCGTGACGGTCGAGGAGGGCATGGCGCGGCTGGCCGAGTACTACCGGACCCACCCCCTGGGCGCCCACGACGCCCCGATGCCCGCCACGGGGTCCACCGCCGCCCACTGATCGCCCGCCGCGCCGGGCGGCGGGCCGTGGCCTGCGGTCCGCGGCCCGAGCGGCGCACCCCCGGGGCGGCCGCACGTGCGGCCGCCCCGGGGGTGCGCGGGGCCGGGGATCAGACCAGCGTGGCGGTGTCGATCACGAACCGGTAGCGCACGTCCGAGTTCTGCACCCGCTCGTAGGCCTCATTGATCTGCTTGACCGAGATGACCTCGATCTCGGCGCCCACCCCGTGCTCGGCGCAGAAGTCGAGCATCTCCTGGGTCTCGCCGATGCCGCCGATCATGGACCCGGCGAAGGTGCGGCGGTTGGCCAGCAGCGAGAACACGTTGACGTCCAGCGGCTCCGCCGGGGCGCCGACGTTGACCATGGCCCCGTTGACGTTGAGCAGCGACAGGTGCGCGTCGAGGTCGATCTTCGCGCTGACCGTGTTGAGGACCAGGTCGAAGGTCCCGGCCAACTCCTCGAACGTCTGCGGGTCGCTCGTGGCGTAGTAGGCGTCGGCGCCCAGGGCCAGCCCGGCCTCCTTCTTGCGCAGCGACTGGGAGAGCACCGTCACCTCCGCGCCCATGGCGTGGGCGATCTTCACGCCCAGGTGCCCCAGCCCGCCCAGACCCACGACGGCGACCTTCTTGCCGGGGCCGGCCTTCCAGTGGTTCAGCGGGGAGAAGGTGGTGATGCCGGCGCACAGCAGGGGCGCGGCGACGTCGAGCTCGATGCCCTCCGGGATGCGCAGCACGAAGTCCTCGGTGACCACCACGTGGGTGGAGTACCCGCCTTGGGTGACGGTGCCGTCGCGGTCCTCGGCGCCGTAGGTCATCACGGCGCCGTCGAGGCAGTACTGCTCGTCGCCGGCCCGGCAGTTGGCGCACTCGCCGCAGGAGTTCACCATGCACCCGACCCCGACCCGGTCGCCGACCGCGTGGCGGGTGACGTCGGCGCCGACCTCGGTGACGATCCCGGCGATCTCGTGCCCGGGGGTCAGCGGGTACTGCTGGGGGCCCCAGTCCCCCTGGACGGTGTGCAGGTCGGAGTGGCAGATTCCGGCGTACTTGATCTCGATGAGGACGTCGTGGGCGCCGAGGTCCCGGCGCTCGAGAGTGGTCGGGACCAGCGGTGCGCCGGCGGACGGGGCGGCGTAGGCGTTGACGGTGCGCAAGAGGTGCTCCTCGGAGGGTGTGGGTGCAGAAGTGCGGGTGCTGAAGAATGCGGGCAGCAGTGCGGGTGCCGCGGGAGGGGATCCCCGGGGTGCCCGACCGGGCGCACGGCGGCCCCCGGAACCGGGTGCGGCTCCTGGTGCCGGCGGTGACCGGGGGACGCGACCGCAGGGGCGGCCGCCACGGAAGGTGGAGGACGGTGCGGGGTCTCCCCGACGGGATCATGTCGGGCCGCACGTCCCCGACGAGCCTACACGCGCAGGAAGTTGGAAAGGAAGCTGATCGATCCCGGGCCGCCGGGGGCCGGCGCCCCCGCGCCCAGCGTGGCACGGACCGTGACCCGTACGCCCGCCCGGGGGCCCGGTCTCAGAACCGGGCGTTGCGGGGCGTGCGCTGGCAGACCGGGCAGCGGTAGGAGGAGCGGTTCATGAACTGCTCCCGCACGATCAGGGTGCTCCGCCCCTCCTCCGCGCAGCGCGGGCAGGGCAGGGAGGCCCGGCCGTAGGCGGAGAGGGAGCGGGCGAAGTAGCCGGACTCGCCGTTGACGTTGACGTAGAGGGAGTCGAAGCTCGTCCCGCCGGCCGCCAGAGCGCGGTCCATGACCTCGCGGACGGCCGCGACGAGGCGCAGCGTCTCGGGCCGCCGGAGCGTGTCGGTGGGGCGCGCCCAGTGCAGGCGCGCCTGCCACAGGGCCTCGTCCGCGTAGATGTTGCCGATCCCGGAGACCAGCGCCTGGTCCAGCAGGGCGCGCTTGAGCCCCGTCCGGCGCCGGCGCAGCCGGTCGTGGAGGCGCTCCGCGTCGAAGGCGGCGTCCAGCGGGTCCCGGGCGATGTGGGCGGCTCGGGCGGGCACCAGCGGGGCGCCCGTGGCCGAACGGCCGCCAGGGGCGCCGTCGTCGGTGAGGACGAGCCGGTCGAGGAGCATGCCGCCGAAGATCCGCTGGTCCACGAAGCGCAGCTCCGCCGGGGTGCCGGGGCGCTCGGACAGGCCCAGCCGCACCTTCAGGTGCTTCTCGTCGGGCAACCCGGCGTCCTTGACCAGCAGCTGCCCGCTCATTCCCAGGTGCACCAGCAGCGCCTCCTGCGGCGGGGCGCCGTCCGCCCCGGTCAGCGGCAGCCACAGGAACTTGCCGCGGCGCACCGCGTCGGCCACGACCGCGCCGTCGAGCTCGTGGCCGAAGGAGACGGGGCCGGGCTCGTGGCGGCGCACCGAGCGGGGGTCCAGGACCTGCACGGACTCGATCCGGCGGCCGACCACCCAGCGCTCCACCCCGCGGCGGACCACCTCGACCTCGGGCAGCTCAGGCACGGGCGCTCCGGGGCGCGCGCTCAGCCACCGCGGCGGGCCACCAGGGTCGCGTAGGCCTGCGCCGCGGCGGAGCGCTCGGCCTCCTTCTTGGTGGTACCGGTGCCCGTGCCGTGGTCCTGACCGCCGACGAGCACGTGCGCCTCGTAGCGGCGGTCGTGGTCGGGGCCCGTGCCCTCCACGGCGTAGCGCACGGGGCCCAGGGCGCGGGCCGCCGCGAGCTCCTGGATCTCGGTCTTCCAGTCCCGGCCCTCGCTCATCACGAAGCCGTCCTCGAGCAGGGGCACCACGAGCCGCAGCACGAAGGCCCGGGCCGCGTCGAGGCCGGTGCTCACGTACACGGCGCCGATCAGTGCCTCCATGGTGTCGGCGAGGATCGAGGCCTTCTCGTGCCCGTTGGTGCGCACCTCGCCCTTGCCCAGGCGGATGTGGGGGCCCACGTCCAGGGACCGGGCGAGGTCGGCGAGCGTGCGGGTGCTGACCACGGCCGAGCGGATCTTCGCGAGGTTGCCCTCGGAGTCGTCGGGGTAGCGGTGAAAGATCTCGTCGGTGACCGCGAGACCCAGCACGGAGTCCCCGAGGAACTCGAGCCGCTCGTTGTGGCCCTGTCCCTCGTGCTCGTACGCGTAGGAGCGGTGGGTCAGGGCAAGACGAAGCGTCCCGGCGTCGATGTCGACGCCGAGACGCTCCAGCAGGTCCTGAGGTGTCGCGGTGGAGGTCACCGTGGTCAGGCGTCGGCCACCTTGCGGCCCTTGTACTCCAGGAACAGCGCGGTGCCGGCGGAGTCGGTCACGACCTTCGCCTGGTGCGGCAGGCTGTAGGTGACCTTGCCGTTCTCGACGGTCTTGACCAGCTTGGGCGCGGTCGCCTTCCACTGCGAACGGCGTGCACGGGTGTTGGCACGGGACATTTTCCGCTTCGGAACAGCCACGGCTATCTCTCTTCTCTCGGTTCGGTCGTCTGGGTCGAGGTGTCCTGCTCGAGCAGCCCCGACAGGGCGCTCCAGCGAGGATCGAGCACCTCGTGGTGGTGTCCCGGGTCGTCCTCCAGACGCGCGCCGCACTGGGCGCACAACCCCTGGCAGTCCTCCCGGCACACCGGTTGGAACGGCAGCTGCGTGATCACTGCGTCCCGAAGCATGGGCTCGAGGTCGATGGTCTCGTCCTGAACTTCATACATCTGGTCGTCCTCGGAGTCCTCCCCACCGTCGGCGGCGGGGTCGAAGACGTAGAGCTCCTGCACGTCGACGTCCAGATCGTAGTCGATCGGGTCGAGGCACCGGCTGCACTCGCCGTGGATGGCCACGGCGGCCGTGCCGGACACCAGGATCCCGTCGTGGACGGATTCCAGCCGGAGGTCCAGGTCGATGTCCGAGCCCTCCGGGGCGCCGATGAGTGCGTTGCCGAAGTTCTCCGGCGCGGGCACAACTTCTTCCAGGCGTCGCATCGTCCCCGGGCGGTGCTCGAGGTCCCGGACACCGATGGTGAGGGGCGAACTGTTCTCGCGACTGATGACTGACTCCTGGTGAAATTCTGACCGACAGACCATGTTAGCGTGCCGCCCCGCGCGTTCTCAAACGGACCGGGTCCGGGCGCGCCGGGACGGGGCGCGCCCGCTCAGCCCTGCAGGGCCCGCAGCACGGGCGCCGGCACGAACCCGGAGACGTCGCCGCCGAGGCCCTGGACCTCCTTCACGAGGGTCGAGGACAGGTGCAGGAACCGGGGGTCGCCGGGCAGGAAGACCGTCTCCACCCCCGTGAGGTGGCGGTTCATCGTGGCCATCGGCACCTCGTACTCGAAGTCCTCGCCCGAGCGCAGCCCCTTGACCAGGGCCACCGCCCCCCGCTGCGCCGCGTACTCCGCGAGCAGGCCTGCGCCCATGGGCTCCACGACGACGCCGGCGACGTCCGCGAGGCTCTCCTCCACCAGGGCCAGCCGCCGGTCCGCGTCGAAGCGGTAGCGCTTGTGCGGGTTGGTGGAGACCGCGACGACGACCTCGTCGAAGAGCGCCGCGGCGCGCGCGACGACCTCCACGTGGCCGTTGTGCAGGGGGTCGAAGGAGCCGGGGCAGATCGCTCGGTGCATGGATGCCATCCTAGGGGCGCCTCGCGCCGGGGCGGCGTACCGTGGTGGACGAGGGAGTCCTCCGGCCAGAGCGGAGCACCGACATGGGCATGCAGTGCCGCCGGGCGCGGACCGGGGAGCGGATCAGCGTCCTGGACGAGGCCAACCTGCGCGTGGAGCGGCGCGGGGTGCCCATGCACGTCGCGGCCCTGGCCCTCCTGGAGGCCGGTCCCCTGCTCGATGCCGGCGGGCGCGTCCGGCTGCCGGAGGTCCGGGAGCACGTCGAGCGGCGCCCCCGGGACGTCCGGCGGCTCCGCCGGCTGCTCGCCCGCCCCGGGGGCGGACGCCCCGTGTGGCTCGACGACCCGGTCTTCGACGTCTCCCGGCACGTGCGCAGCCGTCCGGTGCCGCCGCCCGGGGACGAGGAGAGCCTCCTCCGGGTGTGCGCCGGGATCGCCGCCGTCCCGCTGCCCCGGGACCGGCCCCTGTGGGAGCTGTGCCTGCTCCCCGGCCTCGCCGGCGACCGGGTCGGCCTGCTGATCCGGTGGCACCACGTGCTCGCCGACGGTCTCGCGGCGCTGACCCTGCTCGCGCCCCTGTTCGATCCCGCGCCCGGCGGCGCCCCGCGCGCCCCGGACGCGCCGGGTCGCCCGGGGACGGGCGGCGGCCCGCCGCCCGAGCCTGCCACGGCCCGCGCTCCGGCCCGCGCCGCGGCCCGCACCACCGGGCCGTGCTGGTGCGCGCCGACCTGGCGGCGGTCCGGGAGCGGGCCCACCGGCACGGCGGGACGGTCAACGACGTGGTGCTCACCGCCGTGGCGGGCGGCGCCCGGCGGCTGCTGGCCGCGCGCGGCGAGCTGGCCGGCGTGCCGGAGCTCACGGTGTCGGTGGCCGCCTCCGTGCGCGCTGCGGGGGACCCCGCCGGCGGCAACCGGGCCGGCGTGCGCGTCGTGGCCGTGCCCGTCGACGAGCCCGACCCTGTGGCCGGGCTGCGGCGGATCGCGGCCACCACCTCCCGGCAGCGGGCCCGCCCGCCGTACCGGCCGGGCGGCCGCCTGGCCCAGCGCTGGATGGTCCGGGTCATGGACCGGCAGCGGCTCGTCAACGTGCTGCTCAGCAACGTGCGCGGCCCCGCGGCACCCCTGCTCTTCGCGGGGGCGCCGGTGCTCGAGCTGTTCCAGCTCGGCGCCGTGCAGGGCAACCTGGCTCTCGCCGTGGGCGTCGTCTCCTACGCGGGGACCCTGGGCATCGACGTGGTGGCCGACGCCGACGTGGTGCCGGACCTCCCGGTGTTCGTCGAGGGGTTGGCCGGGACCCTCGTGCGGCTCGGCGCCGGGCCGCCGCCCGGAGCCGCCGCGGGACCCTAGACTGGCGGCCATGGATGCCACCGACGCCGCCGTCCCGTCCACGCACACGTCCGGCCCCCCGTGGGAGCGGATGGCCCGCGGGGGCGGTCTGCTGACCGGTACCGGGGAGCTCACCGGGACCGTCTTCGAGGAGATGTCGCGGCTGGCCGCGCGCACGGGCGCCGTCAACCTGGGCCAGGGTTTCCCGGACGTCGACGGGCCGCGGGAGATGCTCGACGCCGCGGCGGCCGCGCTGCACGGCGGCGGCAACCAGTACTCGCCGGTGGCGGGTCTGCCGCTGCTGCAGGAGGCCGTCGCCGCGCACCAGCACCGGTTCTACGGGATCGACCTGGACCCGGCCTCCGGGGTGGTCGTGACCGTGGGCGCGTCCGAGGGGCTGGCCGCGAGCCTGCTCGCGTTCCTGCGCCCCGGGGACGAGGTGGTCGTGTTCGAGCCGCACTACGACCTCTACGGCGCCGTGGTGGAGTTCGCCGGCGCGCGGCTGGTCACGGTCCCCCTCGAGCCGCCGCGCTTCTCCCCCGATCTCGACCGCCTCGCCGCGGCCTTCGGACCCCGCACCCGCATGGTGATCCTCAACGACCCGCACAACCCGACCGGGACGGTGTTCGACGACGCCGTCCTGGCCCGCGTGGCCGGACTCGCCGCCGAGCACGACTGCGTGGTGGTGACCGACGAGGTCTACGAGCACCTGCGCTACGCCGGCGGGCACCGGCCGCTCGCCGCACTGCCGGAGGCCTTCGAACGGACCCTCACCGTCTCCTCCGTGGGCAAGTCCTTCTCGGTCACGGGCTGGCGGGTGGGCTGGGTCAGCGGGCCGGCGCACCTCGTGGGCCCGGTGCGCGCCACGAAGGCCTATCTCACGCACAGCGCCGCCACGCCGCTGCAGATCGGGGCGGCCACCGCCCTGGGCCTGCCGGACGGGTTCTACGACCGGCTCACGGAGGACTTCCGGCGACGGCGCGACGTGCTCGTGCGGGGCCTGGCCGCGGCGGGCGCCGAGCCGTTCGAGCCGCAGGGCACGTTCTTCGTCGTGGCGGACGTTCGCGGACTGTGCGAGCGGCACGGGGTCGAGGACGCCGCGCACCTGGCCCCGGTGCTGGCCGAGCGGGCCGGCGTGGTGGGCGTGCCCGTGCCGGCCCTAGCCTCCGCGGAGCACCGGGAGATCTACGCGTCCTGGATGCGCTTCTCGTTCGGCAAGCGCCTGGACGTCCTGGAGCGGGCCGGGCGGCAGCTGGCCGGCTGAGCCCGTCCGCACGGCGGGGAGCTCGCCGCCCGCCGGCGTGCCGGCTCCCCGGCGGCGGGAAACCGGCACGCGGGGCGCCGCCCCGCGCGCCGCGGCTCAGACGGCGCTCGCCCGGCGGCCCAGGGCCCGGTAGGTGAAGCCGGCCGCGGTCCAGCGGTCGGGGTCGAGCACGTTGCGGCCGTCGAGGATCTGCGGGACGGCCACCAGCGGGTCGAGCTGCTCCGGGGTCATCGCCTTGAACTCGGCCCACTCGGTCAGCAGCACCACGACCTCGGCCCCGGTGACGGCGGCCTCGAGGGAGTCCACGTAGTCCAGGCGCGGATAGCGCTTGGCGGCGTTGGCGTTGGCCTTGGGGTCGTAGACGGCCACCTCGGCGCCGATCGAGTGCAGCCGGGCGGCGATGTCCAGGGCCGGGGAGTCGCGCACGTCGTCGGAGTCCGGCTTGAAGGCCGCCCCGAGCACGGCGACCTGCCGGCCCACCACGGTCCCGCCCAGCATCTGGGTGACCGTCTCCACCGTGTGGCCGCGGCGGCGGACGTTGATGTCGTCGACCTCCGCGAGGAAGCGCACCGACTGCTCCACCCCGAGCTCCGCGGCCCTGGCGCGCAGGGCGCGGATGTCCTTCGGCAGGCAGCCGCCGCCGAAGCCCACGCCGGCGTTGAGGAACTTGCGCCCGATCCGCTCGTCGAGGCCGATCGCGTCGGCCAGGGTGCGGATGTCCCCGCCGACCGCCTCGGTGAGCTCGGACAGGGCGTTGATGAAGGAGATCTTGGTGGCCAGGAAGGCGTTGGCCGCGACCTTGACGAGCTCGGCGGTCTCGAAGTCGGTGACGATCAGCGGGACGCCGGCCTCCAGCTGCCGGGCGTAGACCCGGCGCATCACGGCCTCGGCGGCCGGGTCCTCGGAGCCCAGCACCATCCGGTCCGGGGCCAGGGTGTCCTCCACGGCGTAGCCTTCGCGCAGGAACTCGGGGTTCCACACCAGGGACACGTCCACGCCCTGCCGCGCCGAGGCCTTCGCCAGGTCCGCCAGGCGGCGGGCGGAGCCCACGGGGACCGTGGACTTGCCGGCGATCACGCAGTCCTTCGTGGCGGCCGCGGCGATGGAGCCGACCGCGGCGTCGACGTAGCGCATGTCCGCCGCGAAGCTCCCGGCCCGCTGCGGGGTGCCGACCCCGACGAAGTGGACGTCGCCGAAGGCGCCGGCCTCCTCGTAGCTCGTGGTGAAGCGCAGCCGGCCGGTGCCCACGTGCTTGCGCAGCAGCTCGCCCAGGCCCGGCTCGTGGAAGGGCAGCTCGCCGCGGGACAGGGCGTCGACCTTCTCGGGGTCCACGTCCAGCCCCAGCACCTCGAAGCCCATCTCCGCCATCGACGCGGCGTGCGTGGCCCCCAGGTAGCCCGTTCCCAGAACCGTGATCCTCATGGACGTCCTCCGTCTCTCCCGGGCCGGGGCCCGTGCTCGATGCTGCCTGTCGAATCTTGTCAAAGGGGGTGCGCCCAGCGGCGCAGGTGTCAGTCCGGCGCGCCGAGGGACGCGGGCGATGTGACGTCCGTCTCGGCGAACCACACGGTGGTCTCCCCGTGCCGCTTCTGCTCGAAGCGGCGCAGCCCGGCCGGCCAGCCGGGCTCCGGGGACCGGGTGGAGCGCTCGACCACGAGCACCCCGCCCTCCCGTAGCCGGCCCACCAGCGGGGCGAGGACCGCGGCGAGCTCCGCCTCCGGAAGCGGGTAGGGCGGGTCGGCCAGCACGAGGTCCCACGGCCCCTCGGCGGGATCCGCGAGGTAGCCGCCCACCGCCCCGTGCCGGACCGTGACGATGTCGTCGCGCCCGAGGGCCCGGTGGACCGTCGCGGCGTTGGCGCGGCAGACCCGCGCCGCGCCTGCGTGCCGCTCCACGAGGGTCACGGCGGCCGCGCCGCGGCTCGCTGCCTCGCAGCCGAGGGCCCCGGAGCCCGCGAAGAGGTCGAGGACCCTGGCGTCCCGGAGCATGCCCCACGCCTCGAGCCGCGCGAAGAGGGACTCCTTGACCCGGTCGGTGGTGGGCCGGGTGTCCCGGCCCGGCACGGGCTGCAGGCGCAGCCCCCCGGCGGCCCCGGCGATGATCCTGCTCATGGGTGCTCCTCTCGGGTGCCCGGCGGCACGCGGCTCGGCGGCACGGGGGCTCAGCCCCGGTCCAGGAACGCCTCGGCGTCCGGGTCGAGGTAGCGCTCGATGGCCTCGGCCAGCTCGGGGTGCTCCAGCAGCTGGGGGTCCTCGCCCAGGATCGTCACGGCGTCCCGGCGGGCGCGCTCGATGAGCTCGGCGTCGTCGAGGGCCCGCAGCAGGCGCAGGGTGGAGCGGCCGCCGGACTGCGCGGCGCCGAGGATGTCGCCCTCGCGGCGCAGCTCGAGGTCCGCCCGGGCCAGCTCGAAGCCGTCCGTGGACCCGGCCACCACCTCGATCCGCTCCCGCGACGGGTGCTCGGCGGGGCGCCGGGTGACGAGCAGGCACGTCCCGGCGTGCCCGCCGCGCCCGATCCGGCCGCGCAGCTGGTGCAGCTGGGAGATGCCGAACCGGTCGGCGTCGACGATGATCATCAGCGTGGCGTTTGGCACGTCCACGCCGACCTCGACCACGGTGGTGCACACGAGCAGCTGCACGTCCCCCGCCGCGAACTCCTCCATGAGCCGGGACTTCCTGTCCGTGTCGAGCCGGCCGTGCAGCACCTCGGCGCGCACGCCGGCCAGGACGGGCTCGGCGGCCACGAGCTCGGCGAGCCAGGTGACGGACGCCATCGTCGCCTCGGACTCCTCGTCCTCGGAGGCCGCCGCGAGGGCGGACTCCGCGAGGGAGGCGTGGGGCGGGGGCTCGTCGTCGTCGCCGATCTTGGGCGCGACCACGTAGACCTGGCGGCCCGCGTCGATCTCCTCCCGGGCGCGTCGCCACAGGCGCCGCTCCCAGCCCGGGTGCTCCACGAGCCCCACGGTGTGGGTGGCGATCGGCTGCCGGCCGGCCGGGAGCTCGTCGAGGACGGAGACGTCCAGGTCGCCGAAGACGGTCATGGCCACGGTGCGCGGGATGGGGGTGGCGGTCATCACCAGCAGGTGCGGGGGCCGCCCGGCCTTGTCCCGCAGCCGGTCGCGCTGCTCGACGCCGAAGCGGTGCTGCTCGTCCACCACGACCAGTCCGAGGTCGGCGAACTGGACGACCTCGGAGAGCAGGGCGTGGGTGCCGATGACGATCCCGGCCTCCCCCGACGCGATCTGCAGCAGGGCCCGCTTGCGCGCCGCGGCGCCCATGGACCCAGTGAGCAGCACGACCTGCGTGCCGTCCGGGTCCCCGCCGAGCAGGCCGGCCTGCGCGAGCGGGCCCAGGGAGCGGACCACGGAGCCGTGGTGCTGGGCGGCGAGCACCTCGGTGGGGGCCAGCAGCGCCGCCTGCGCGCCGGTGTCCACGACCTGCAGCATCGCGCGCAGGGCCACGAGCGTCTTGCCCGAGCCGACGTCGCCCTGGAGCAGCCGGTTCATGGGACGGGTGCCCGCGAGCTCCGCGGCGAGCTGTTCCCCCACAGTCCGCTGCCCGGCGGTGAGCTCGAAGGGCAGCCCGGCGTCGAACCGCGCGAGCACCCCTGCGGGGACGCCCGGGCGGGCGGTGGTGGGGTGGGCGGCGAGCTCGGCGCGGCGGCGGGCCAGGGCGCACTGGAGCAGGAACGCCTCCTGGTAGCGGAACCGGCGGCGCGCCTCCCCGTGCGCCCGGGTGTCCCTCGGGCGGTGGACCTGCCAGTACGCCTCCTCGAGCCCCATGAGCCCCTCCCGCTCCCGGATCCCGTCCGGCAGCGGGTCCGGGACGGCCCCGAAGTCCACGACGGGCAGCAGCGAGTGCACGGCGCGGGCGATCTTGTCCGTGGTCAGCTTGGCCGTGGCCGGGTAGATCGGGATGGGCCGGCCGGCGCGCTCCTCGGCGGTCTCCCCGGCCTCCGGGGCGTCCGGGTCGAGGATCGCGTAGTGCGGGTTCGTCATGGTCACGCCGCCGTTGTACAGCCCGACCTTCCCGGAGAACAGGGCGTGCGTTCCGGGGGGCAGGTCCCTGGCGGCGGTCCAGGCGTTGAAGAAGCTCAGCCGCATCGTCCGGCCCGGGCCCGGGTCGCCGTCCGCGAAGAGCCGCTGCGGGTCGGAGGAGACGCGGTCCGTGATCACCACGTCCGTGATGGACCCGCGCCGCGAGCGCATCTGGCGGGTGGAGGCGTGCACGACCTCGGCCACGATGGTGACCTGCTGGTCGATGCGCAGCTCCGAGAACGGGGTGAGCTCGCCCCGCGGCATGTACCGGCGGGGGAAGTGGTCGAGCAGCTGCCCGATCGTGGACACCGAGAGCTGCCGGGCCAGCTGGTCGGCCGTGGTCCGCCCCAGCAGCCGGGCCAGCGGCTGGTCGAGCTCGGGGACCGGGTCGGGGAACGCCCCGCCGCCGTGGGTCGGGGTCATCTCAGGGGTGCCTCATCCGTCCGCCTCCGAGAGGGAGGTCACCGTGAGGTTGACGGCCTTGCCGCGGGCGCCGATCACCGTGAGGGCGTCCTCGGGCCGCGGCACGTGGACGTGCACGCGCCAGCGGTAGCCGTCACCCGTCTCGGTCACCGCGCTCATGATCACGCTGGTGCCCACCTCGCTGAGCTCGTGGCGCAGCTCCGCGGCGTCCAGCGGGGTCAGCTCCACGGTGCACATCACCTCCACGCCGCCGTGCACGGTGTGCGGGGCGTCCTCGGCGCCGGCGGCCCGGGCCGCGGCGGCGTCGATCAGCGCGTCGAGGGCGTTCTCGTCGCCGGCGTCGTCGCCGCCCACGGTGCGGGCCAGGGCGTCGAAGACCACGAGCATGCCCAGGGCGCCGGCGTCGACCGTGCCGGTCTCGCGCAGGATCTCGAGCTGGTCCGGCGTGACGAGGACCGCGGCGCGGGCGGCGGTGCTGACGCCGGCCAGGAACTCCTTGAGCTGCTGGTTGGACCCGTCCTCCACGCCCTGCGGCACGGGCACGGCGGCGGCGGCCTCCAGGACGGAGAGCATGGTCCCGTCCACGGGGTCCGTCAGGACGCTCCAGGCGCGCACGTGGCCGGCGTGCAGGGCCAGCCGGACGGACTCGGCGCTCATCCTGGTGCTCCCCTCGAGGGAGCGGCCCACGGCCGTGAGGAAGACGGAGAACAGGGTGCCCGAGTTGCCGCGGGCCTCCTCGAGGGCGGCCTGGCCGGCGAGGGAGAGCAGCTCCCCGACGTCGCCGGTCTCGAGCACGGCGGCGGCCTCGGCGGCGGCGCGCACGGTGGTCGCGAGGTTGGTCCCGGTGTCGGCGTCCGCGACCGGGAAGACGTTGAGGGCGTTCAGGACGGGGCTGTGGCGCACGAGATCACGGTGGGCCAGGTCGAGCCACCGTCGCATGACGGCCGCGTTCGATCCGATCCTATGGTTCAAAGTGATCCCATCCTTCGCCGACCGGGTGCCCGAGAGCGAGGTGCGGCGCTCGTCCGTCGAGCAGCACCCCGGGGAGGGTGTCGTCGTGCGCGGGGGGCGCGGGCGCACACGAGCCTATCGCACGGAACATCCCCGGCAGCGGCACGCCCCGGGGGAAGACGGCGAGCAGCCCGTGGTCCTCGCCCCCGGTCAGCACCCAGTCGCGGGGGTCCGCGCCGAGCAGCCGGGCGGCCGGGCGCAGGGGCTCGGCGAGGCCTGCCACGGCCGCGCCGTCGAGGTCGACGACGACCCCGCTGGCGGCAGCGACCCGCCCGGCGTCGCGGAGCAGGCCGTCGGAGAGGTCGATCATCGCGGTGGCCCCGGCGCGGGCGGCCGCGGGGCCGGCGGTCACCGGGGCGCACGGCCGCAGCTGCGCCGCCGCGAGCCCGTCCAGGAGCGCGTCCCGGCCGGGCCGGTAGCGGCGGTCCTCGAGCAGCGCCACGCCCGCGGCCGCCCGCCCGGTGGTCCCGGCGAGCGCCACCGTGCCGCCCTCGCCCGCTCCGGAGCGGCGCACCGGGTCCCGGCCCTCGAGGTCGCCCGTCACCGTGGCGGTGACCGACAGCTCCCGGCCGGCGCCCAGGTCCCCGCCGACCACGGCGCAGCGGTCCGCGCCCATGGCCTCGAACCCGGCCACGAGGCCGCGGGCGAAGTCCTCGGGCCAGGACACGGGCGTGCCCGGCGGCAGGGTGAGCGAGACGACGGCGGCCGACGGGACGGCGCCCATCGCGGCGACGTCCGCGAGGTTCTGCGCCGCGCACTTCACCCCGGTGTCGTAGCCCGTGGTGACCGCGCCGCCGGTCCAGGCGAGCCGGAAGTCCTGGTCCTGCACCTGGGTGTCCGTGGTGATCACGTACCGCCCGTCCGGGGCCGCGACCACGGCGCAGTCGTCGCCGGGGCCGAGCAGCACCAGGTCCGCTCCGGGGCGGGGGGCGGCGGGGCGCAGGAGCAGCGGGAGCACCCGGGCCAGCAGCTCGGCCTCGGAGAGGTCCCCGACGGTGGGCCCCGGACCGGGCGGGGCGTCGGGCACGGGGGACAGCTCCGCTGGGGGTCGGGTCATGGCGCTCATCCTAACGACGGCCCCGGACGCGGGAACGGGCTCCCCCGAGGATTACGCTGGGGGCATGCCCTCGCCCTCCCTGTCCCGATCCGCCCGTGCCCTGCTGGGGGCGGGAGCCCTGGTGGCGGTCCTCGCGGGGTGCTCCCCCGCCGTCACCGTGGACCCCGCCGAGAACGCCGCCGACCCGGGGTGCGCCCCGGCGATGCTGGCCATGCCGGAGACCGTCGGCGAGCACGAGAGGCGCGAGACCACCAGCCAGGCCACCACGGCCTACGGCGAGCCCACGGCGGCGGTCGTGCGGTGCGGCGTGACCCCGCCGGGGCCCACCACGGACGCCTGCTCGTCCGTCAACGACGTCGACTGGCTGATCCGCCAGGACGAGGACGGGAGCACCTGGACCGCCACGACCTACGGCCGGGACCCGGCCGTCGAGGTGGTCTTCGACAGCACCGCTGTGGCCTCCTCCACCCTGCTGGTCGAACTGGGGTCCGCGGTGGAGCAGATCCCCGCCGAGCGCCGGTGCCTGGACCTCCAGGACACCGTGGAGGGCCTCTGAGCCGGGGCCGGACGGAGGGGTCCGCCCCCTCCCCCGGGACGTCCCGGGGGCTCGGGAATAGGCCCGTGCCCCGCCCGGTTGTGGCGTGGACACGCACGCGAGCCCACCACGCCCCACCACCACGCCAGAAGGAGGCACATCCGTGGCCACCGATTACGACGAGCCCCGCGTCAAGCCCGAGGACGAGCCCGCCAACGAGTCCCTCGAGGTGATCCAGGCGCAGCGCAGCGCCACCGCGCAGAGCCCGGCGATCGACGTCGACGACTCGGACACGGCGGAGGGCATCGACCTGCCGGGGGCGGACCTGTCCCAGGAGGAGCTGCTCATCCAGGTGGTGCCCGAGCAGGACGACGAGTTCACCTGCATGTCCTGCTTCCTGGTCCGCCACCGCAGCCAGCTCGCCCGCGAGCAGGACGGCGCCCGGTACTGCATCGAGTGCGAGGGCTGACGGCCGCGGCACCCGCCCCGGGCCCGCCCGGTCACTCGTGGCGCAGGGAGGCGATGGGGTCCTTCCGCGCGGCCCGGACGGCGGGGATCGTCCCGGCCAGGAACGCGATCCCCATGACCGAGAGCACGATCAGGGCCACCCGCCACGACTCGAACGCGAACAGCGACAGCCCCGGCAGCCCGGACAGGAACCCGTCGGCCAGCGCCCCGCTCAGGGCCGACCCGCCGACGACGCCCGTGACGGCGCCGACGACCGCCCCGAGGAACCCGATGAAGACGGCCTCGAGGGAGAACAGGCCGAAGACCCTGCCCCCGCTCATGCCCATGGCCTTCATCAGGCCGATCTCCCGGGTCCGCTCCTGGACCGACATCAGCAGGGTGTTGACGATGCCGAGCCCGGCGGCCACGAGCGCGATGACGGCGCAGGCGTTGAGGATCCACACGATGGCGTTGATGACGGCGCGGAACATGCCGAGCTGGTCCTCGACGGTGAGCCCGAGCATGTCCTGCTCCTCCAGCCGCGCCTGGATCCCGGGGGCCAGGGCCATGTCCTCGACCGTGACCGTGGCCATCGCGAAGCTCTCCGGGACCTCCTCCGGGACGCCGCTGACCTGGTAGTCGTAGAGCCGCTCGTTGAACGTGTCCGACGGGATGGGGTTCAGGGAGGTCCCGACGAGACTGGCCTGCGTCACCCCGGAGATCGTGGCGGGGAACGCCCGGTCCTGCTCCGCCATGTTGGTCATGACCACGTCGACGCGGCCTCCGACGGCCTCCTGCGCGGAGGAGAAGCCCAGGTCGGCGACCCAGCTGTCGGGGACCGCGATCTCGTCCCGGCCCGCGGCGGGCGCTCCTCCGGCCACCATCTGCAGGCCCACGGCGTCGACGGGGATCCCCGGGGAGAGCTGGAAGCGGCTGCCGTCGGCGGCCTCCAGGTAGGTGGGGGCCACGGAGTACATCGGCTTCACGGAGCGCACGCCGTCCAGGTCCTCGATGACCTCGATGTCCTCGGGGGTCAGCCCTTCGAAGGACACGCCGAACCCCGTGCGGATCCGGGTGGTGTCCGGGTCGTACTCCCGCGGGCCCGAGGTCGAGGACAGCTCGATGAGGGGCTGCGACTTCTGGACGTAGAGCGCGTCGGCGTCGCCGAACGCCGCCACGGTGTCGTCGATGTACCGGTTCACCCCGGTGCCCATGCCGGAGGTGAGGGTCAGGGCGAACGCACCGATGAAGACGGCGAGCACGGTCAGGGTGGCGCGGATCCTGGCGCGCGCGGTGTTGGCGACCGCGGAGGCCAGCAGGTCGGACCACCTCACCGGGCACCTCCGACCGCTCCGACGACGACCTCGTCGTCCGCGCCGGCGTCGTCCCCTCCGGCGTCGTCCCCTCCTGCGTCCTGCGCCCCGGCGGCGGGGGCCTGCCGGGGTGGAGGGGCGTCCACGACGAGACCGTCGTGCAGGTGCACCTGGCGTCCGCAGCGCCGGGCGAGGTCCTCGTCGTGGGTGACGACGACGAGCGTGATGCCGCGCTCCCGGTGGAGCTCGAGCAGGAGGTCCTGGACCACCGCGCCGGTGGCCGAGTCGAGGTTACCCGTGGGCTCGTCGGCGAAGATCACGGAGGGGTCGTTGACCAGGGCCCGGGCGATCGCGACCCGCTGCTTCTGCCCGCCCGACAGGTCGGCGGCACGGCTGGAGGCCTTCTCCGCCACGTCCAGGCGCTCCAGCACGTCTAGGGCGCGGCGCCGGCGCGCTCCGGGGCGGACCCCGGCGATCCGCAGCGGAAGCACCACGTTCTCCAGGACCGTCTGGTCCGGGGTCAGGTAGAACTGCTGGAACACGAACCCGAACGCGGCGTTGCGCGTCTCGTTGAGCTCACGGGCCGTCATCGACGCCGCCGGCCTGCCGTCCAGGGACACCGTGCCGCGGGTGGGCGCGTCGAGCAGCGCGAGCAGGTGCATCAGGGTCGACTTGCCCGAGCCGGACTTCCCGACGACGGCGACGGACTCCCCGTGCCGGATGCGCAGGTCCACGCCCCGTAGCGCGGCGAAACGGGTGTCCCCCCGGCCGTAGATCTTGACCAGGTTCTCGGCCTCGAGCACCGCGGACGTCATCGAATTCCCCCTGTCGGGGCGACCGTCCCCCCCGGACGGCCGCCGCGGGACCACGTCCCTCCCCCATCATGTGCGCAAGCGAATGGTGGCGGCGACCCGATCCGTGTCCCCACTAGTGCTGTCCCGTGACCCGCGCGGACCGGGACGGCCGGCGACGACACCCGCGGCGGACCGGTCACGAGGGGGCCGGAGGCGCTCGCCGGGTCCGGTGCCGAAGGCCGGGACTCCTCCCGTCACGTAACAGTTCACCCTTGCTAATGCCGGGATGTGGACGATAGTTAACAGCACAGCTGTTCTTCGGCAGGGGGGTTCCGGCTCCGCAGGACGGGCGCACGCCCCGTCCGCGCCGAACGACGAGCGGCACGACGTGACGGGGGTCCGTCCGCGCGGGGGCGCGGCAAGGACCCCGGTGGGGCCGTGCGGCGCGCTGGCGGTCCTGGGGTGGGCCCGGGCCGACTACGGAGTACAGGAGACGCATCGACATGACAACTACGAGAAGACTGGCCGTTGCCGGTGCCTCGGCGACCGTGCTGGTGGGGGGCCTGTTCCTGGGCGTCCCGGCGGCCGTCGCGGCACCGGGCGACGCCCCACCGGGCGCGGCCGCATCCACCGAGGTGGCCGGTGCCGTGGCGGAGCTGCCGGCCGCGGCGCCCGCGGACGTCCCGGTCGCCGAGGTCCTGGTCGCCGAGGCGGCTCCGCCCGCACCGGCGGAGGTCCCGGTCGCCGAGCCCGCACCGGTCGTCGCCGACGTGGCGGCGCCCGAGCTGCCGGCCGCGGCCCTCGCGGACGTCCCGGTCGCCGCGCCCGTGGACGTCCCGGCTGCCGCGCCCGTGGACGTGCCGGCCGCCGAGGTGGTCCTGCCCGCACCGGCGGAGGCGCCGGCGCCGTTCGTCGCCGACGTGGCGCCGGAGGCACCGGCGCTGTCCGACGCGGCACCCGCCGCGCCGGCCGCAGCCGCGGTCCAGCAGGCGGTGGCCCCGGAGCTCGCGCCCCAGGAGGCAGCCGCCGGGGCCGCGAACCCGGGGCTCAACGTGGACACCCGCCTCACCGCGGCCCCGATGGGGCAGGCAGCCGGCGCCGGTCTGCTCACGGCGCTGCTCGCGGCGGCAGTGGCCCTTCCCGGTGCGCTCGCGTACCGGGCCCGGAGGCTCGGGCGCAGCGGCGCCTGAGCCGCGTGCCGTGCCGGTGGCGCCCGCGGGGCGGCGCCGGCACGGCACCGCACCCGGCGCGCCCGCGCCGGACGGCTCGGGCCGGTGCAGATCGCGCCGGGCCGGGTTAGGTCAGAACGTGCCGGGCCGGGTGAGGACCGGCCGCGGCGGAACGCGCCGGGTCGGAGAACAGGTCAGGTCGGAGGAGGACAGCACAGCATGGCAACGAGCACCGTGGCGGGACCGCCGCGCCCCGTCCCGGCCGAGGAGAGGGATCCCCTGGCCCGGCGGGCGGCGGTGGTGACGCTGTGCGCCGCCGTGCTGTGGGTGGCGCTCATGAACCAGTGGTTCCTCGCCCAGCACCTCCTGGGGCACGTGCCGGCCGCGGCGTCGCCGGTGCGCCTGAGCATCGACTCGGTCGGCTTCGACGCCGACGTGCTCCCCTACGACCCGACCGACGAGGACCTCGAAGGCGGGTCGCTCGTGCCGCCGCAGACCTACAGCGGCTACCGGCTCACGCCGTACGGGATGCCCGGCGAGGGGTCGACGAACACCACGTACATCGCGGGGCACAGCTACGACAAGGTGGAGCTGCCCTTCAACAAGCTGAGCGACCCGGCCCTGGTCGGGGAGGAGCTCGAGGTCGAGACCGTGGACGGGACCCTCGACTACGTGGTGGACTCGGTGACCACCTACGAGAAGGACACGCTGAAGGACAGCGAGATCTGGCGGATCGTCCCGAACCGCATCGTCCTGATCAGCTGCTACACCCAGGACGCGGTCGGCAAGAACGTCGTCGTCACCGCGTCGCCCGCTCCGTGAGCCGGGGGCTCCGCCCCCGGTGGCGTGCCGCGGCTCAGCGCAGCCCGACCGGCCGTTCCAGGGCGAGGCCCAGGAGCTCGTCGATCAGCTCGGCGTAGTCGAGCCCGGAGGCGGCCCACATCCGGGGGTACATCGATATCGGCGTGAACCCGGGCATCGTGTTGATCTCGTTGATGACCACCCGCCCGTCGGGGGTGTAGAAGAAGTCGGCCCGGCACAGGCCCTCCCCGTCCAGCGCCTCGAACGCGGTCACGGCGCTGCGGCGGATCGTCCCGATCGCCTCCTGCGGCAGGTCAGCGGGGCAGCTGAGCCGCGCGGAGGCCTGGGAGACGTACTTCGCCTCGAAGTCGTAGAACGCGTGCTCGTCGACGATCTCGATCTCGCCGGGCATGGAGGTCCGGGCGGCGGCGGTCCCGCGGCCCTGGAGGACGGCGCACTCGATCTCCCGCCCCACGATCCCCGCCTCGACCACCAGCTTGCGGTCGTGCTCGCGGGCGGTCTCGATCGCGGAGTCCAGATCCTCGGCGCGCTCCACCTTCGTGATGCCGAAGGAGGACCCCGCCCGGGCGGGCTTGACGAACACGGGGAAGCCCAGTGCGGCGATGCGCTCGCGCACGTCCTGGGGGTCCACGGTCCACTGCCGGTCGGTCACCACGGTGTAGGGGCCCACCGCCAGGCCCGCAGCCTCGAAGGCGAGCTTCATGAAGTGCTTGTCCATCCCCACCGCGGAGGCCGTGACGCCGCAGCCCACGTAGCGCAGGTCGGCGAGCTCGAGCAGACCCTGCAGGGTGCCGTCCTCGCCGAAGGGCCCGTGCAGCAGGGGCAGCACCACGTCGATGTGCCGGTCCCGGCTGACGGTCTGTCCGCAGGGACCGTCCTGGCGCACGATGAGCTCGCTCTCCCCGACCTTCAGCGGCAGGCTCACGAGCTCGTCGCCCACGGGCAGCTCGGCGATCGGGTTCGCGTCCAGCAGTGCCTCCAGCTCCTCCTGCGGGCAGAGGAACCACTCGCCGGAGGTGGCGATGCCGACGGTCACCACGTCCCACTTGTCCCGGTCGATGGCGCGCAGGACCCCGAGGGCGGTGATGAGGGAGATGGAGTGCTCGCTGGAGCGTCCGCCGAACAGCACGGCGACGCAGGGGCGGGGGGTCATGGGGCGGTCCCTTCGGATTTGATCTCGCGGCCCAGCAGGAGCGGGGCCACGTCGTCGATGGTGATCTCCTCGCGGAGGATGGCCACGACGGCCTCGGTGATGGGCATGTCCACGCCGTGGCGGCGGGCCAGGGCGAGCACGGCGGGGGCGGACTTGATGCCCTCGGCGGTCTGGGTCATCTCCTCCTGGACCTCCGCCGGGGTGAGGCCCAGGCCGAGGAGCCGGCCCGCGGTGCGGTTGCGGGACAGCGGGGAGGAGCAGGTGGCCACGAGGTCGCCCAGTCCGGCGAGGCCGGAGAGGGTCTCCAGCCTCCCGCCGAGGGCGAGCGCGAGCCGGGTCGTCTCGGCGAGCCCGCGGGTGATGATGGAGGCCTTGGAGTTCTCCCCGAAGTGGCGGCCGTCGGCGATGCCCACCCCGAGGGCGATGACGTTCTTGACGACGCCGCCGATCTCGGTGCCCACCACGTCCGTGTTCGTGTAGGGGCGGAAGTAGCGGGTGCGGCAGGCGTGGGCCACCCAGGTGGCCAGGTCCGCGGCGGGGGCCGCCACGACGGAGGCCGTGGGCTGCTCCTCGGCGATCTCCATGGCCAGGTTGGGTCCGGACAGCACGCACGTGCGCGCCCGCCAGTGCCGGGGACCCAGCCCGGTGGCCCGTCCCAGCTCCTCGGCGACGACCTCGCTCATCCGCAGCCCCGTGTCCCGCTCGAGACCCTTGGCCAGGGACAGCACCACGGCGTCGCGCTCGAGGTGCCCGGCCACGGCGGTCAGCTGGGCGCGCAGGGACTGGGCGGGCACGGCGAGGACCACGAGGTCCGCGCCGCGCACGGCGGCGGCGAGGTCGGCGGTGATCTCCAGGCGCTCGGGCAGCCGGATGCCGGGCACGTAGCGGTCGTTGACGCGGGTGCGCGCGGTGTGTTCCATCGCGGGGGCGCTGCGTCCCCACAGGGCCACGGTCCGCCCGATCGGCTCGGCCCGGGCGTGGGCGGACTCACGGGCGCTGTCGGCGAGGATCTTGGCGAAGGTCGTGCCCCAGGACCCGGCGCCCAGCACGGCGATCCTCCGCGGCCCGGCGGCGGGCAGGCCGCCAGCAGGGGCCGCGGCGGTCTCGGGGGGCGTCACAGGCGGCCTCCCCGGCGCCGGTCCCAGAGGGCGGCCGGCGCGTCCGTGCCGCGCAGCACCGCGAGCTCCTGGGTCACGGCGCGCATGACGGCGTCGGTGGCGTCCTCGAGTCGCGCCGCGTGGCGGCCCACCGGATGGGTCAGGTCGGGGACGTCGTCCCGCCACGGGGTGAGGTCCACGGGCGGGCCGATCCGCACGCGCACGTCCTTCCGGGGGAACAGGCTGACCGTGCGCCGGCCGGTGGAGCGGTCGTGGTCGAGGACCTCCTGGTCCCCCCAGTGCGCCACCGGGACCACCGGGGCCCCGGTCGCGAGGGCCAGGCGCGCGGCGCCCGTGTGCCCGGTCATCGGCCACCGGTCGGGGTCCCGGGTGAGGGTGCCCTCGGGGTAGATCACCACGGCGCCGCCGGAGGCGAGCTCGGCGCGGGCGGCCGTGAGCGCCGCCGCGGCGTCGGCCGTGCCGCGCAGCACGGGGACCTGGCCGGTGGCCCGGAGCACCGTCCCCACCCCGGGGGCGCGGAACAGGGACTCCTTCGCCAGGAACCTCGGCATGATCCCGTTGTCGTAGAGCGTGATCGCGACCGTCAGGGGATCGAGCTCGGTGAGGTGGTTGGGCACCACGATGAACCCGCCCTCGGCGGGCAGGTGCTCCTCCCCCGTCCAGCCCAGCCGGGCCACCAGCCGGTAGGCCGGCTTGACGACGCCCGCGAGCACGCGGAAAAGGCGGCGGTTCGAGGTGCGGCTCATCGGCGGGCCCGGCTCACTCGCCGTCGAGCTCGAAGGAGGCCCCGAGCCCCGTCAGCTTGTCGGTGAAGTGCTCGTAGCCGCGCTCGATGAGCTCCACGCCCGTGACGTGGGACGTGCCCTCGGCGGCCATCGCCGCGATGAGGTGGGAGAAGCCGCCGCGGAGGTCGGGGATGTTGATCTCGGAGGCCTGCAGCGGGGTGGGCCCGGAGATCACGGCCGAGTGCACGAAGTTGCGCTGGCCGAAGCGGCACGGCACGGAGCCCAGGCACTCGCGGTGCAGCTGGATCGTGGCCCCCATCCGATTGAGGGCGGCGGTGAAGCCGAAGCGGTTCTCGTAGACGGTCTCGTGCACGATGGACACGCCCGTGGCCTGGGTCAGGGCGACCACGAGCGGCTGCTGCCAGTCGGTCATGAAGCCGGGGTGGACGTCGGTCTCCACGATGAGCGGGTTGAGGTCCCCGCCGGGGTGGTAGAAGCGGATGCCCTCCTCCCGGATGTCGAGGCCCCCGCCGATCTTGCGGAACGTGTTGAGGAAGGTCATCATGTCGGACTGCCGGGCCCCGGCCACGAAGATGTCGCCGCCGGTGGCGAGCGCGGCGGAGCCCCAGGAGGCGGCCTCGATGCGGTCGGGCATGGCGCGGTGCCGGTAGCCGGTGAGCTCGGGGACGCCCTCGATGCGGATCACCCGGTCGGTCTGGACGGTGATGATGGCGCCCATCTTCTGCAGGATCGCGATGAGGTCCATGATCTCGGGCTCGGTGGCGGCGCCGCGCAGCTCGGTGTGGCCGTCGGCCCGGGTGGCGGTGAGCAGCACCTGCTCGGTCGCGCCGACCGAGGGGTAGGGCAGCTCCACCTTGGCGCCGTGCAGGCCGTGCGGGGCGCTCATCCGGATCCCGGACTCCAGCTTCTCGACACGGGCGCCGAAGTGGCGCAGCACGTCGAGGTGGTAGTTGATGGGCCGGTCGCCGATCTTGCACCCGCCGAGGTCGGGGATGAACGCCTCGCCGATGGCGTGCAGCAGGGGCCCGCACAGCAGGATCGGGATCCGGGAGTCCCCGGCGTGGGCGTCGATGTCCGCGTGCCGCGCCGTGGTGACGTTGCAGGGGTCCAGTGACAGCCGGCCGTCCTCGCGCCCCACGTCGACCCCGTGCAGCGCCAGCAGGTTGGTGACGACCTGGACGTCCTTGATCTGGGGCACGTTCTCCAGGACGGACGGTGTGGAGCCCAGGAGGGCGGCCACCATGGCCTTGGGGACGAGGTTCTTGGCACCTCGCACGGTGACCTGCCCGGACAGGGGGATTCCGCCCGTGATGTGCAGTGCGCTGCTCATGACCTTCCGATCTGCTGTTGCCGGGCCACCCCCGAGCGGGAGCGGCACCCGTACAGTGTAGGTTCCCCGGCGCGGGCCCCCGCACAGGGGCGGGCGTCGTGCGTGTCCGGGACAGCACGACGGCCCGGCGGGCCGTGGGGGCTCCGCCGGGCCGTGCCGGGCGTGACGAGGTCAGGTGCGGGCGGGCAGCGTGGTCGGCTTGAAGGCGGGACGGCCCGCCTCGAACGCGGCGATGTCCTCCTCGCGCTGGAGGGTGAGGCCGATGTCGTCGAGGCCCTCCATGAGGCGCCAGCGCGTGTAGTCGTCGATCGAGAACGGCACGGTGACCGTGTCGCACGTCACCGTGCGGGACTCGAGGTCGACCTCGATCTCGGTGCCGGGGTGCTCCTCGATCAGCTTCCACAGCAGCTCGACGTCCGCCTGGTCGACCTGCGCGGCCAGCAGCCCCTGCTTGCCAGAGTTGCCGCGGAAGATGTCCGCGAACCGGGAGGAGATGACGGCCTGGAAGCCGTAGTCGCGCAGCGCCCACACCGCGTGCTCCCGGGAGGAGCCGGTGCCAAAGTCGGGCCCGGCCACCAGCACGGAGCCGTGCCGGTACGGCTCCCGGTTGAGCACGAAGTCCTCGTTCTTGCGCCAGGCGGCGAACAGGGCGTCCTCGAAGCCGGTCTTGGTGATCCGCTTGAGGTAGACGGCCGGGATGATCTGGTCGGTGTCCACGTTGGACTGGCGCAGCGGGACGCCGACACCCCGGTGGGTGGTGAACTTCTCCATGGCAGGGCCTTTCTGGGCTTCGGGTCGAGGGCTCAGGCGCCGGCGGACGCGAGGTCCGTGGGGGCGCCGGCGGGCTCGAGGTCGGACGGGGAGGACAGCGTGCCGCGCACCGCGGTGGCGGCGGCCACCACGGGCGAGACGAGGTGGGTGCGCCCGCCCTTGCCCTGCCGGCCCTCGAAGTTGCGGTTCGACGTCGAGGCGCACCGCTCGCCGGGGGCGAGCTGGTCCGGGTTCATGCCCAGGCACATCGAGCAGCCCGCGAAGCGCCAGTCCGCGCCGAAGTCCTTGAACACCCGGTCCAGGCCCTCGGCCTCGGCCTGCAGCCGCACCTTGGCCGAGCCCGGCACCACCATCATCCGGACGTTCTGCGCCTTGGCGCGGCCCTTGACGATCTCCGCCGCCGCCCGCAGGTCCTCGATCCGGGAGTTGGTGCAGGAGCCCAGGAAGACGGTGTCCACCGGGATCTCCTTCATCGGGGTGCCGGCGGCCAGGCCCATGTACTCGAGGGCCCGGCGGGCGTTGGCCTTGTCGTTCTCGTCCCCGATGTCCTCGGGGTCGGGGACGGACTGGGACAGCGGGACGCCCTGGCCGGGGTTGGTGCCCCAGGTGACGAACGGCTCGAGCTCGTCCGCGTCGAGGAAGACCTCGGCGTCGAAGACGGCGTCCTCGTCGGTGCGCAGGGTCCGCCAGTACTCGACGGCCGCGTCCCAGTCGGCGCCCTGCGGCGCGTGCGGGCGGCCCTGGACGTAGTCGAACGTGGTGTCGTCGGGGGCGATCATGCCCGCGCGGGCGCCGGCCTCGATCGACATGTTGCAGATGGTCATCCGGGCCTCCATGGACAGGGCGCGGATGGCCGAGCCCCGGTACTCCAGGACGTAGCCCTGTCCGCCGCCGGTACCGATCTTGGCGATCACGGCCAGGATGATGTCCTTGGCGGACACCCCCGGGCGCAGCGTGCCCTCGACGTTGATGGCCATGGTCCGGAACGGGGCGAGCGGCAGCGTCTGGGTGGCCATCACGTGCTCGACCTCTGAGGTGCCGATGCCGAAGGCCAGGGCGCCGAACGCGCCGTGGGTGGAGGTGTGGGAGTCGCCGCAGACCACGGTCATCCCGGGCTGGGTGAGGCCCAGCTGGGGGCCCACCACGTGCACGATGCCCTGCTCGGCGTCCCCGAGCGGGTGCAGGCGCACGCCGAACTCGGCGCAGTTGGCCCGCAGGGTCTCGATCTGCTTGCGGGACGTGTCGTCGGCGATGCGGGAGAAGATGTCCTGCGTGGGCGTGTTGTGGTCCTCGGTGGCGATCGTGAGCTCGGGTCGGCGCAGCGGGCGGCCCGCCAGGCGCAGCCCCTCGAAGGCCTGCGGCGAGGTGACCTCGTGGAGCAGGTGGAGGTCGATGTAGAGCAGGTCCGGCCGCCCGTCCTCGCCCTGGCGCACGAGGTGGTCCGCCCAGACCTTCTCGGCGAGGGTGCGCCCGCCCCGGGGTCCGGAGGGTGCGGCGGAGGTCGTGGAGGGGGTCGAGGACTGGTAGTCCGGCATGGCGGATCCTTCCGTGCTGCCTGTGCAACGTGTTTCCTCCATGGTCGGCGCCCGGCTCGCGACGGGCCAGCTTTCGGGCTTGCTTCTCACATTCTGAGACGTCAGTATCAGTGCATGGACACATCTGGACACATGGATCCGTCCGGCGCCCCGCTCGGCACGCCGCTCGGCGGGCAGGGCACCGGGGAGTCGCTCGCGCTGACCGCGACCACCGCGCCCAGCGGGGTGGGGGTGGTCGACAAGGCCGCGATGATCCTCGACGCCCTCGAGGCGGGGCCGGCGACGCTGGCCCAGCTGGTGAGCGCCACGGGCCTCGCCCGGCCCACCGTGCACCGGCTGGCCGTGGCACTGGCCCACCACCGGTTCGTGGGACGGGACATCCAGGGCCGGTTCGTGCTCGGCTCCCGGCTCGTGGAGCTGGCGTCCGCGGCCGGCGAGGACCGCCTGATCGCGGCCGCCGGCCCCGTCCTGATGAACCTGCGGGACGCCACCGGGGAGTCCGCGCAGATCTTCCGCCGGCAGGGCGACTGGCGCGTGTGCGTGGCCTCCGCCGAGCGGCCGATCGGGCTGCGGGACACGATCCCGGTGGGCACGCAGCTGTCGATGAAGGCGGGCTCCGCCGCGCAGGTGCTCGTCGCGTGGGAGGACCACGACCGCCTGCTCGACGGCCTGCGCCACGCGCGGTTCTCCGCGACCGTGCTGGCCGGGGTGCGCCGCCGGGGCTGGGCGCAGTCGCTGGGCGAGCGCGAACCGGGCATCGCCTCCGTCTCGGCCCCGGTGCGCGGGCCCTCGGGCCGGGTGATCGCCGCGGTGTCGATCTCCGGGCCGATCGAACGGCTCACCCGCCAGCCGGGCCGGCTGCACGCCGAGGTCGTGGTGCAGGCCGCGCGCCAGCTCACGGAGGCGGTCCGGGCCACCACCCAGTAGCCGGGCGCCGGCGGCCCCCGCCCCTCCGTCCCCCGCCGTGCGGCGGGGGACGCTCCGCGGCCGCCGCGCTCAGCCGCGCAGGACGGCCAGCGCCCTCCGGAAGGCGGCGAAGGCCTCGAGCTCCGCCCGCACGGGGTCGACGACGGTGCGCCGGGCGGTCTCGGCCACCGACTCGCGCAGTCGGCGCCGCACCGAGCGCTCCCGCATCCGGGCGCCGAAGCCGGCGAGGATCCGGCCGGTCAGGGCCGTGAAGATCCCGAGCACCACCCCGGCGAGGACGAGCAGCGTGGGCACGGGCAGCGGGAAGCCCTCCACGTACGGGGGCGGCGGGACGGGGATCTGGAACCACTCGAGCAGGAACAGGCCCAGGAGCCACAGCAGACCCGCGACCACCGCGAGCATCGCGAGCCACTGGACGACGTCGAGGACGAGCCACCACCAGGAGTTCCGCCCGGCCCGGAAGTCGGTGCGGGCGACGGCCTGGTCGATCGCGTCCGGCAGCCTCTGCTCGTGGGTGCGCGCGGCCTGCCGGACCGACCGGGTCCACGGTTCGGCGGCCCCGTCCGCGGCGTCGTGGGCGAAGGTGCGCACCGCGGAGTCGGCCGCAGCCCGCTGGGCGGCGCCCATGGGCGGCAGGGACGTGCGGTTGACCTCGGGGTTCACGGTCCCGCCCCGGTCGAGGTTCAGCCGACGCATCGGGTCCTTGCGGAACCTCAGCAGCCACCGGGTGGGGATCCACCCCGTGTGCCCCGCCGCGTGCAGGGCGTAGGACCTCCCGGCGGCCCGGGCGATCCCGGGCACGTTGGCGGCCTGCGCCAGGCCGTCGGTGAGCCGCTCCTGCGCCTGCTCGGTGATCCCGGCAGGCTCCCCGTCCCCGGAGGCCTCGGCGAGCAGCGCGGCGGCGTCGTCCACGTCGGCGTCGAGCCGGGCGCCGGCCGCCGCCCGGGTGTCGGCCATCTGGCGGATCCGCGCGCGGAGGGCCTCGACGCCCTCCCCCGTCACCGCGGAGACGGCCACCGGCTTCGACAGCCCCGTGGTGGGCAGCCCGTCCTGGGCCACGAGCTCCTCGAGGGAGGCCATCACGGCGGGGACCTCGGCAGCCGGCAGCCGGTCCACCTGGTTCATCACCACCATGGTCACGGCCCCGTGGCGGGCCAGCGGCGCGATGAACTCCTGGTGGATGACCGCGTCGGCGTACTTCTGCGGGTCCACGACCCACACCACGACGTCGACCATGCCGACGAGGCGCTGCACGATGGTGCGGTGGTGCAGGCTCACGGAGTCGAAGTCCGGCAGGTCGAGCAGGATCAGCCCGCCGGGCGCCTCCGCGGCGGGCGCGCCCGTGATCCGCTCCTTGACGCGCGTCCACCGGCCGGCGTCCGCGTGCCCGGTGGGCAGGGGCGTGTCGACGTGGTGGCGCTGGGTGACGCCGAGCCAGTCCAGCAGGGCCTCGCTGCCCGGCTCCCCCCAGACGGCGGCCAGCGGCTCGGAGGTGGTGGGGCGGCGGGCGGCGGCCCGGGCGATGTCCCGTCCCACGACCGCGTTGAACAGGGTGGACTTCCCGGACCCGGTCGCCCCGAAGAAGCCCACCACGGTGTGGTCGGCGGACAGGGAGCGCCGCTCGGCGGCGCGGTCCAGGACGGTGCGGGACGCCGCCACGGCCTCGTCGTCGAGCCGGCCGGAGGCCAGCTCCGTGGCGCGCGCGAGCGCGGTGAGCCGTTCGGAGAGGCTCGGCGCCGCCTGCCGGGCGGGGCTCATGCGCTCTCCCCCAGCGTCCGCCCCGCGGCGCGGATGCGCTCGGCCACGGCCACGAGCTCGTCGGCCTCCGGGTGCCCGTCTAGGACGTCGAGGCGCCGCAGGAACACGGACGCCTGCTGGTCCATGACCGTGTGGATCCGGGACTCGAGGTTCTTGCGGGCGTCCTCGGCCATCCGCCGCACGGCGTCCTCCCCGAAGACCGCCTCGAGCAGCTTGGTGCCCACCACGCCGGAGCCGCCGGCGATGCCGACCTCCAGCCCGGTGAGCCCGCCCGTCATGGAGAACACGCCGATCATGAGGATCACGGTGAGCGCGTTCACGCCCAGCGACATGGCCCGCGCCCTGGTCCGCTTGTCCGCGCCCTCGCGCTGGATCAGCTCCATGAGGTCGCCCTGCCAGGCGCGCACCTGCTCGGCCGTGCGCTCGCGGAAGTCCGGGGGCAGCGAGCCGAGGTCGGACCCGCCGAGCAGGACCCGGCCCGCGGGCTCGTCCAGCCAGCGGCGCTCCGCGGTCTCGGAGGCGCGCGCGGCCTCCTCCACGATCACGGTCTGCAGACCGGTCTCGATGGCCTCCTCGACCTGGACCTCGGGTGCCGGCCTCCCGCTGAAGAAGGCGGTGAGCCGGTCCCGCATCCGGCCGATCCCGGCCTCGAGGTTGCGGAAGAACTCGCCGGTGCCCACGAAGTCCTGCCAGCGGGCGAGGACCTCGCCGCGCAGCAGGGTCCCGTCCCGGGTCGACTCGATGACGGCGGCGAGCGCCTCGTCGAAGGCGCGGTCCACGTCGTGGCGCAGCTGCGCCTCGACGCGGTGCTGGGAGAGCACCGCCGTCCCGGCCGCGCCGGTGCGCTCGGCGATGGAGCGGACCGCGCCGCCGAGGGTCCGGCGGGCGATCTCCGAGCGGGAGGCGGCGTTGCGCCCCAGTTCGGCCAGGAAGTCCACCACGGGGGCGACGACGTGGGGCGGGAGCATGCCCATCTCGTTGAGCGGTGACTCCGGGACGGTGAACACCGGGGCGTCCTCGAGGCCCTGCTCGGCGAGCATCCGCCGGAGGTCGTGCTCGATCTCGGCCTCGAGCCCGTGCGGGACCCGGTCGAGGACCACGGCCACCGTGATGTCCCGCTGGGCGGCCTCGACGAGCAGCCGCCACGGCACGGCGTCGGCGTAGCGGTTCGCGGTGGTCACGAACAGCCACAGGTCGGCGGCGGCCAGCAGCTGCCCCGCGAGCCGGCGGTTCTCGTCGGAGATCGAGTCGACGTCCGGGGCGTCGAGCAGCGCGACGCCCTCGGGGATCCGCGGCTCGGCGAGCAGCACGAGGGCCTGGCCGTCCGCGGTGCCGGGCAGCGCGGACGGGGAGGCGGTGTCCGCGGCGGTCGAGCCGGCGGGGATGACCTTCCGCGCGTGGATCCGGCTCAGGTGCGGGAGCACCCGCTGGGTCGAGAACGCCTCGGCGTCGCGCGGGTGGTGGATCAGGATGGGCTGCCGGGTGGTCGGGCGGATGGCCCCGGACCGGGTCACGGGGTGCCCCACGACCGCGTTGACCAGGGCCGACTTGCCGGCGCCCGTGGAGCCGCCGACCACCGCGAGCAGCGGCGCGTCGAGGGAGCGCACCCGGGGCAGCACGTAGTCGTCGAGCTGGGCGACGGCACGGTCGATGTCCTCGCGCTCGCGCAGCACGTCGGTCGTGGACAGCGGAAGGGTCGACGCCGCGAGCAGCGCCCGCGCGTCCTCGAGGGCGCTCAGAATCTCTGTCTGGTCGGTCACAGGGACATTGTGCCAGTCAGCCTGCTGTGCACCTACGCGGCGCGGGACGCCGGGGGCTCACGCCATCCGGACGGCGATCTTGCCGCGGACGTGCCCCTCCTGGCTGAGCCGGTAGGCCTCCACGCCCTCGGCCAGGGGCACGCTGCGGGCGAGCTCGATCCGGAGCGCGCCCCGGTCCACCAGACGGCCCAGCTCGGTGAGGTCCTCGGCGGAGGGACGCACCCACATCCACGTCCCGCCGTGGGCCTCGACCGCGTCGTCGGCCACGGAGGCGTGCCGCCCCCCGTCCTTCAGGACGGCGAGCGTCTGCTCCACGACCCCGCCCACGAGGTCGACCACGACGTCCACGCCGTCCGGAGCCAGCTCCCGGACCCGTTCGGGCAGCCCGTCCCCGTAGGCCACGGGCACCGCGCCGAGACCGCGCAGGTACTCGTGGTTGGCCTCCGACGCCGTGCCGATCACGCGGGCGCCCCGGGCCACGGCGAGCTGGACGGCGTAGCCGCCCACGCCCCCGGAGGCGTTGTGCACGAGCACGGTGTCTCCCGCGGCCACCTCCAGGCGGCCGAGGACCTGGTAGGCCGTAAGCCCGGCCAGCGGCAGCGCGGCCGCCCGGTCCCAGTCCACGGAGGCCGGCTTCGGCGCGAGCAGGCGTGCGGGCAGGGCGACGTACTCGGCCATCGTCCCGCCGTGCACCCAGTCCGTGCGGGCATAGGAGATCACCTCGTCGCCCGGGGCCCACTCCGGGACGTCGATGCCGACGGCCTCCACGACCCCGGACACGTCCCAGCCGGGCACCACCGGGAACTGGACCTCCATCAGCGGATCGAGGCCGCCGGCCATGATCTTCCAGTCCACGGGGTTGATCGCGGCGCTGCGCACCTTCAGGAGCACCCAGCCCGGGGGGACCTTGGGCTCGGGGAGGTCGGTGAGCTCGAGGACTTCGGGGCCGCCGTAGCGGGCGTACGTCAATGCCTTCATGCTCCGCGCAACCGACGGTCCCCGGGGATTGTTCCCCGGGGACCGCCGGCTCAGCGGCGCAGGTCCCGCCCGTGGTCCTCGGCGTAGGCGGCGAAGACGTCCGCGGGCGTCTCCCCTGCGCACCCGGAGTTCTCCCGCAGCTCGTGCGCGAGCTGCTCGAGGGCCAGTCCCAGCCGCCGGGCGCCGGTGCGCACCCGCGGCGCGGAGGACGCGGCGGCCCGGTCGCGCAGCTCGAGGGCATAGGCCAGCTGCCGGGCCAGGGAGAGGTCCGGGTCCTCCTCCTGGAAGTAGTACGTCTCGCCGTGCTGGGTGAAGTCGATCCGCGCCTTGGCCACCTCCGCGGCCAGGCCGTCCAGCACCCGGGCCGCCGTGACCGGGTCCTCCTCCGCGATGCCGTCCGCGTAGTCCACCTCGGCGAGGGACGTCAGCTCGAGCGCGAGGGCCCGGCGGCGGGACAGCGGCGGATAGATCTGCGTGAACCACGTCAGTGCCGCCGTGAGCAGGGCGAACCCGGTCAGCGCCTCGAGCGGGGTGGCGAGCCGGAGCCAGGGGCCGGTGGCCACGACGTCCCCGAACCCGAGCGTCGCCAGGGTGACGAACGAGATGTAGAGGGCCTCGAGGAGATCCGGGTAGGCGGCGGGGTCCACCCCCGGCGAGTACGTGAAGCCCCCGGGGACGTGCGGCAGGTAGACCAGGGCCCAGCCGAGTCCCTGCAGGAGCACCCACAGGAGCACCACCGTGATCATCGAGCCCGGACCCACGGCCGAGCCGAAGCGGTGCCCGGTGCGCCGGGAGACCCACCAGACGGCGGCCTGCACCCTTCCACCGATGGCGCCCGTGCCGCTGGGGTGCAGCAGGCTGTGGTACATGTCCCGCAGGCCGAGCACGATCACCGTGGTCCCCAGCAGCGTCAGCAGCACGTCCACGTCGTCGCTCCGTTCCCGTCCGCCGGTGTCCTTTCCCCGCGACCCTACCCGGTGGCTCCCTCTCGGGACCGCCCTTGGCCGCGTGACCATCAGCAGGGTTACGGTAGTGGCACGCGGCACCCCGGGCGGCGCCGTGAGCCCGATGCGACGGAAGGACGCCCATGGACATCAACCTCGTACTGGCACTGTTCGCGGGCACCGTCCTGCTGATCTCGGCGTTCTCGACGCTGCTGCAGCGGGCCGGTCTTCCCGGCCCGGTGCTCGCCCTCGCCTTCGGCGCGCTGATCGGCCCCTACGCGCTGGACCTCGTGCGGATCGAGGACTTCGGCCTGCCCCCGGGAACGCTGCTGGAGCAGGCCGCGCGGATCACCCTGGCGGTGGGCCTGGCCGGGGTCGCCCTGCGCCTGCCGCACGGCTACTGGCGCAGCGACGCCCGCTGGATCGCCGTGGTCATCGGGCTGGGCATGGCCCTGATGCTCGTCGTGGCCACCGGCGTGCTGTGGGCGGCGCTGGGCGTGCCGTTCCTGGTGGCGCTGCTGCTGGGCGCGATCATCACCCCGACCGACCCCCTGGTCACCACCCCGATCGTCACGGGTTCCCTGGCCGAGGAGCGGATCCCCGAGCGGGTCCGGCACAACCTCTCGGCCGAGAGCGGGCTCAACGACGGACTGGCCTACCTCTTCGTCCTCCTCCCGGTGCTGCTGCTGACCGATCCGGACCGGGCGTGGCACGAGCTGCTGACCACCGTCCTGCTGTGGGAGGTGCTCGGCGCGGCGGTGTTCGGGGCGCTGGCGGGCTTCCTGCTGGGCAGGCTGTTCGTCGTCGTCCGCCGGCACGGGCTCATGGAGGAGAGCTCCTACCTGGCCTTCGTGGTGCCGCTGGCACTCGTGCTGCTCGGGACCGGCAAGCTGCTGGGCACCGACGCCCTGCTGGCCGTCTTCGTGGGCGTCGCGGTCTTCGGGCAGGTGATCCCCCAGCGGGACGAGGCACAGGAGGACAAGGTCCAGGACGCCGTGGCACGGCTGTTCCTGCTGCCGGTGTTCATCCTGCTCGGCCTGGCGCTGCCGGTCGGAGAGTGGGCGGAACTGGGCTGGGGTGCTCCCCTGGTCCTCGGCGCGGCGCTGCTGCTGCGCCGCTTCGTCGCCCTGTGGGCGCTCCGGCCACTGCTGCGGGGCGTGCACGACCGCGCCGAGACGCTCGTCCTGAGCTGGTTCGGACCCATCGGCGTCTCCGCCCTGTTCTACGCGACGCTGGCCGAACGGCACACCGGCAACCACGAGATCTTCGTCCACACCACCCTGGCCATCACCCTGTCCGTGCTCGTCCACGGGCTGTCCACCGCACCGCTGAGCGCGTGGCTCCAGCACCGGGAGCCGGAGCGCAAACAGGAGGAGGAGACCCCCGCATGAAATGGCAGCAGCCCTGCCCGACGAACCCGACCACCGACCGGAGGCCGTTCCGTGTGGTTTGACTCCTGGTCCGACATCCTGCGGATCGTCCTCGTCGGCGCCGCCTCCTACACCACGCTGGTGGCGATCCTGCGCCTGTCCGGCAAGCGCACCCTCGCCCAGCTCAACGTCTTCGACTTCGTGGTCACGGTCGCCCTCGGCTCGACCCTCGCCACGATCTTCCTCAGCACGGACGTCTCCTGGGCCGAAGGCGCCACTGCCCTCGGCCTGCTCGCCGCCCTCCAGCTGCTCGTGGCCTGGATCTCCGCGCGCTGGCCGCGGATGCGCGGTGCCTTCACCGCCGAACCGGCGCTGCTGCTGGCCGGGGGACGGTTCCGCCACGACGCGATGCGGCGGAACCGGCTCACCGAGTCGGAGCTGCGCCAGGCCGTGCGGATGCAGGGCACCGGCGACCTCTCCCGGGTCGAGGCGGTCGTGCTCGAGACCAACGGCAAGCTCAGCGTCATCACGTCGAGCTCCTACGGCGACGGGTCCGCGCTCGCGGACGTCCGGGGGGTCGAGGCCCTGGGCGACGACGACCGGCGGGGACCGGCCGGCCCGGAGGCGTGAACCGCACGGCGCGGTTGCGCTGTGCCGGGCCCGGTGCTCGCGCATGCCCGCCCGCTGTCCCGGGGCGGTCAGGGGCCGGAGCGGCCCTCCTGCTCGAGCAGCCGCAGCCGCTCCCGGTACTCGTCCTCGGTGAGCTCTCCGGCGGCGTGGCGCTCCAGCAGGCCGTCACGGGCCCGGCGCAGGCCGAGGCGGGTGCGCGACCTGCGGCCCCAGCGGGTGTTCTGCCCGTAGCGCCCCACGAGCCACCGGACGCCCCGAGCGACTGTCCACACCGCGGCGGCGGCCAGCAGGGCCCAGGACATCACCTCCCAGCCCTGGAAGGGGGTCAGTCCCAGTTCGCCCACGGTCCCACCGTCCCTCCGGCGTCGTCCGTCGTGCCTGTCTCCGGCGGCGCGCCGTCCGGGGCGCGCTCGGTGGCCGAAGAGTAGCAGTCGCCTCCGACGCCCGGGCGGTCCGGTCAGGACGGGTCGGCGGCCACCGGGCCCCGGCGGGGTCAGCGGGTGAGCGTGCCGATCCCCTCGAGGATCGCCTCGTGCACGCGCGGGTCGCTGAGCGGCAGGAAGTGACCGCGCGTGCCGAGCTGGACGTTGCGCGCCCCTTCGAGGTGGCTGCCGCCCGGGATGTGGGGGTCGAACAGGCCGTAGACGGAGACGATGTGCCGGTTGACCTCCCGGCGGGTGGTCAGCGCGGTGAGCTCCGGGGAGTGGGGCAGGAACACCCGGATCGTCGGGAGGGGCAGGAGCCGGGCGAGCTCGGAGCCCGTGAAGGGGGTGTTGACGGCCACGAGCCCCTGGATCACGGTGCCCTCGTTGTGGTGGGCCAGGAGGTGCTTGCCGATCAGCCCGCCCTTGCTGTGCGCCACCAGCACGCAGCGCTCGATCCCCTCCCGGCGGATGTGCTCGTCGACCAGCGCCGCCATGTCCTCGATGGTCCCGGTGTTGAACCTCAGGTCCTCCACCACGTGGACGTCGTGGCCGTGCTCCCGCAGCAGCCCGGCCACCGGGAGCATGAACGTCCACGACTCGTAGATCCCGGGGATCAGCACGACCGAAGTCCGCCCCGGCTCTCCCGGGCCCCGGTAGTGGGCGGGCTCCCACCGGCCGAGGACGCCCGCGGCCTGCCACCGGACCGCGTAGACGTAGTCGCGGGCCCAGGCCGCGAGATTCGCGGCCGCCGCGCCCAGCCGCGGGATCACACGGGGCTCCCGGGACGGCAGGCGGCGAGGAAGGGCGCGCACGCCGCGGCGAGCTCCCGGGGGTCGGTGTGCTGGACGTTGTGCGGGGCCCCGGGGATCTCCAGGAAGCGGGCGTCGGGGGCCGCCCGGGCCAGCCGGCGGGACCAGTCCCGCCGGGCGATGGGGTCGCGGGAACCGCGCACCACCAGCCCCGGGGGCGTGCAGCCCCGGATGTCCTCCTCGATCCGGTCGCGGAGCATGTGCCGGGCAGTGCGCAGATAGCGGAGCGGGCCCATCCGGAGGTAGTCGCGGACGACCACGGCGTTGGTGCGCGGGGGCTCGCGCAGGGTGTCCCGCAGCAGCCGCCACCCCTGGCCGAGCAGACTGCGCGCGGTGGGGTCGACGGTCGGTCCCACCAGCACGTAGCCGGCGCACAGCCCGGGGTGGTCCCTGACCGCGTCCACGACGACCTGGCAGCCCATGGAGTGCCCCACGACCACGGGAGCCCGCAGCCCCAGCGCCTCGACGGCCCCCGCGACCACGCGGCCGAGCTCGGGCACCGACAGGGGCCGGGCGGGGCGCGGCGAGGACCCGTAGCCCGGCAGGTCGACGGCGTAGACGTCGTGCGTGGCCGCGAGCGCGTCCGCGAGCCGCAGGAAGTACCGGCCCGACATGCCGATGCCGTGCACGAGGACCACCGGGGGCCGCGCACGGTCGAAGGTCCCCCGCACGTCGACCGCGTGGGTGCCGGCGACGACGCGCCGCCGCTCGAGCCCCGGGTGCCCCCGCGCCCTCACCGGTGGCTCGCCTCGAGCGCCACGCGCACGACGTCGAGCGGGTCCCGCCGCGCGGCGTGGGCCGCCAGCTGCCGGCGGGCGCCGGAGCCGTCCCGCAGGACGCCGGCCACCACGGACTCCACCTGTGCGGCCTCGTCCCACTCCGCGAGCACGGGGCGCACGACGGCGAGCAGCTCCGCCACGACGTCCGCGGCCGGGGCGGGAGCGCCGGAGGCCGGGCTGATCAACGGCCCCTCGACGCCGGCCCTGCTGGCCTGCCAGGACCAGGTCCGTAGCTGCGCCGCGCTCACCGGCGGCGCGGGGTGACCCGCCCGCCACTGGCGGGCGGCCGTCTCGACCAGCGCCCGGCCGAGGGCGGCCAGCACCCCGGCGTGCTCCGCGTCCAGGCACACGTCGGTGATCCGGATCTCCACGGTGGGGTAGCGGGCCGAGAGCCGGGCGTCGAAGTAGATCATGCCGAGGTCGAGGGGCACCCCGGAGCGCAGCAGGGCCTCGCGCTGCCGGTCGTGCTCCTCGACCGAGCCGAAGACCTCCGTGGGACCGGAGGTGGGCCAGCGGACCCAGGCCTGGTAGCGGTAGCTGCTGAAGCCGCTCTCCCGGCCGTACCAGAACGGGGAGTTGCCGCTCAGGGCGAGCAGGACGGGCAGCCACACCCGGATGCGGTCCAGTACGGCCACGCCCTCCTCGCGGCTGCCCACGCCCACGTGGACGTGGAGGCCGCAGGTCAGCTGCTCGGCGGCCACCAGCCCGAAGCGCTCCTGGAGCCACCGGAAGCGCGGTGTGGGCACGAGGTGCGGGGCGCCCGCCGTGACCGGTGAGGCGAGGGCGACGGCGCGGGCACCCACTGCGCGGGCGGCGGCGTCGGCCAGGCGGCGCCCCTGACGGATCGCGGCGATCTGCTCCGCGAGACCGGTCAGCGGAGGACTCGCGACCTCGAGCTGCTCCTGCTGCAGCTCGGTGGTGACCTGGTGCGCCGGTGCCGTCGCCGGGGAGGAGCGGACGCCGGCGGCGTGCGCGTCCACGGCGTCCGGGCCGGCGGCGGCGGGCTCCAGCGTCACGGCGTCCACGAGGAGCAGCTCCTCCTCCACGCCGAAGGTGCGGGTGGGGCCGGTGGTCGCTGCGGGGGACGGGTGCGGGAAAACGGTGATCACCACCATCCGGGAGAGGCTGGAGCGGTGCGGACGGGCGGGGCGGGAGACCCCGCCGTCGTCGCCGGGCGGATCTCCCGGCTCACTGCGGAGCGTAGCACCGGGGACCCGTCGGACCGACCTGCGCACCGCCGCCGCGGGGGTTCGCGACGCCTCTTGACGCGGAGGGCGGGGCGGGGTTCGCTGGAGGGGCCAGGAGGGGAGTATCCCCCCGCGCAGCGTCGTCACGACGGTCCCACCGCAGGATCCGGCGCGCGGGCCCGGAACGGGCCGGGAGAGACCTCCGGTCGGGAACCGGAGGGTGGCTGGTGGCGATGGACGTCCCGTTCTGGGGGTGGGCCGCGGTGATCGGCGGCATCGTGGTCCTGCTGGCCGTGGACCTGCTCGCCCACCGGCGCCCGCACGCGATCGGGCTGCGCGAGGCCGCGGTGTGGACGGCGGTGTGGGTGGCCTGCGGGACGGGCTTCGGGGTGGTGGTCTGGGCTGTCTTCGGGTCGCAGGCCGGCCAGCAGTACTTCGCCGGGTACCTGATCGAGAAGTCGCTCTCGGTGGACAACGTGTTCGTCTGGGCGGTCCTGCTCACGTACTTCGCCGTCCCCCGCGCCTACCAGCACCAGGTGCTGTTCCTGGGCGTCTTCGGGGCGCTGGTGCTGCGCGGCGGCTTCATCACCGCGGGCGCGGCGCTGATCCACGCCTTCGAGGGAGTGCTCTACCTCTTCGCCGCGTTCCTGCTCTACACCGGGTGGCGGATGCTCCGGCAGCGGGACGCGCGTCTGGACCCGGACCGGTCGGCGGTGCTGCGGGTCTTCCGCCGCTGCGTGCCGATGACCGAGGTCTTCTACGGGCAGCGGCTCGTGGTGCGCGTCGGCGGGGCCCTGCGGGCCACGCCGCTGCTGGCGGTGCTGGTGCTGATCGAGGCCACCGACGTGGTCTTCGCCGTCGACTCGATCCCGGCCGTCTTCGCGGTCACCGACGAGGTCTACATCGTCTTCACCGCCAACGCCTTCGCCGTGCTGGGGTTGCGGGCCATGTACTTCCTGCTGGCGGACCTGATGCACCGTTTCGTGCACCTGCGCGCCGGGCTGGCCCTGGTCCTGGTGTGGGTGGGGGTGAAGATGGCGCTCAAGGTCGACCTGGTCGACATCCGCACGGGGGTCTCCCTCGCGGTGATCACGGCCGTCCTGGTCGTGTCGGTCGGCACGAGCCTGCGGGCCACCCGCGGGCAGGGGCGGCGCGCGCCGCAGTGCCCGGAGGCCCCGCCGTTCCGGACCGCGACCCCCGCGGAGCTCGCGGCGCTCCAGCCCCTGCGGCTGTCCCGGGCCGCCTCCGCCGACCGGGGCGAGGGCGGCCGCGGCGGGGTCTGAGGGGCGCGGACCGCGCCCCGTGGGAGGGTCGCCGACCCCGCCCGCCCGCCCGGGAACGGGCCTGGGTCCGCTCCCGACCGCGCGGGGTGCCGCGTTTGCGGCCCGACCATAAGGTGGCTTACGGTTTGTCGGTGCCCGCAGAACAGGGCCCTCATCGTCCATCGGGCGGGGCCGGTGGCCGCCGCCCCGTGAAGGAGCCGACCCCGTGCACCGCAAGCTCTCCGTCCTCGTCGAGGTGGACCCCGACGGCCGGTTCGTCCGGGTCAGCGTGACCGGTCCCCTGACCCGCGCGAACCAGCAGGCCCTCCACCCCGTCCTCCGGCGGACCCGCACGACGCTCCCCGCGGCGAGGGTAAGCGTGGACCTCACCTGTGTGCACGAGCTCGAGCCGTCCGCGCTGGATCTGCTCCGCCGGACCGTCGCACGCGACGAGGACCTGCGGGAGGCGGTCGAGGTCCTCGGACCCGAGGCGGAGCCCGCGGCACCGGCCGCGGCCGTCCTGGACGCCCGGCGCCGGATGCGGGCCAAGGTCCTGCACCGCCGCTGCGCGGGCCTGCCCGTGCCGGGGCCGGCGCTGCGCGAGGCCTCCTGAGCCTTCCGGCGCAACGTTGCCGCGACAACCGGCGTGGATGCGAAGATTGGCGGCAGTGCACACGACATCCTGAGCGCGACCCACCGTGGGGCCGGGGATGAGGAACAGGACGGCGGGACCCATGAACGACCACCCCACGAGAGACCGGGCCGCGGAGGCCACCGGCGGGCTCGACCCCCGCCGGTCGGCCGGGCGCCTGGTCGCCGTGGACGCCGCCCGGGGACTGGCTCTCGTCGGGCTGACGGCAGTCCACTTCCTGCCGCAGTCCTATCCCGACAACGACCGGCCGACGCTGTCCTGGCTGCTGTTCGCCGGGGACTCCGCGGCACTGTTCGCCCTGCTCGCCGGGGTCGGCCTCGCCTTCTCCACCGGCGCCCGCAGACCCCGCAGGGGCCGGGACCTCACCGCCGCCCGCGCCGGGATCGCGGTGCGCGCGCTGCTGATCATGGTGATCGGGCTGACCGTCGGGTACCTGATGCCGGCGGACCCGCCGGCCGTCGGCATCCTGGTCCACTACGGGCTCTTCTTCCTGCTCGCGCTGCCCTTCCTGGGGCTGCGGGCACGGACCCTGCTCCTGTGCTCGGGCGCGTTCCTGCTCCTCGGGCCCCTCCTGATCCACTGGCTGGGCGACGTGGTGCCCGAGCACAGCTCCGCCAACCCGACGTTCGCCCACCTCGTCACCGAACCGGTCGCGCTCTTCTGGCAGCTGACGCTGACCGGCACGTACCCGGCCGTGACGTACATGGCGTACCTGCTCGCCGGGCTCGCCCTCGGCCGCCTCAACCTCAAGAGCCTGCGTCTGCAGAGCCGCCTACTGGCCGCGGGACTCGGCCTCGCGGCCCTCGCCAAGCTCGTCTCCTGGGTGCTCCTCTACGGCATGGACGGCTACAACGTCCTGCTCTACAGCATCGTCTCCCTCACCCGGGCGGACCTGGACCACCTCGTCGTCTTCGGCGCCGACGGACCCCTGCCGACGTCCTCGCTGTGGTGGCAGGCGCTCTCCGCCCCGCACACCAATACGCTCCTCTCGGTGGCCTGGAGCCTCGGGGTGAGCACGGCCGTGCTCGGCGCCTTCCTGCTCGCCGGCCGCGAGTTCGGCAAGTGGCTGCTGCCGCTCACGGCCATGGGGGCCATGACCCTGTCCCTGTACACGGGACAGCTGGTCCTGCTGGCCACCGAGGTCCACTACAGCAGCCCGCTGCTCTGGTTCGCCGCCTGCCTCCTCGTCTCGGCACTCGTGGCCCTCGCCTGGCGGCACGCCTTCGGACGGGGTCCGCTGGAACGGCTCGTGTCCGCGGCCGCGCACGCGACCACCCGTGCCGTCGCCGATCGGGGGACGCCCCGCGGCCCGGAGACCCCCAGGAGGCCCCTGGGGTAGCACGTGCCTCCGCCGGCCGGCCACGCGCCGACGGCTGAAACACGGCCCCGGCCGCTCGCGGGCCGCACGGATCCGCTAGCGTGACAGCAGCGCCGCCCGGCGCCGGCAGGCGGAGCGCCCGCCTGCCGTGGATCTCAGGAGGAACCATGCCGAAACCCGTCATCAGCAAGGCCAGCACCGTCTGGACCGGCGATCTGTTCAACGGCTCGGGCACCACCAGCCTGACCGGCTCGGGCCTGGGCCCCTTCGACGTGGACTGGGACACCCGCGCGGAGAGCGGTACCGGCGCCAAGACGAGCCCCGAGGAGCTCCTGGCCTCCGCGCACGCCACCTGCTACGCCATGGCGTTCTCCAACATGCTCGCCCAGAACGAGACCCCGCCCACCCGACTGGACTCCTCGGCCGAGGTGACCTTCGTGGCGGGCGAGGGCATCAAGGGGGTCGAGCTGACCGTGGTGGCGCAGGTGGAGAACATCTCCGCGGAGGACTTCGCGCGCATCGCCGAGGAGGCCAAGGCCGGCTGCCCGGTCTCCCAGGCCCTGTCCGTGGACATCACCCTGGACGCCTCGCTGGCCTGATCCGGTGCCCGGCCCCGCCGGCCCGGGCGCTGCCCGGGCCGGCGGGGCCCGCCGCCTCCTGCGTACCGGTGACGGCGGCGGACGGCGGCCCGGGCGACGACAGCGTGGCAGGTCGCGCGCCCGCTCCTGTTCCTCGTGGATCCGCTCCCGGCCGACCGGACCCGTGACGTCAGGCGCGGTCGCGTTCGGCGAGCGCCCGGCCGAGGTCCTCGGCCTGCAGGTCGGCGTTGACGGCTGTTGCGGTCGTGAGCCCGGCCGCCGCGGCGGCGAGGACCTGGGCGTGGAGGTCCGTGACGTTGCCCGCCACGTAGACTCCCGGCACGTCCGTGCCGCCCGTGGGCGCGGAGGGCACGTACGTGCCGACGGCATGGCCCTTCTCCTCCACGTCGGCCGTGCGCAGACCGAGGGAGTCGATGAGGGCGGAGCGGACCGTGAAGCGCGGCACCACGACCACGGCCCGGCACGGCACGAGCTCGCCGGAGACCAGCCGCAGACCGGTGATCCGGTCCCCCGACACCTCCACGCGCCGCACCTCGCCCGCCACGCACGCGATGCCGAGGGCCGCCAGGTGCTCGCGCTCCTCGTCGTCCGGCGCCGGGGCGGTGTGCTGCACGAAGGTGATGTCGTGGCTCCACTGCCGGAACAGCTGCGCCTGCTGCACGCCCAGAGGGCCGGTGCCCAGCACCGCCAGCGGCTCGTCCCGCCACTCCCAGCCGTGGCAGTAGGGGCAGTGGACGACGTCGCGGCCCCACCGCTGCGCCACGCCCGGGACGTCCGGCAGCTCGTCGGTCAGTCCGGTGGTGATCAGCACGCGGCGCGCCCGCACCGACCGGCCGTCCTCGAGCGCCAGCCGGAACCGGACGCCGTGGCCGCCCTCCCCGGCCGGGCGGGCGGAGACCACCGTGCCGTCGACGACGTCCGCTCCGTAGCCGGTGACCTCGGCACGCCCGTCCGCGAGCAGCGCGCCCGGGGCGTCGCCGTCGCGGCCGAGGTAGTTGTGCACGTGCTCCGCGGGGTCGTTGCGCGGGGCCCCGGCGTCCACCACGAGGACCGTGCGCCGGGCGCGGGCCAGGCACAGCGCCCCGGCGAGGCCCGCGGGCCCCCCACCGACGACGACCACGTCGTAGCTCTCGTTCACGGTGCGCTCCTCTCCCGCGCAGGGTCAGCGGGGCTGGGCCGGGTTGAAGGGCGTGCCCTGGGACGGTGGGTTGATCGGAGGCCCGGAGGTCTCCGGCGAGACGGGCGAACCGCCGCTGGTCCCGGACACCTCCGGCGCGGCCTCGGGCACGGCGCCGCTGGGCTCGGCCCCCTGCCGCAGCGCCTCGATCCGTCGCTCCAGGACCTGCACCACGGGCAGCCGGTCGGCATGCGCCCGTTCGTAGTCCAGCAGCTGCTGCACCCCGCGCTCGTCGAGGCCCGAGATCTTCGAGCCGAGCACACCCACGGGGAGGTGGTCGTAGTCGGGCAGCGGGAGGTCGTCGTGCTGAGAGATGTCGTTCACGTCTGCTCCTCGGCTCATGGCCGCCGATCCGGACGTCGGCGGCGACGGTCCTGCCACGGTAACAGCCCGACCGCCACAACGTAAGGGTGCTTAGTGCTCGGCGTCGAGATCGGCGCGGCCTCCCCTGCCGGCGCTCCCCGGGCGCTGGGGTGGAACGACGACGTCCCCCGGACCGTGTGGTCCGGGGGACGTCTTCCGTGGTGACCCCAGCGGGATTCGAACCCGCGTTACCGCCGTGAGAGGGCGGCGTACTAGGCCGCTATACGATGGGGCCGCACCGATCCGGTCCGCGGTTTCCCGCGACCGGCCTCGTACACTGTACCAGGTCCCGCGACCTGTTCCGGACGCCGGCCCTGCTCCGGCAGCGCAGCGCACCCCGGACACGAGAACACCCCCGGACCGTGTGGTCCGGGGGTGTTCCGCGGTGGTGACCCCAGCGGGATTCGAACCCGCGTTACCGCCGTGAGAGGGCGGCGTACTAGGCCGCTATACGATGGGGCCGTACTGATCCGATGGAGCAGCGCTGGGATACCAGGACTCGAACCTAGAATGACGGTACCAGAAACCGTAGTGTTGCCAATTACACCATATCCCACTGTCGTCCCCGGTCCGGCGGTTTCCCGCGGCGACCGGCGCAACGCAAAAGAACTATACCGGCCTTCCGGCACGGCGGCAAATCGGTGTCAGGCGCAGTAGCGTTCCTCGAGCTCCCGGTCGATCCCCCGGCGGCGGGCGATGCCCGCCAGCGCCCGGACGACCGGCCCCAGCCAGCGGTAGAGCCCCGGGAGGTTGATGTCGGTCCACTGGATGAGTAGCGCCGTGCGGAGCAGGCTCCGCGGCCGGCCGTCCCGGCGGGTGCGCCCGTCCCGGGCGAGCCCGTACAGGGCCACCAGGCCCTTCTCGAAGCCCTCGTGGGCGGGCCGCACCTTGACCACGAAGCGTGCCGGCGACCCACTCGGGTTCTTCCAGCGGAACAGGTGCTCCGGGGGCACCTCGACCTCGCCGCCCGCCCCGAGGTCCCGCACGACGTGGCCGACCTGGACCCGCAGCACGCCCTCGAGGACCCGCACGCGCACCCCGAACCGGCGGTGGTAGTGGGCGAGCACCTCTCCCCCGGGCTCCACCTCGACGTGCAACAGGGCGTGCTCGCCCCCGGTCTCCGCGCCGGTGCGCAACCACGTGATGGTGTCCCGCTGCACGGGATTGCGGTGCTGCGGGCGTCCCGCGCGCATCGCCTCGATCTGGTCGTCCGTCCGGTCCATGCTGATCGCCCCCGTGTCCCAGGCTACGCCGGAGCGCCCGGGGTGTGTGCAGATGACGTCCACGCCGACGACGACGGTCCGGCCCGCCCTCCGCGGAAGGCGGGCCGGACCGTCGTCGTCGGCGGGCAGGGCGCTCAGCCGAGCTGGGCGGCGAGGGCGCTCAGGCGGGTCAGCGAGGAGTCCTTGCCGAGGATCTCGAGGGACTCGAACAGGGGCGGCGAGATCCGCCGGCCCGAGACGGCGGTGCGGACGGGCCCGAAGGCCAGTCGCGGCTTGATGCCCAGCCCGTCCACGATGGCCTCGCGGAGCGCGGTCTCGAGGGTGGCGGCGCTCCAGTCCTCGAGCGGCTCCAGAGCGGCAAGGGCGGCCCGCAGGACGTCGCCGGCGGAGTCCTTGAGCTGCTTGCGGGCGTCGTCGGCGACCTCGATCTCGTCGTCGGCGGCGAAGAGGAAGGACAGCAGCTCGGGGGCCTCGCCGAGCAGGTTCATCCGCTCCTGGACCAGCGGGGCGGCCCGGTCGAGGATGTCCCGCTGGCGCTCGTCCAGAGTGTCCCCCAGTACGCCGCCGGCCTGCAGATAGGGGACGAGCCGGTCGCGGAAGTCCTCGGGGGCGAGCCTGCGGACGTGGGTGCCGTTGATCGCGGTGGCCTTCTTGAGGTCGAAGCGCGCGGGGTTCGCCAGGACGTCGTGGACGTCGAAGTGCTCCACGAGCTGCTCCACGGTGAAGACGTCCTCGTCCGCGGACAGGGACCAGCCCAGCAGGGCCAGGTAGTTGAGCAGGCCCTCGGGGACGAAGCCGCTGTCCTTGAGGTGGAAGAGGCTGGACTCGGGGTCGCGCTTGGACAGCTTCTTGTTGCCCTCGCCCATGACGTAGGGCAGGTGGCCGTACTCGGGCACGTACTTCGCGAAGCCGATCTCGACCAGGACGCGGAACAGCGCGATCTGGCGCGGTGTCGAGGAGAGCAGGTCCTCCCCACGCAGCACGTGGGTGATCTCCATCAGGGCGTCGTCCACGGGGTTGGTGAGGGTGTACAGCGGCTGGCCGTTGGCGCGCACCACCACGTAGTCCGGAATGGAGCCGGCCCGGAAGACGATCTCACCGCGGATCATGTCGTGGACCACGATGTCCTCGTCCGGCATCCGCATCCGCAGCACCGGTTCGCGGCCCTCGGCCCGGTAGGCCGCGACCTGCTCCTCGGTGAGGTCGCGGTCGAAGTTGTCGTAGCCGAGCTTGGGGTCGCGGCCGGCCGCCCGGTGCCGGGCCTCGACCTCCTCCGGGGTGGAGTACGCCTCGTAGACCGCCCCGTGCTCCCGGAGCCGGGCGGCCACGTCGCGGTAGACGTCAAGGCGCTGCGACTGCCGGTACGGGGCGTGCGGACCCCCGGTCTCGACGCCCTCGTCCCAGTCGATCCCCAGCCACGCGAGCGCCTCGAGCAGCTGCTGGTAGCTCTCCTCCGAGTCGCGCAGGGTGTCGGTGTCCTCGACACGGAAGACCATGGTGCCGCCGGTGTGGCGGGCGTGGGCCCAGTTGAACAGCGCGGTGCGGATCAGCCCCACGTGCGGGGTGCCCGTCGGGGACGGGCAGAAGCGCACGCGCACGGGCGAGGGGGTGGTCGAGGCGGTGGCCGGGGTGGCGGGCGTGTCGGTCATGGCTCTTTCGTGGATCGCTCGGGGTCTGGGCGGGGTCGTGCGGTGGTGCGGGGCGCCGCGGTGCCCGCACGGGTCGGCGGTGCGGACCGGCGCCGGCCGGCGGTGCGGGTCAGCGGCGCAGGACGGTCGGCAGGACGCCGATGCCCTCAACCTCCACCTCGATCCGGTCGCCCTCGTCGACGATGCCGACGCCGGCGGGCGTGCCCGTGAGGATGACGTCGCCGGGCAGGAGCGTGAACGCCTGGGAGACGTAGGAGACGAGGAACGGGACGTCGAAGACCATGTCCCGGGTGTTGCCGTCCTGCTTGGTCTCGCCGTTGACGCGGCTGCGCACGGCGAGGGCGGAGGTGTCGAGGTCCGTCTCGATCCAGGGCCCGAGCGGGCAGGCCCCGTCGAAGCCCTTGGCGCGCGCCCACTGCCCGTCGGTCTTCTGCACGTCGCGGCCGGTGAGGTCGTTGGCGGCGGTGTAGCCGAAGACCACCTCGGGCACGCGCTCCACGGGGACGTCCTTGCACATCCGTCCGATGACGACGGCGAGCTCGGCCTCGTAGGAGACCTGCTCGGTCCACGCGGGCAGGGTCACGGGGTCGCCGGGGCCGGCGACGGACGTGTTGGGCTTGAAGAACAGCATCGGCGAGGTGGGCAGCTCGTTGCCCAGCTCCGCGGCGTGGTCGGCGTAGTTGCGGCCGACGCACACGATCTTGGAGCGCGGGATCACGGGGGCGAGGAGGCGGACGTCGGCGATGTCGTGGCGCTGCTGGGTGGGGTTGATCCCGGTGTAGAAGGGGTCGCCCGCGAGGACGGTGACCGTCTCCTCGCCGGCGGCGCCCTGCACCGCGCCGAAGTGGATCTCGCTGTCGACCGTGCACCTGGCAATTCGCATGGGACCAGGCTATCCCACGGTCCGCGGGCGGCCGCGCGGCCCCGGTGGCGCCACCGGGGCCGCGCGGGGCTCAGACCAGGCGGGTCAGCCAGCCGTGCGGGTCCTCCGCGCGGCCCGTCTGGATTTCCAGGAGCTGCCGGCGGATGTCCATGGTGACCTCGCCGGGCCGGGCCCCCACGTCGCCGATGGTCTCCTCGGTGGAGACGAGCCGGCCGATGGGGGTGATGACGGCGGCGGTCCCGCACGCGAACGCCTCGGTGATGGTCCCGGCCTGCCAGCCCTCGCGCCACTCGTCGAGGGTGAAGCGGCGCTCCTCGACGGTCATCCCGCGGTCCTTCGCGAGCTGGATGATCGAGCGGCGGGTGACGCCCTCGAGGATCGTGCCGGTGAGCTCGGGGGTCACCAGGCGGCCGTCGTCGTAGACGAAGAACACGTTCATGCCGCCCAGCTCCTCGACGGCGTCGCCGCGGTCGCGGTCCAGGAACATCACCTGCTGGCACCCGTGGGCGTCGCCCTCCATCTGGGCGATCAGGGAGGCGGCGTAGTTGCCGCCGCACTTGGCCGCTCCCGTGCCGCCGCGGCCGGCCCGGGCCCAGTCGCGGGAGAGCCAGATGTCCACGGGCTTCACCGGGCCGCCGAAGTAGTTGCCGGCCGGGGAGGCGATCACGGAGTACAGCACCTGGCGGGACGGGCGCACGCCCAGGAACGCCTCCGTGGCGATCATGAACGGGCGCAGGTACAGGGACTCCCCGTCCCCGTCGGGCACCCACTGCTCGTCCACCGACACGAGCTCGCGCAGCGAGTCCAGGAACAGCTGCTCGGGCAGCTCCGGCAGCGCCAGCCGACGGGCCGACAGGTTGAGCCGGGCGGCGTTGGCCTCGGCCCGGAACGTCCACACGGAGCCGTCCGCGTGCCGGTAGGCCTTGAGCCCCTCGAAGATCTCCTGGCCGTAGTGCAGCACGGCCGCGGCGGGGTCCAGGACCAGCGGTCCGTACGGCTCGACCCGCGGGTCGCTCCAGCGGCCCGTGCCCTTCTCGACGTCCCCGAACCAGTCGATCTTCACCATGTGGTCCGTGAAGTTCGTGCCGAAGCCCGGCTCGGCGAGGATGGCCGCCCGGACCTCCTCCGGGACCGGGTCCTGGCTGAGGTGGTGGGCGAAGGTGGTGGGCTGTGTGGTCACTGCGTCTCCCTGCGAGGTCGACCCCGTGGCGACCGGCACGCGGGGCTCAGCTGTTGGTTCCGTGCCCCAGCCTATCCCCGGAGCACGGCCGGATCGGCTCAGGCGAGGGCGGCGAGCACGCCGTCGCCCACCTGGGCGGTGGTGCGGGACTCGTTGCCGTGGGCCGCGAGGTCCTGCTGCACGGCGGCCTCGATCCGGGCCGCCGGCCCGGAGTGGCCGAGGTGCTCCAGCATCATGGCGGTGGCGAGGATCGCCGCCACGGGGTTCGCCTTCTGCTGCCCGGCGATGTCCGGTGCGGAGCCGTGGACGGGCTCGAACATCGAGGGCGCCGTGCGGTCCGCGTTGATGTTGCCGGCCGGGGCGAGTCCGATGCCGCCCGTCACCGCGCCGGCGAGGTCGGTGAGGATGTCCCCGAAGAGGTTGTCGGTGACGATGACGTCGAAGCGCGCCGGGTCGGTCGTGAGGAAGATCGTGGCCGCGTCCACGTGCAGGTAGTCGACGGCGACGTCGGGGAACTCGGCGCCGATCTCCTCGACGAGGCGCGCGTAGAGGCGGCCCGCGTTGACGAGCACGTTGTGCTTGTGGACGAGGGTCAGCCGCTTGCGCTCCCGCCCGGCGGCGAGCTCGAAGGCGTAGCGCACGAGGCGGCGCACGCCGTAGGCGGTGTTGAGCGAGACCTCGGTGGCGATCTCGGCGTCGGTGCCGCCGCGAAGCACCCCGCCGTTGCCGGCGTACGGGCCCTCGGTGCCCTCGCGCACCACCACGAAGTCGATGTCCCCGGGGTGGGAGAGCGGGCTGGTGGTGCCCGGGAAGAGCCTGGACGGGCGGAGGTTGACGAAGTGGTCGAGGCTGAAGCGCATCTTCAGCAGCACGTCGCGCTCGATGATCCCGGACGGGACCCGCCGGTCCCCGGGGGCGGCGCCGACCGCGCCGAACAGGATGGCGTCGTGGGTCCGCAGCTCGTCCAGCGTCCGGTCCGTGAGGGTCTCCCCCGTGTCCAGCCAGTGCTGCGCGCCGAGGCCGAACTCCGTCCTCTCCACCGTGACGCCGGCCGCGGCGGTCACCGCGTCGAGGACCTTCACCGCCTCGGCCACGACCTCGGGGCCGATGCCGTCACCGGGGACGAGGGCGATCTTCAGGTGGGCGGGGGCGGCTGCGGGCGTCGGCTGGCTCATGGCCCCAGGATAGGAGCCGACCGACCCGTACGACCACGGTGTGGACGGACGTCTCGCATGGTGGACAGCCGATCGCCGCTCAGGACTGGAGCGCCGCGGGCTCCTCGTAGCGCGGGAACACCGGCGCGGGCGGGGGCAGCTCCGTGCCGGCCACGAGGGGCGTGTCCAGGGCGGTGAACAGGCGGGCGTCGCCCTCGGCCTGGCCGAGCACGTCGAGCAGCCGGGCGGCGGCGTCCGGCACCACCGGCTGGACCAGGATGCCGACCACGCGCACCACCTCGAGCGTCACCCAGAGCACGGTGGCCATCCGCCCGGCGTCGGTCTTGCGCAGCTTCCAGGGCTCCATGGCGGTGAAGTACCGGTTGGCGTCGGCGACCACCCGCCAGATCCGCTCGAGCGCCCGGTGGAACTGCTGCTCGTCGAACTCGGCGCGCACCGGCGCGCAGAGCCCGGCGGCGGCGGCGAGCATGGCCCGGTCCTCGGTGGTGAGCTCGCCCGGCGCGGGGACCCGGCCCTCGCAGTTCTTGGCGACCATCGACAGCGAGCGCTGCGCGAGGTTGCCGAGGTCGTTGGCGAGGTCGGAGTTGATGCGGTTTTTGATCCCGTCGTGCGAGTAGCTGCCGTCCTGGCCGAACGGCACCTCGCGCAGCAGGAAGAAGCGCAGCGGGTCGAGGCCGTACTCGGCCACGAGGGCGTGCGGGTCGATGACGTTGCCCACGGACTTGGACATCTTCTCGCCCTGGTTGAACAGGAAGCCGTGGGCGAAGACGCGGCGGGGCAGGGGCAGGCCGGCGGACATCAGGAACGCCGGCCAGTACACGGCGTGGAAGCGGGCGATGTCCTTGCCGATCACGTGGGCGTCGGCGGGCCAGTACCGCTGGAACGTCTCGGATGCGGTGTCCGGGAAGCCCACGCCGGTGAGGTAGTTGGTGAGGGCGTCCACCCACACGTACATCACGTGGTCCGGGTTGCCGGGCACGGGCACGCCCCAGTCGAAGGTGGTGCGGGAGATGGAGAGGTCCTCCAGGCCCGAGCGCACGAAGGACGCGATCTCGTTGCGCCGGGTCTCGGGGTGGACGAAGCCCTCCCGCTCGTAGAGCTCCAGCAGCCGGTCCTGGTAGGCGGAGAGGCGGAAGAAGTAGGACTCCTCCTCGGTCCAGGTGACCTCCGTGCCGGTGCCCGTCGAGCACCGCACGCCGTCCGCGCGGAGCTCGGTCTCGTCCTCACCGTAGAACGCCTCGTCGCGCACGGAGTACCAGCCGGCGTACTTGCCGAGGTAGATGTCCCCGGCCTCCTCCATCCGGCGCCAGAGGGCCGCCGACGCCGCGTAGTGGTCGGCGTCCGTGGTGCGGATGAAGCGGTCGTAGGAGATGTTCAGGGCGTCGTCCATCTCGCGGAAGCGCGCCGAGTTGCGGTCCGCGAGCTCCCGGGCCGTGAGGCCCTCCTTCTCCGCGGTCTGCTGCATCTTCTGGCCGTGCTCGTCGGTGCCGGTCAGGAAGCGGACGTCGTAGCCGTCCAGCCGCTTGAACCGGGCCATGACGTCGGTCGCGATGACCTCGTAGGCGTGCCCGATGTGCGGGGTGCCGTTGGGGTACGCGATGGCCGTGGTGATGTAGTACGGGGTGCGGTGGGAGGAAGTCACGGCCTCCACTCTACCGACCGCGGGGGCCGTGCGCGCCCGGGGCGGCCGGGGCTCGGGGCCCGGCCGGGTCGGCCCACCGCCGGGGGCTCCCCGCGCCCAGACGCCCGCGGGTGAGGGCCACGACGAGCAGCGCGGCCCCGGCGTAGGTGCCGAACGGGACGAGGTCCACGGTGTCCAGCGGCCCGGTGTGCACCGGCTCCGCGGCCAGCAGGACGAGGTGGTCCTGGGCCGGTGTGAAGCTCGCGTGCAGCAGCACGCTGCCCGTGCGGTTGTACAGCGGGGTGCAGAGGAACGCGAGGACGAACGGCACCGCGAAGCCCAGCGGCCCGTAGAGCGGGACGTGCCAGACCCCCCACAGCGAACCGAGCAGCGCGGTCGCCCGGAGTGGGCCCAGCCGCTCCTGCAGCCGGGGCAGCGCGAAGCCGCGCCAGCCGGGCTCTTCCAGGCCGCCCCGAGCACCGCCACGAGGGCGAAGGTCGCCAGGTAGGCGGGGGCCCGCTCGAGGGCCTTGGACCAGTCGACCTCCCGGCCCAGCGCCGCGAGCAGGGCGTTGACGACGGCGTACAGCAGCGCGGGCAGCCCCAGGGTAGGACGCCGGACACGGCCGAGGGGCCGCGTCCGCACGGAATGCTCGGCGCATGACGTGCGGACGCGGCCCCTCGGCCGGTGCCCCGGCGCCGGGCGCGGCGGTGGGGGCGGGTGCGGATCAGCGGGCCGCGGTGCCCTCGACGTAGTCGGCGTCCGGCGAGGTCCACGCGAAGAGCTTGCGCAGCTCCCGGCCGGTGACCTCGATCGGGTGGGACTCCTCCTTCTCGCGCAGCTTCTTGAACTCGGCGCCCCCGTTGTCCTGGTCCTCGATGAAGCGCTTGGCGAAGGTGCCGTCCTGGATGTCGGCCAGCACGGCCTTCATGTTCTCCTTGACCGTGGGGCTGATCACCCGGGGGCCGGAGACGTAGTCGCCGTACTCGGCGGTGTCCGAGATGGACCAGCGCTGCTTGGCGATGCCGCCCTCGACCATGAGGTCCACGATGAGCTTGAGCTCGTGCAGGACCTCGAAGTAGGCGATCTCCGGCTGGTAGCCGGCCTCGGTCAGGGTCTCGAAGCCGTACTGGACCAGGTGGGACATGCCGCCGCACAGGACCGCCTGCTCGCCGAAGAGGTCGGACTCGGTCTCCTCGGTGAAGGTGGTCCTGATGACGCCCGCACGGGTGCCGCCGATGCCCTTGGCGTAGGACAGGCCCAGCTCGAGGGCCTTGCCGGAGGCGTCCTTCTCCACGGCCACGAGGGCGGGCACGGCGCGGCCGGCCTCGAACTCGCGGCGCACGGTGTGGCCCGGGCCCTTCGGGGCGACCATGACGACGTCGACGCCCGCGGGGGCCTCGATGTAGCCGTAGCGGATGTTGAACCCGTGGGCGAAGAAGATGGCGTCGCCCTGCTCCAGGTTCGGGGCGATCGACTCGGCGTAGACGTGGCGCTGGACCTGGTCCGGCGTCAGGATCATGATGACGTCGGCTTCCTTGACGGCGTCCGCGACGGTGAGCACCCGCAGGCCCTCGGCCTCGGCCTTGGCCCGGGAGCGCGAGCCCTCGGCGAGGCCGATGCGCACGTCCACGCCGGAGTCGCGCAGGTTCAGCGCGTGGGCGTGGCCCTGCGAGCCGTAGCCGATGACGGCCACGGAGCGGTCCTGGATGATCGAGAGGTCGGCGTCGTCGTCGTAGAAGATCTCTGCCATGGGATTGTCTCCTTGAAGCATGGGTGGGCGCGGCGGGGGCACCGCCGCGAGGTGGTTGGGGTGTCTGTGGGCCGGCGCCCGCGTCCACCGCCGCCCGGGGGCGTCAGTGGCGCAGGGCGCGGTCGCTCATCGACTTGGGACCACGTCCGAGGGCCAGCGTACCGGCCCGGACGATCTCCCGGACGCCGAAGGGCTCCAGGATGTCCAGCAGCGCCCGGAGCTTCTCCGGGGCGCCGGTGGCCTCGATGACGAGCGACTCGGTGGAGACGTCGACAACGGTGGCCCGGAACAGGTCCGCGGCTTGGGTGACCTGCAGACGGGTCGCGGCGTCGGCGCGGACCTTGACCATGATGTGGTCGCGCTGCACCGACGAGTCGGGGGTGAGCTCGACGATTTTGATCACGTTGATGAGCTTGTTCAGCTGCTTGGTGACCTGTTCGAGCAGCTCGCCCTCGGCGTCCACCACCACGGTGATGCGGGAGACGCCGTCGAGCTCCGTGGGTCCCACGGCGAGCGAGTCGATGTTGAAGGCGCGGCGCGCGAACAGTCCGGCCACCCGGGTCAGCACGCCCGGCTTGTCCTCGACCAGCACGGAGAGGGTGTGTCGGCTCATGGGTCAGTCCTCCTCGTCCCAGTCGGGGGTCATGTTGCGGGCGATCTGGATCTGGTCGTTGGACACGCCGGTGGGCACCATCGGCCACACCATCGCGTCGGCGGAGACCACGAAGTCGATCACCACGGGGCGGTCGTTGATTTCGAGGGCCTGCCGGATGACGTCGTCCACGTCCTCGTCCCGGGTGCAGCGCAGGGCGGCGCACCCGTAGGCGTCGGCGAGCTTGACGAAGTCCGGCACCATGATGCTGTCGTGGCCCGTGTTCAGGTCGGTGTTGGAGTACCGGCCGTCGTAGAACAGGGTCTGCCATTGGCGCACCATGCCCAGCGAGGAGTTGTTGATCACCGCCACCTTGATCGGGATCTTGTTGATCGTGCAGGTGGCGAGCTCCTGGTTGGTCATCTGGAAGCAGCCGTCGCCGTCGATCGCCCAGACCACGCGGTCGGGCTGGGAGACCTTGGCGCCCATGGCGGCGGGGACGGCGAAGCCCATGGTCCCCAGTCCGGCGGAGTTCAGCCACTGCCGGGGCCGCTCGTACTGGACGAAGTGGGAGCTCCACATCTGGTGCTGGCCCACGCCGGAGACGTAGACGGCCTCCGGGCCGGTCAGGGCGGAGATCCGCTCGATGACGTGCTGCGGCGAGCCCAGCCCGTCCGCCGGCTTGGGGTAGCCCAGCGGGTAGGTGGCCTGCAGGCTGCTGAGCGCGGTCCACCACGAGGAGAGGTCGGGGCTGCCGCTGCGCTCGAACTCCTGGCGCACGGCGGTCACGAGGTCCGGCAGGATCTCCCTGACGTCGCCCACGATCGGGACGTCGGCGGTGCGGTTCTTGGAGATCTCGGCGGGGTCGATGTCCGCGTGGATGATCTTGGCCGTGGGGGCGAAGGTCTCCAGGTGGCCCGTGACGCGGTCGTCGAAGCGGGCGCCGAGGGTCACCAGCAGGTCGGCCTGCTGCATCGAGTACACGGCCGGGACGGTGCCGTGCATCCCGGGCATCCCCAGGTTCTGCTCGTGGGAGTCCGGGAACACGCCCCGGGCGGTCAGCGTGGTCACCACGGGGGCGCCGGTCAGCTCGGCCAGCTTCATGAGCTCGGCGGCCGCGTCGGCGCGCACCGTCCCGCCGCCCACGTAGAGCACGGGCCGCTGGGCCGCCGCGATGAGCTTGGCGGCCTCCCGGATCTGCTTGGCGTGCCCGCGCGTCACGGGCCGGTAGCCGGGCAGGTCCATCCGGGGCGGCCAGGAGAACGTCATGGTGTCCTGCTGGGCGTCCTTGGCGATGTCCACGAGCACCGGGCCGGGGCGCCCGGTCGAGGCCAGGTGGAACGCCTCGGCGAGCACCCGCGGGATGTCCTCGGCGTGCGTCACCAGGTAGGAGTGCTTGGTGACCGGCATCGTCATCCCCACGATGTCCGCCTCCTGGAAGGCGTCGGAGCCGATCACCTTGGACGAGACCTGCCCGGTGATCGCGACCATGGGGATGGAGTCCATGTGCGCGTCGGCGAGGGCGGTGACGAGGTTCGTGGCGCCGGGGCCGGAGGTCGCGATGCAGACGCCCACGCGGCCCGAGGCGAGGGCGTAGCCCTCGGCGGCGTGGCCGGCGCCCTGCTCGTGGCGGACCAGGATGTGGTTGATCCGGTCCGAGTCCAGGAGCGGGTCGTAGGTCGGCAGGATCGCGCCGCCGGGGAGGCCGAAGACGTCGGTGACGCCGAGCTCCTCCAGCGCCCGGATGACGGCCTGGGAGCCGGTCATCTCCGTGGGGGCCACTGTGCTGCCCGGGCCCATGACGGACGGGACGGCGGGGACGGACTTCTCCGGGGCCCCCGGGGGCCGGTGGTCAGCGGCGGTCTCCGCGCGCTTGGTGGCCATCAGCGCTGGGCTGATCGGCTGTCCCTTGCTCATGTCACTGTCCTTCTGGTCTGGCCTTCTGGGCTGGTGCTGCTGTTCCGGCTCGACTGTCGCTCCGCCGTGGGCGCCGGGCAAGAAAAAAGGCCCTCGCGGCACCGGGAGGTGCGACAGGGCCCGTGCGCTCGACCGGTCGTCGGCTCAGGCCCCGCGTCCGACGAGGACGCGTACCGTGAGCTGGACGACACCGTGGCTGAGTTGCATGCTCCCATGCTCTGCCGCCCGGCCGGGCGTGTCAATCTTCGGACTCCCTGTCCCACGATGTGAGACAGGGCACGTCCGGATCACCCCTCCGCGTCCGCCGGGACGTCCAGCCGCCCCTCCTGCTGCAGGAACAGGGGCCGCTCCCCCGCGGCGATGCGCTCGAGCTGAGTCCGCAGCAGCCGCCGCACGCGCGGCTTGTAGGATGTGCAGGAACCACCGGTGTGCGGGGTGAGGATCGCCCCGCGGGCGCGGAACAGCGGGTGGTCGCCGGGGAAGGGCTCGGGCTCGACGACGTCGAGGGCGCAGCGGAGCCGCCCGGACACGACCTCAGCGGTCAGCGCGGGGGTGTCGACCACCCGGCCGCGGCCCACGTTGACCACCAGGGCGTCGTCGGGCAGCAGGGACAGCACGCGGGCGTCGACGAGGCCGTCGGTCGCCGGGCTCGCGGGCAGGGCCACCACGAGCACGTCGGCCTCGGGCAGCAGGGCAGGCAGCTCGTCGATGCCGTGCACGGGGCCGCGCTCGTCGGTGCGGGCCCGGGAGGCCACCCTCGTGACCTCGACCTCGAAGGGGAGCAGCCGGTCGACCACGGCGGAGCCGATCTCGCCCACGCCCAGCACCAGGACACGACTGTCGGCCAGGGTGCGGGTCTCGAAGCGGCGCCAGATCCCGTCGCGCTGCTGCAGGACGGCGCGGTCGAGCTCCCGCTGGGCGGCGATCATCAGCCCCAGGGCCAGCTCGGCGGTCCCGGCGGCGTGCACCCAGCCCGCCGTCGAGAGCGCGAGGTCGGGCCCGATGGCCTCCGGCACGCCGTCGAAGCCGGTGCTCTGCAGCTGCACGAGCCGCAGGCGGGTCGCGGCGGGCAGGGCCCCCACCCAGCGGCCGGTGAAGTACGGGGCCACCGCCACGTCGATCTCGTCGGCGCGGGCCCCGACCGGGTCCCCGGCCATGTCCCACAGGACGTAGCGGAAGCCCGGGACGCGGTCGCTCAGGTGGTCCACGAGCTCCTGCTCCGGGAGGGAGACCACGCGGAGCTCGGAGAGCGGGACGGACGGGGCGGACGGCGCGGGGGTCTGTGCGGAGGGCATGACCGCCATGGTAGACGCCGCCGCCGTCCGGACGGCGGCGGCGGAATGGACAAGGCGGGACGAGCTGGTAGAGTACTTTCTCGTTGCGAGGCGGGACCCGGCGGAAGCCGGTCGGCGCGATTCGGCCCCGGGCCGGGAGCGTGCTAGTGTTCTTGCCGCACCACCAGCGCCTCTAGCTCAATTGGCAGAGCAATTGACTCTTAATCAATGGGTTCTCGGTTCGAGTCCGAGGGGGCGCACCACAGGAGGACCCCACCGCGGAGCACCGCGGTGGGGTCCTTCGTCGTCCCCGGGGCGGGACGGGCCGCGGGTACGAAAAAACCCGGGGTCATCGTGCCCCGGGTGCTCCCGCCGGAGGCCGCCGTCCGGCGACCTCGCGCGCCCTCGTGCCGGGGCCGTCCTCGACCCCGTGCCGACCCGCCCCGCGCCCGCCCGTGCCGGGACCGCGGGCCGCGGGCGCCTCAGGACGCGGCGTCCCCCGCCGTGCCGGCCTCGGCGATGTCGCGCGACTGCTCGGGCGTGGTCGCGTCGGCGGACCCGGCGTCCGTGACGGTCCCGTCCGGCTGGACCCGCAGTTTCCAGCGGGCGCCGCCGAGCGTGGTGATGATGTCGGCCAGCGTGCGGCGCAGGTTCTCGTCCGTGAGCAGCCCGTGGTCCACCAGCTCGTCCTCGAGCTGGGTGGCGGCCTCGAGGATGCGCAGGCCCTCCGGGGTGATCGACACGAGGTGGCTGCGGCGGTCGTGGACGTTCTTGGACCGGTTGACGTGGCCGTGCAGCTCGAGCCGGTGCAGCGTCTTGCCCATGGTCTGGGCCTGCACCCGGACGCGGTGCGCCAGCTGGGCCTGCGTCATGCTCCCCGCCGTTTTCAGCACGTCCAGCGCCATGACGCCCGCGTGGGTCACCCCGAGCGTGGCCAGGCGCTCGTTCCACGCGTGCTCCACGAGCCGGGCCGCGGTGGAGAGCAGTCGGTTGGTCGGCCATTGAGTGGTGAAAGGCATGCAAAGCAGTCTACCGACCTGCACCACGGAATACAGCACCATGCTAAGCAAACTGACGAGCATTTCTCCGCGGGCGGATCCGTGGCGGCCCCGAGCGCTCCCCCGGGGCCGCCGGGACCGCCGAGACGAGCGCCGGTAGTGTTCGTGGTCCGGGGCCGCCCTGCGGCACCCGACCCACGCCCGGGCCCGGCCCGGACGGCACCACCGACCAGACGGAGGAACATCCCCATGGCAGCACGTCTCGAACCCGGCAGCCCGGCCCCCGGCTTCTCCCTGACCGACGCCCAGGGCCGGACCGTCTCCCTCGCCGACCACCGCGGGCGGCGGGTGGTCGTCTACTTCTACCCGAAGGCCTCAACCCCCGGCTGCACCACGCAGGCGTGCGACTTCCGGGACAGCCTGGAGCGCTTCGCCGCGGACGGGTTCGCCGTGCTCGGCATCTCCCCGGACTCCCCGGAGGCCCTCGCGCGGTTCGCCGAGGCCGAGTCCCTCACCTTCCCCCTGCTCTCCGACCCGGACCACCGGGTCGCCGAGGCGTACGGCGCCTGGGGCGAGAAGAAGAACTACGGCAAGACCTACGAGGGCCTGGTGCGCTCCACCGTGGTGGTCGGGCCCGAGGGCGAGGTGGAGCTCGCGCAGTACAACGTGCGCGCCACGGGCCACGTGGCGAAGCTGCGCCGCGACCTCGGCCTGGAGGGCTGAGGCTAGGATGGGCGGGGGCCCGGACGGGCCCCTTCGGCGCGAGTGGTGGAACTGGCAGACACGCAGGATTTAGGTTCCTGTGCCCTGACCGGCGTGCGGGTTCGAGTCCCGCCTCGCGCACCCCGCCGTCCCCGGGCACGCCCCGGGGCCGGCCCACGACGACACCCACGACCGATCCGGTGAGGCAGCGAAGGACCCATGGCGCCCAGGCGAACCCCCCGCACCGAGGCCGCGCTCGCGCTCGTCGCGGGGCTCCTCGCCCTCGGCGGGTGCGCCCCCGCGGGCGAGGGACCCGGCACCCCGACCGCCTCCCGGTCCGTGCCGAGCGCGGAGTTCGTGTTCGCCAACGCCGCCGCCGCCCCCACCCTGGACCCGGCCACGGTCAACATCCTGGAGACGTCCCGGATCGGGGCCCAGATGCTCGAGGGGCTCGTCTCCGCCGACCCCTCCACGGGCGAGGCGGTGCCGGCCCTGGCGCGGTCGTGGGAGACCTCCGAGGACGGGCTCACCTACACCTTCGACCTCCGCCGGGACGTGCGCTTCCACGACGGCACCGCCCTGGACGCGGCGGCGGTGTGCGCGAACTTCGAGCGCTGGGAGGCCCTCGCCGCCGACGGGGCACGGACCCCCTTCGCCACGGTCCTGCGCGCCGGCGCCCCCGGCATCGACCCCCTCTACGCGGGGTGCGCCGCGGCGTCGGAGTCCGCGGTGGAGCTCTCGCTGACCGCGCCGCACACGCCCCTGCTCCGGGCGCTGACGCAGCCCGCGTTCGGGATCGCGTCCCCCGCGGCCCTGGCGGCCGGCACGCACGAGACGCACCCCGTGGGCACCGGCCCCTTCCGCTACGAGTCGGGGGACGGGACGAACGTGGTGCTGGTCGCTAACCCCGACTACTGGGGGGAGCTCGGGGACATCGGCCGGCTCGAGTTCCGCACGATCGCCGAGCCGGAGCTGCGCTACGTGGCGCTGCGCCTCGGCCAGGTGGACGGCTACGACCAGGTGGGCCTGGACTCTTTCGCCCCGCTCGCGCGCGAGGGCGTGCAGGTCCTCCAGCGCGACCCGTACTCCGTGTCCTACCTCGGCATCAACCAGGACGTGGAGCCGCTGGACGACCCCGAGGTGCGGGAGGCGATCGCCGCCGCCGTGGACCGCGGTGCGATCGTGCGCGAGCACTACCCCGACGGCACCCGGGTGGCGAACCAGTTCCTGCCCGCCCGCTTCGCGATGGACGGGACCGACCTGCAGGTCCCGTCCTACAACCCGCAGCGGGCGCGCGAGCTGCTGGCGGCGTCCTCCTACGCCGGCGAGCCGCTGCGGTTCTACTACCCCCGCGCCACCTCCCGCACCTACATGCAGGAGCCCGAGAAGATCTACGCCGACATCGCGGCCCAGCTCGTGCGGGCGGGGTTCGTGATCGAGCCCGTCCCGGTGGACTGGTCGGACGGATACGTGCAGCAGATCCAGGACCCGGAGGGCGACCACGCCCTGCACCTGCTCGGCCTCAACGGCGGCTACCGCGACCCGGACTACTTCACGGCCGCCCTGTTCGGCGCCCCCCGCGGGGAGTTCGGTGTGGACGCCGTGTCACTGTTCGGCGCCGTCAACCGCGCGGCGGCGCTGCCCGACGGCGAGGACCGCTCGAGCGCGTACGTGTCGATCAACAACCGCGTCTCGCGGCTGCTGCCCGCCGTCCCGCTCGCCCACCCGATCTCCGCGGTCGCCGTCGGGGACTCCGTGACGTCCTTCCCCCTGAGCTCCACCGGCAACGAGGTCTTCAACCGGGTGGACCTCGGCACCGCGCCGTGAGCACCGGCCCCGGCACGCGCCCGGCCGCATTCGGGGTTCGTCCGGGCGTGGCGATAGTCTGATCCCGACCATTCACCGGCGCAGCGCCGGCCGTTCAACGGGAGCATCGACTGTGACATCACCTCAGACAACGGAATCGACCGACGTCCTCCTGATCGGCGGAGGCATCATGAGCGCCACCCTCGGCGTGTTCCTCAAGGAGCTCGAGCCGCAGTGGGACATCACGATGCTTGAGCGCCTCGACCAGGTGGGCGCGGAGAGCTCCAACGTCTGGAACAACGCCGGCACCGGCCACTCCGCGCTCTGCGAGCTCAACTACGCGCCCCAGGCCGCCGACGGGTCCGTGAGCCCGGAGAAGTCGCTCGGCATCAACGAGCAGTTCCAGCTCTCCCGCCAGTTCTGGGCCTCCCTCGTGTCCGAGGGCAAGCTGCGGGAGCCCGGCTCCTTCATCAACCCGGTGCCGCACATGTCCCTCGTCTTCGGCGACGCGCACAGCGACTACCTGCGCCGCCGCTGGGAGGCCCTGCAGCCGAACAAGCTCTTCGAGCGCATGGAGTACACCGAGGACCGCGAGAAGATCGCCGAGTGGGCGCCGCTGACCATGCACGGCCGCGGGGCGGGGCGCGTGGCGGCCTCCTGGTCCCCCGAGGGCACCGACGTCGACTTCGGCGAGCTGACCCGGCAGCAGGTCGCCCACCTGCAGGTTCGGGGCGGGGAGGTGCGCTACGGCCAGCAGGTCACGGACCTCGACCGGCAGGGCGACGGCACCTGGGTGGCGAGGGTCAAGAACCGCCTCAACACCGAGGGCGACCGGCTCGTGCGCGCGAAGTTCGTGTTCGTGGGGGCCGGCGGCGGCGCCCTGCCGCTGCTGCAGAAGTCCGGCATCCGGGAGGCCAAGGGCTACGGCGGGTTCCCGGTCTCCGGCCTGTGGCTGCGCAACTCCGACGAGGACGTGGCGGCCCAGCACAACGCCAAGGTCTACGGCCAGGCCTCCGTGGGCGCCCCGCCCATGTCCGTCCCGCACCTGGACACCCGCTACGAGCACGGGCGGCGCGCGCTGCTGTTCGGCCCCTACGGCGGGTTCAAGCCCAACTTCCTGAAGCAGGGGTCCTACCTGGACCTGCCCCTGTCCGTGCGCCCGCACAACCTCTACCCGATGACCCGCGCGGGCCTGGCCAACCTGGATCTCGTGAAGTACCTGCTGAGCGAGCTGGCCAAGTCCAAGGGCCAGCGGGTCGAGGCGCTGCAGCAGTTCTACCCGACCGCCGACGGCTCGCAGTGGGAGCTGATCGAGGCCGGCCAGCGCGTGCAGGTCATGAAGCGGGACAAGCAGAAGGGCGGCGTGCTCCAGTTCGGGACCGAGCTGATCACCGCCGCGGACGGCTCCATCGCCGGCCTGCTGGGGGCCTCCCCGGGCGCGTCCACCGCGGTGCCCATCATGCTCAACCTCCTGGCGAAGTCCTTCCCGGCGCGGATGTCCGGGTGGGAGCCGCGGATCAAGGAGCTCATCCCCTCCTACGGCGTGAAGCTCAACGACAACCCGCAGCTCGCGGACGAGGTCATGGGCCGCACCGCCCAGGTGCTCGGCATCAACTGACACCGCCCGGACGGGCACCGCGCCGCACGCCGCGGTGCCCGTGCGACGAGGCCCTGGACCGGTCGGTCCGGGGCCTCGTCGTCGTCGGGTCCGCCCCGGCCCGGGAGGCCCGGGTGACCTGTCGGTAGGCGGCGGTACGCTGAAAGGCGTGCGTCCCGGCCCGGCCGGGACGCCCTCGCCCATCCCTCCCCAAGGAGCACGAGTGTTTCTCCTCGCCCGCGCGTCGATGGCCAACCGCGCCCTGATCGTGCTCATCACGCTGTTCGTCGCCCTCTTCGGGGTGCTCAGCATGCGCTCCATGAAGCAGGAGCTCATCCCGTCCCTGGAGATCCCCGCCATCAGCGTGGTCTCGGCGATGCCCGGCGCGTCCGCGGAGGTCGTCGACGAGCAGGTGGGCCGGCCCCTGGAGCGGGCGCTCAACATCGTGGAGGGCCTCGAGAGCTCGACGTCCACCTCGCGCAGCGGGCTGTCCGAGATCCGGCTCGGCTTCGAGTACGGCACCGACCTGGACCGGGCCCGCAACCAGGTGGAGCGGGCGATCTCCAACGTGCGCACCCAGCTGCCCGACGACGTCGAGCCCACCGCGTTCGCCGGCTCCGTCGCCGACTTCCCCATCGTCTTCCTGGCCGTGTCCTCCGACGAGGACCTCAGCCCGCTCGCCGCCGACCTGGAACGGCTCACGGTCCCGGACCTGCAGCGGATCGAGGGCGTGCGCTCCGCCGAGGTCAGCGGCGCCCCCGAGCAGGTCGTCTCGATCCTGCCGGACCGCGCCGACCTCGCCCGGGCGGGCGCCACGCCCGCGGACATCCGCACCGCCCTGGAGGAGAGCGGCGGGCTGGTGCCCGTGGGCACCGTGGACGACGGGGCCACGACCCTGCCCGTCCAGGCCGGCTCCCCCCTCGACTCCCTCGAGGCCGTGGAGAACGTCCCGCTGCCCCTCCCCGAGGACGCGCCCGACGGCGCCGAGCCCACCACCGTGGGCGCCGTGGCCACCGTGGAGCTCGCCGAGCAGGAGCAGACCTCGATCACCCGCACCAACGGCGCCCCGACGCTCGCCCTGTCCGTCACCAAGACCCCGGACGGGGACACGGTCGGGATCTCCCAGGCGGTCGGGGAGACGATCCCCGAGCTCGAGGAGGACCTCGGCAACGGCGCCGAGATCACCGCGGTCTTCGACCAGGCCCCCTACATCGAGCAGTCGATCGAGGACCTCACGGTCGAGGGCCTCCTGGGGCTCGCGTTCGCCGTGCTCGTCATCCTGGTGTTCCTGGCGTCGCTGCGCTCGACCCTGGTCACCGCGATCTCCATCCCGCTGTCCCTGCTCGCCACGTTCATCGGGATCAACGCCCTGGGCTACTCGCTGAACCTGCTGACCCTGGCGGCCATCACCCTGTCCGTGGGGCGGGTCGTGGACGACTCGATCGTGGTGATCGAGAACATCAAGCGCCACTACGGGACGGTCGACCTGCGCACCGAGCCCGCCAACGCGAAGCGCCGGGCCATCCTCACCGCCGTGCGCGAGGTCGCGGGGGCGATCACCGCCTCCACCCTCATCACGGTCGCGGTGTTCGTGCCCATCGCGTTCGTGGGGGACGTCACCGGCGAGCTGTTCCGGCCCTTCGCCCTGACCACGACCATCGCGCTGCTGTCCTCGCTCGTGGTGTCCCTGACCATCGTGCCCGTGCTGGCCTACTGGTTCCTCCGGGACCCCCGCCTCGCGCGGCGGGCCCGCCGGGCGCCGGCGGGGCGCTCCGCCCCCTGGGCCGACGGCACGGCCGATTCCCCGCCCGGCGCCGCGGCCGGGACGCCGCCCCGGCTGGCACAGGGCTACCTGCCGGTCCTGCGCGGCACGCAGCGCCGCCCGTGGGCCACCCTCGGGGTGAGCGTCCTGATCCTCGGCGGCACGGCCGCCCTGCTGCCGGTGCTGCCCACCAACCTGCTCGGGGACACCGGGCAGAACACCATGACGATCGAGCAGGACCTGCCGCCCGGCACCGCGCTCGCGGTGACCTCCGAGCAGGCGGGCCGCGCCGAGGAGGTGCTCGACTGGACCGAGGGCATCGAGGACGTCCAGGTCACCATGGGCCCCGGCGGCGGCTTCTCCGCGTTCCTGCCGGGCAGCGGCACCAACAGCGCCACGTTCTCCGTGACGACGGACGCCGCGGTCGACCAGGAGCGACTGCGCCGCACCGTCGGCGAGCGCCTGGACCGGCTGGACGGGGCCGGCGAGTTCTCGGTGCGGGGCGCCCAGGGCTTCACGAGCAACGACGTCGAGATCTCCGTCACCGCCACGGACCAGGCGACGCTGGCGGAGGCCGACGACGCCGTGGTGAGGGCCATGCGGGAGCTCGGCTCCGCCGGGCAGGTCACGAGCAACCTGGCCGCCACCCAGCCCACCGTCGTGGTCAGGGTCGACCGGGCGGCCGCCGCCGCCCGCGGCCTGAGCGAGGAGCAGGTCACGGGGGCGCTCGCCGGCACCGTGAACCCCCTCCCCGCCGGGTCCATCGACCTGGACGCCGACTCGGTGGCGGTGACGATCGGCGAGGGCCGCGCCGTCGAGGACCTCGAGGCGCTGCGGGCCCTGCCGGTGCCGGCCGCGGACGGGACCGTCCGCCTCGACGAGCTGGCCGAGGTCGAGGAGGCGCTCACGGTCGAGACCATCACCTCGAGCAACGACCAGCGCACCGCCACCGTGGCCGTCACCCCGGGCGGCGACGACCTCGGCGCCACGAGCGCGGAGGTCAGGGACGCGCTCGCGGGCCTGGACCTGCCGCAGGGCGCGGCGGCCGAGCTCGGCGGGGCCGCCACGGAGCAGGAGACCACGTTCCGGCAGCTGGGCCTCGCTGTGCTCGCCGCGATCGCGATCGTCTACGTGGTGCTCGTGGCGACCTTCAAGTCCCTGGTCCAGCCGCTGGTCCTGCTGGTCTCGATCCCCTTCGCGGCGACGGGCGCGGTGCTCGCTCTGCTGGCCTCCGGGGTGCCGCTCGGCCTCGCCTCGCTGGTGGGCGTGCTGATGCTCGTGGGCATCGTGGTGACCAACGCGGTCGTGCTGATCGACCTCATCAACCAGTACCGGGGCCGGGAGCACCGCATGGACCTGGAGGAGGCCATCGAGAAGGGTGCGACCCGCCGGCTGCGCCCCATCGTGATGACGGCCCTGGCGACCATCCTGGCGATGACGCCCATGGCGCTGGGGATCACGGGGCAGGGCAGCTTCATCTCCCAGCCGCTGGCGGTCGTGGTGATCGGCGGGCTGATCTCCTCGACCCTGCTGACCCTGGTGCTCGTACCGGTGCTGTACCGGCTCGTCGAGGCGCGCAAGGAGGCACGGCTCCGGCGCCGGGAGGAGCGGATCACGGCGCTGGCCGCGACCCCGGGGCGCAGCGCCCACGGAAGGTGACGTGACGCTCGTCACCGTGCGCTCTTTCGTGGACGTTTGCTTCCGAAAATACAGGCGGGCGCACCCCGGCCACTCCCCGCCCACAGGGCTCAGAAGGTATCATCGGCGCTGGTCACAGGGGGAATCGGTGCTGTGGAGCGGGCGGCGTGCCGGACGCCCGAGGGAGGAATCCCCCGAAAGGGGGGACACCGGGGCCCGGTGCACCGATGTAACCGGGTCGTAGCATTATCCTGTGACCCGCAGAGAAACAGATCGTGTGCAGAACAGCGCCGACGCCTGGGAGGCCCTCTTCAGGGCCCAGGTGACGGTCATGCGGCGTCTCCAGCGCCAACCCGAGTTCGCGGAGCTCTCCGCCCGCGAGTACGACGTCCTCTTCAACCTCTCCCGCTCCGACGAGGCCGGCATGCGGCTCAACGAGCTCAACGAGTACGTGCTGCTCACCCAGTCGAGCCTCAGCCGGATGCTGGAGCGTCTCGAGCTCAAGGGGCTGGTGCACCGCTGGCAGGACCCGCAGGACCTGCGGGGGCTGCGGATCCGGCTGACCGACCGGGGCCGGCAGATGCAGGTGCAGATCGCCGAGCAGTTCCGGGTGCACGTGCACGAGCTGATGTCCGCGGGCCTGGACCCGGAGGAGCTGCGCATCCTGACCCGGCTCGCCGACCGCTTGCGGGAAGCCGTCAACGAGCTCTGAGCCGGGCTCCCCCGCCGCGCTACAGCGGGAGGACGACCCTGGCTCTCGGGTCCTCGCGGCCGGGGACGGAGGACTCCGCGGACACCCGCATCCCGCCCAGCGTGATCTCCCCCTGGAGCGTGGTCAGGAACGCCGTCTCGGAGGCGTCCGCGCCCGTGGCGATGCGCACGAACTCCGTGCGCGGGGCGAGCCCGGTGGCGTCGAGGACGTACCAGGCGCCGTCGTGCCAGGCCTCGACCACCGCGTGGAAGTCCATGGGGGACAGCCCGGGCGCGTAGACCGACGCGAGCCGCGCCGGCACCCCGAGTCCCCGCAGCAGGGTGATGAGCAGGTGGGCGTAGTCCCGGCACACGCCCTGCCGGGTGAGGAACGTGTGCACCGCGGTGTCGGTGGCCGACGAGGAGCCGACCACGTAGTCCAGGTGCTCGTGCACCCAGTCCCGCACGCGTTGGAGCGTCTCGTAGCCGCCGCCGCGGGCCCCGGGGAAGAGGGCGTCGGGGGTGCCGGCCATCTCGTCGAAGGGGCAGAAGCGGCTGGGCCGGGTGTAGCGGACGAAGTCGACCGGTTCCGCCGGAGGCGGTGACCCCGCGGGGCCGTCCAGCTCCAGGGCATAGGACACCGTGCACTGCGTGCCGCCCGGCACCCGGCCCAGGTGCAGCCGCGTGCCGTGAAGGTCCTCCGCCTCCTCGAGCGCGACCTCGGTCCCGTCCACGCGCAGGCTCAGGTGCTCGCCGGGACGGGCGCGGGCGCCGGGGCGGGCGGCCGCGAGGGAGAACACCGCCAGGTGGTCGGTCTCCGACGCGAAGTCGACCTCCGCGGAAACGGTGCGCCGGGTGGTGGGCACGAAGGGCCTCCTGGTCGGGGGGAATGTGCGGACGGACCGGTGGGCCGTCCGCTCCATTGTCGCTCACGAGGGCGATTCATCAGTACACTGATCCACGAGACATCCCCCACACGCCCCGCCGCCGGCCGGAGCCCGCGCACCGCATCCGGCGGCCGACCGCGAAGGACGCAGCATGGCCCAGGACACCACCCAGGACAGCCGCTCCAAGGAGCGCACCGCACCGGATCCCGAGGATCCCCGCAAGCCCGACAGCCCTACTGAGATCAGCAAGCCCTCGTGGGGCTACGTCGTCAAGCGCGCGCTCTCCGAGTTCTCCAAGGACGACTGCACCGACCTCGCCGCGTCCCTGACGTACTTCGCGGTGCTCTCCCTCTTCCCCGCGCTGCTCGCCATCGTCTCCCTGCTCGGCGTGTTCGGCCAGGGGCAGGCCACCACCCAGGCGATCACTGGCTTCCTCGAGGGTGCGGCCCCGCCCGAGCTCGTGACCCTGCTCGAGGAGCCCATCAACAACCTCACCTCCGGCACCGGCGCCGGGCTCGCCCTGGTCGTCGGCATCGTCGGCGCCCTGTGGACCGCCTCCGGCTACACGGGGGCCTTCGGCCGGGCCATGAACCGCATCTACGAGGTCGAGGAGGGCCGGCCCATCTGGAAGCTGCGGCCGATGAACCTCTTCGTCACGCTGATGCTGGTCCTCATCGTGGTCCTCATCATGCTCATGGTGCTGCTCTCCGGCGGCATCGCCCAGTGGGTCGGCGACCTGGTGGGGCTCGGCACCACGGCCGTGACGGTGTGGAACATCGCCAAGTGGCCGGTCATCGTCATCCTCGCCGTCCTGCTCATCGCGGTGCTCTACTACTTCACGCCCAACGTCCAGCAGCCCAAGTTCCGCTGGATCAGCATGGGCTCGATCGTCGCCCTCGTCGTGGCGGCCGTGGCCGCACTGGTCTTCACCTGGTACGTGAGCAACTTCGCGTCCTACAACGCCACCTACGGCATCATCGGCTCCGTCATCGTCCTGCTGCTCGGTCTGTGGATCATCAACAACGTGCTGCTGCTGGGCGCGGAAATCGACGCCGAGGTGGAGCGCGGCCGCCAGCTGCAGGGCGGGATCAAGGCCGAGGAGACCATCCAGCTCCCGCCGCGCGACACCCGCCAGGTCGACAAGAAGGAGAAGAAGGAGGAGAAGCTCGTGGACCAGGGCCGGAAGCTGCGCCTCGAGCACGAGCACCTCGACTACTCCTCGGACGACTCCGGGAAGGACGCCGACAAGGCCTCCGGCAGGAGCTGACGGCCGACCCCGGCGGCGGACCCGTGGTGCTGATCCACGGGTCCGCCGCTTCGTCGTGCCCGGGCCGGGGCAGCCGCGCTCCGGCGCCGCACCGCGCGCCCCCGGCGTCCTTCCCTAGACTGGGGAGCGGTGTTCCGGACCGGAACCGTCACGTCGTCCGCAGGAAGGTCCCACTCATGCACGAGGTCAGAGCCGTCGTCGTCACGGCGAAGAACGCACCAGCCACCCTCGAGACGATCCTCGTCCCGGACCCCGGGCCCGGGGAGGCGCTCGTGGACGTCCTCACCTGCGGGGTCTGCCAGACCGACCTGCACTACAAGGTCGGCGCCGTGGGCGACGACTACCCCTACCTGCTCGGCCACGAGGCCTCCGGCGTGGTCGCCGCGGTGGGTGAGGGCGTCACCGAGGTCGCCGTCGGGGACAAGGTCATCCTCAACTGGCGCGCGGTGTGCGGGGAGTGCCGGGCCTGCCGCAGGGGCGAGCCCTGGTACTGCTTCGCCACCCACAACGCCACCCAGAAGATGACGCTCGCCGACGGCACGGAGCTCTCCCCCGCCCTGGGCATCGGGGCGTTCGCCGAGAAGACCCTGGTCGCGGCAGGGCAGTGCACCAAGATCGAGGGCGAGCTCGAGGACCACCAGTACGCCGCGGTCGGTCTGCTCGGCTGCGGCGTGATGGCCGGCATCGGCGCCGTCCTCAACACCGCGAACGTCCGGCGCGGGGAGTCCGTGGCCGTGATCGGCTGCGGCGGCGTCGGCACCGCGGCGATCGCCGGGGCCCAGCTCGCCGGGGCCACCACGATCATTGCCGTGGACCTCGACGACGAGAAGCTCGCCACGGCGCAGAAGTTCGGCGCCACCCACACGGTGAACTCGAAGGAGCAGGACCCCGTCGCGGCGATCCAGGAGCTCACGGGCGGGCACGGGGCCGACGTCGTGGTCGACGCCGTGGGCGTCGCCGCGACCTTCCAGCAGGCCTTCGAGGCCCGCGATCTCGCCGGACGGCTGGTCCTGGTGGGCGTGCCCGCCCCCGGCACCACGTGGGAGATCCCGCTGGACGAAGTCTTCGGCCGCGGCGGGGCCATCAAGTCCGCCTGGTACGGCGACACCCTGCCGAACCGGGACTTCCCGATGCTCGTGGACCAGTACCGGCTGGGCCGGCTGGACCTCGACGGCTTCGTCACCGAACGGATCGGGATCGAGGACGTCGAGCCCGCCTTCGAGCGGATGACCGCCGGCAAGGTGCTGCGCTCCGTCGTGGAGCTCGACCGATGAGCGCCGTCGACGGCCACGACGGCGAGGCCCTGCCCGACCGGGAGCGCGCCCACCCCGCCGACCGCGGCGCCGTCCCGGTGCGGCCCGCCGAGGGCGCCGGCCGGGCCCGCATCGACCGGCTGGTCACCTCCGGGACGTTCTCCCTCGACGGCGGGATCTGGGACGTCGAGAACAACGTGTGGATCGTGGGCGACGACGACGAGTGCGTGGTGATCGACCCGGCCCACGACCCCGCCGCGGTGGTGGAGGCCGTCGCCGGGCGCACGGTGACCGCGGTCCTGCTCACCCACGCCCACGACGACCACATCCGCTCCGTCAAGGAGGTGGCCGGGCAGGTGGGCGGGACGATCCACCTGCACCCGGAGGACACGGTGCTGTGGGAGCAGGTCTACCCGAAGACGCCCTTCGACGCGGCGATCGCCGACGGGGACGAGTTCACCGTGGCGGGGACGACCCTCACCGCGCTGCACACCCCGGGCCACTCCCCCGGGTCCGTGTGCTTCTGGGCCCCGGGACTGGGCGGGGGCGGGGTGCTGTTCTCCGGGGACACCCTCTTCCAGGGGGGTCCCGGCGCCACGGGCCGGTCCTGGTCGGACTTCCCCACGATCGTGGACTCCATCCGCGAGCGGCTGCTGACGCTGCCCGAGTCCACGGAGGTGCTCACCGGCCACGGGGACACCACCACGATCGGTGCGGAGGCCCCGCACCTGCAGGAGTGGATCGACCGGGGCCACTGACCGCGCCCCCGGCCACCCGCCGCGGCCTCTGGGCCCGGCGGGTGGCCCGGGACGGCGGTGCCCTCTGCCGGCGCGGTCCCGGGCCCGGTGGGCTCAGAGGTCCCCGGGATCGATGCGCCGCCAGCGGTGCACGAAGGTCAGGGCCGTGGCCAGCAGGACCGCCGCGGAGAGCACCGGCACCAGTGCCGCGCTCCGGTAGCCCCAGGACTCCCCCCACCACCCGGACAGGGCGAGCCCCCCGGTCAGCCCCACGCTCATCACCGCGGTCATGACCGTGGTGAGGGCCGTGACCCGGGAGCTCGGGGCCACGAGCCGGGCGATCTCGTAGACCGCCACCAGGCACGGCCCGGTGGTCAGCCCGGCCAGCGCCAGCACGACCACCATCCCCGCGGAGTCGTCCGGGATGGTCAGGAGCATCGCGGCGAGCACCGCCCCGGCGGCCGCCGCCACCCAGCGGTTCCACAGCCGCAGCTCCTCGGTGCGGGCGGACGCGGCCACCGCGGCCAGCGCCGAGGTGAGCCCCGAGACCGCGTACAGCCAGCTGACCGAGACCACCGCGTCCACGGCGGTCGCGAAGACGAGGACCGCTCCCAGGGTCGACCCCACGAGGGCCCCCAGCGCCCCCATCCCCAGCACGGGGAGCAGCCGGAGCTGCCGCGCCCGGCGGCGGCGGTTGCGGGCCGCCCGGTTCGGTGCGGCCGCGACGGGCGGCAGGAAGTGGATGAGTCCCCGCGGCAGGCGGGCCGAGCAGTGCAGCAGGAACACGGTGGTGCCCACGAGCGTCAGGGTGGCCGCGAGCACCAGCACGGCCACCGGACCGAGGGTCACGGCCACGAGCCCGGTCACCGCGGCCGCCAGGACGGTGGCCAGCGAGTCCATGACGCTCTCGTGGCGCAGCGCGGTGTCGAAGAGGTCCTCCCGGGAGTCCCGGCGCAGCAGGGACCACCAGCGCAGCCGGCACGCCACGCCCATCTGCGGGAGCACGAGCCCGGCGAGCAGGCACGGGAGCACCAGCTGGGCGGGGGCCGCCTCGGGGTCGGCGGCGAGGTCCGGGAGCCGGCGCACGAGCCACCACACCACCAGCGGGTTCACGAGGGTGAGCAGCACCAGGCCGAGCTGGCGCCGGCGCCACGAGGCGGCCGCGCCCATGGCGAGCCCGCACACCGCCGAGCCGAACGTCACGGCGGCGGCGCAGAAGGCGCCCAGGGCCGGGGACCCGGAGATCAGCGCCACCGTGGTCAGCACGCCGAGGGGGACCATGGTCTGGGGCAGCCGCACGAGCAGGGTCAGCACGGGGTACAGGGCGCCGCTGACGGCGGCGAGCTCCCGGGAGTCGGCCAGGGGCGAGCGGGCGGCCGTGCTGAAACCCCCGAGGGGCTCGGCGGCGCGCGCACTGCTCACGAGGTACCTCCGCATCCTCCCGACGGCGGCCGGGCACGGACCAGCCTAGCCCCGCCGCCCGGAGGATGACGGAAAGCGTCGGCCCCCCGCGGCGGGCGGAGGATCCAGCGGCCCTGCCGGACCCGGCAGGGCCGCCGGCTCACCGCTCCCGGTCCGGCGCGGCGGACGCGGCGGGCGTGACCTCCGCAGCCTCCACCGCGGCGGGCGCCCCGGCGCCGCGGCGCGGCCGGGAGAGCGTCGCCGAGCGGTGGACGAGACCGGCGACGAGGCCGCCGAGCAGCGGGGCGACCCAGAACAGCCACAGCTGGCCCAGGTGGCCGGCGCCGGCGACCACGGCGGCGCCGGTCGAGCGGGCAGGGTTCAGCGACCCGCCGTCGAACGGCGCGGTGATCGTGAGCAGGAACGCGAGGGCCGCACCGATGGCCACGGGGGCGAGCACCGCGTTGGCCCGCGGCGCGGTGGAGCCCAGCACCACGAGGGCGAACAGGGCGGTCGCCACGAACTCGACGAGCAGCACGGTGGTCCACCCGGCCTGGGAGGTGGAGTTTTCCCCGAAGCCGTTGGAGACCGCGCCGAGGACCTGCGCGGTGGTCGAGGAGTCGAGCAGGCTGATGAGCACCGCCCACAGCACACCGGCCGCGGCCAGGGCGCCGAGCACCTGGGCCACCACGTAGCCGATCGCGGCCCGCGCGGGCGTGCGCCCGGCCACGACCGCAGCGAGCGTCACCGCGGGGTTGAAGTGCCCCCCGGAGACGTGCCCGAAGGCGACGATCGCGGCGACCAGGCCGAGACCGAAGCCGAGCGCGGAGTCGATGACCTCGGTGGCGAACATGCCCGTGCCCAGCCCGGCGAAGACCAGCAGCGCCGTCCCGGCGAACTCGGCGGCCCACTGGGCCGGCGCGGACGCGGCCTCCGGGGCGCCGGCGGGCACGGTGTCCTTGCGCGCGGCGACGGGCACGGGCGCCGCGAGGCCCGCCGTGCCGGGGGCGGCGTTGTCGTGGACGGCGCCGTCGTGGGCGGCGCTGTCGGCACCGTCGGCGCCGGGGCGCGCGGTGGTGCCGGGAACGTGGTGACTCATGGAGCTCTCCTCAGGGATCGGGGCGGCACGGTGGGGGTGCCGTGCCGGCGGGGCGCCGGGCGCCCGTGCCATGCAACCACAGTGACCTGAAGGGCGGTTGAACCCGCCCCGGGCCGTGTCGGCCGCCGACTACACTGACCGCATGCCCGCACCCCTGCTCTCGCCCGACGCCGGCCTCGACCCCGCCTGGCCCGAGTACGCCGACTCCGTGCGCGCCGCCCTGCTGGGCGGGGCCCTCGGGGACGCGCTGGGCGGCCGCGCGGGCTCCGGTCCGCGCTCCCGCTCCGCGGCGGCCGGCGCGGACGCCCCCGCCGAAGCCGCCGAAGGCACCGCGGTGCTGCGGATCTCCGACGCCACCCAGCTGACCCTCTACACCCTGGACGCCCTGCAGGAGGTCGTCGAGTGGGCGAACCAGGGCCACGGCGCCGACGAGACCGCGTGCCTGTGGCTGGCCTACCTGCGCTGGCTGGGCACCCAGGGCGGGCGCCACCCGGCCGAGGCGCCGCGGCCCCTGCCCCGCCCGATCGACGAGCACGAGGTCCTGCACGCCGTGCGGGAGCCGGACGAAACGGTGCTGGAGGCCCTCCGCTCCGGCCGGATGGGCGAGGTCGAGCGCCCCCTGCAGCCGGAGGCCAAGGGCGCCGGACCGGTGCTGCGCTCCTCGCCGTTCGGCCTGCTCCCCCACGTCGGCTGGCGCACGCTCGCGCCCCTGGCCATCAACGGCGCCGCCCTGACCCACGGGCACCCCGAGGCGCAGACCGCGGCGGCCGTCCAGGGCTTCGTGGTCCACGCCGCCGTGCGGGCCCGCCGGGAGGGCCTGCCGCGGCCGGTCGCCGCCGCCGTGGCCGCCGCCCGCGAGACCGCCGGGAATCTCACGCGCCCGGTGACCGAGACCCTCGCCCGGCTCGACGACGCCGTGCGCGCCGCCGCGCGGGAGGACCCCGACCCTGCGGCGCTCGACCGGCTGCTCGGCGCGGGCGGGGCCGCCCCGGAGACCCTGGCGGGCGGCCTCGGCGCGGCCCTGCGCGCGGAGGCCGAGGCCCCGGGCGCCGGGGACCCGCAGGCCGTGTTCCGCCGCGCGGTGGAGCTGGCCACCGCCCGCACCGGCCACCCGGCCGCGGCGGGGGCGATCGCCGGCGCCGTGACGGGCGCGGCCCTCGGGACGGCTGCGCTGCCGCCGGAGTGGCGCGCCCGCCTGGAGGCCGGGGACGTGGTGTCGGAGACGGCCGAGCGCTGGCTCAGGGAAGTGGGGGCGCCGCCAACCGTCTGACGCTCAGTCCCGCGCCGGCGAGCAGCTCCCGGACCGTGCCCGCACCGGCCCGGTGGACCAGGTCCACCACGATCCCCGCGCAGGCCCGGGCGTCCTCGAGGGCGTCGTGGTGGCGGCGCAGCGGCACCCCGGCGGCCTCGGCCGCCCGGGGCAGCGCGTAGGACGGCAGGTCGTAGCCGCGCCGGGCCAGCGCCAGGCTGCACGCGTACGCCAGCGGGGCGTGCCGCGTGTCCGTCTCCGCGCACGCGGCGCGGATCACACCCATGTCGAAGGCCGCGTTGTGCGCCACCACGAGCTCGTCGGGGTCCTCGGCCAGGATCCAGTCCTCGATCCGTGGCCACAGCTCGGCGAAGCCGGGATGGCCCGCCACCGTGTGCTCGGTGATCCCGTGGATGCGCGTGTTCCCGGGGTCGAAGTCCGCGCAGGTGCGCGGCGGGCGCATGTAGGCGGAGCGCTCCGCCACCACCCGGCCGCCGCGGACCCGCACGAGGCCCACGGCGCACGGCGAGCCGATGAAGCGGTTCGCGGTCTCGAAGTCGATGGTTGTGAACGAGAGGGACGACGGATCCGCGGCGGGCCGGTCGGTGGTCGTGTCGGGGGAAGCGGGACGAGGCACCGGAACAGCCTACTGCTCCCGCTCAGGCGGAGACACCGCGCAGGTTGGTCTCGATCCAGTCGTCGGCCCGGGCGATGGACTGGTTGACCTGGGCGGTGTCGAGGTCGTGGTGCAGCGCGTACGCGACCGCCTGCAGCGGGAACGTGCGCGCATGCAGCCGGGCCCGCTCGTAGACGGTCTCAGAGACGGCGGCGCGCAGGGTGTCCCAGCCGTACCACAGCCCGAGGGACGCGGCGTCGTGCGCGGGGTCGGACAGGCAGGCGTGGTCCCAGTCGATGATGCCCGTGAGCTCGTCCCCGCCCCCGTCCCACAGCATGTTGTGCCCCATGAGGTCCCCGTGCACCAGGGTCGGCGCCACGGTCGGCAGCGCCGCGAGCTCGGCGACGGCCCGCCGCGCGGCCTCCTGGTTGCGGGGCAGCAGCCGCGGGATGACCTCGTCGAGCAGCACGTGCCGCCGCCGGTGGCCGCCCCAGTGCTGGCCGGGACGGTCGAGGTACCGTGCGAAGCCCGCGGTGTCGACCTCGGCCAGCTCGGTCAGCACCCGGTGCAGCACGGCCGGGTCGCCGTGCCCGGGCGGGTGCGGGTGCCCGGGCAGCCACGTCAGGCCCACCCCGGTGTAGCCGTGGGAGACCACCACGCCGGTGAGCGGCCGCGGGGTCGCGAACGAGAAGCGGGGCAGCCTCCGCAGCACCTCCGTGCGGCGCTGGACGTGCTCGCAGACCGTGGCGTTCTTGGCGATCCGCACGGAGATCACGTGGCCCACGTTCACCACCACGTGGGCGGACCCGCCGGCGTGGACCTCCCACTGGCCGGGGTCGGCGCTCATGCCGGCTTCACGCAGCACGGCCTCGACGGCGCCGGCGAACGGCAGGTGGTGGAGCTGCGACCAGGGCATGGTCAACTTCCTCGGTTCGGACGTGGGTCAGTCGGGGACGGCGGCGGGGTCGAGGGCGGTCAGCAGGTGCGGGAGCAGGGCCCGCATCGCGCGCCCGCGGTGGCTGATGGCGTTCTTCTCCGCGCGCGTGAGCTCGGCGCAGGTCCGGTCGGACCCGTCGGGGCGCAGCACGGGGTCGTAGCCGAAGCCGCCGTCCCCCGCGGGCTCCCGCAGCAGCGCGCCGCGCAGCGTCCCGGTCTCCACGTGCTCGCGGCCGTCCGGGGTGACGAGCGCGGCGGCGCACACGAACTGCGCGCCGCGGTGGGCGTCGGGGACGTCGGAGAGCTGGGCGAGCAGCAGCCGCAGGTTCGCGGCGTCGTCGCCGTGCCGGCCGGACCAGCGCGCGGAGAAGATCCCGGGGGCCCCGCCCAGCACGTCGACGGCCAGGCCGGAGTCGTCGGCCACGGCGATCAGCCCGGTCGCCGCGGCGGCGGCGCGGGCCTTGAGCAGGGCGTTGGCCTCGAAGGTGGTGCCGTCCTCGACGACGTCGGGGGCGCCGGCCGCGGCGGCGTCCACGACCAGCCGCTCGACGTCGGCTCCGGGCAGCGCGGCCGCGAGCAGGTCCCGCAGCTCGGCGAGCTTGCCCCGGTTGTGCGTGGCGAGCACCACCCGTGCGCCGTGGTGGTCACCCATCGCCGGCCTCGCGCAGGGTCTCGACCTGGATCTGGGTGAGCTGGGCGCAGCCGGCCAGCGCGAGGTCGAGCAGGGCGTCCAGCTCGGCGCGGTCGAAGGGGGCGCCCTCCGCGGTGCCCTGCACCTCCACGAAGTCGCCGGACCCGGTGACCACCACGTTCATATCGGTCTCGGCCCGCACGTCCTCGACGTACGGGAGGTCCAGCATCGGCACGCCGTCGATGATGCCCACGGACACGGCGGCCACCGTGTCGGTGAGCGGCTGCGCGCGGCGGGCGACGAGCCCCTCGGCCCGGGCCCACCCGATCGCCTCGGCGAGGGCCACGTAGGCGCCGGTGATGGCCGCGGTGCGGGTGCCGCCGTCGGCCTGGAGGACGTCGCAGTCGAGGACCACGGTGTTCTCGCCCAGGGCAGAGAGGTCGATGACCGAGCGCAGGGAGCGGCCGATGAGCCGGGAGATCTCGTGGGTGCGCCCGCCGATCTTGCCCTTCACGGACTCGCGGGCGGACCGGGTGGACGTGGCCCTCGGGAGCATGGCGTACTCGGCGGTCACCCAGCCGCGGCCCTCCCCCTTGAGCCAGCGCGGGACGCCCTCGGTCACGGACGCGGTGCACAGCACCCGGGTGCTGCCGAACTCGATGAGGGCGGAGCCCTCCGCCTGCTGGGACCAGCCGCGGGTGATCGTGATGGGCCGCAGCTCACCGGGCGAACGGCCGTCCGACCGGGTCACCCCCGAGGTCGAGAGGGCCGGTGCGGTCTGGTCGACGGGGGAATCCATGTGGTCCACCTTACCCCGCGGCACCGACCGACCGGCCCGGCCGCCGGCGGCGGGGCTCACGGCCCGACGGCGGCCGCGGGACGGCCGCTCCCCCGGCGGACGATCCGGTAGGTGTAGGCGGGCTCGGCCACCCCGATGGGTCCCGCGAAGACCTCCTGCGCCTCCTCCACGGCCCGCGTCGGGGAGTTCCACACCGGCAGGTGCGTCAGCAGCAGCTGGCGGGCCCCGGCGTCCCGGGCGGCCTCCGCGGCGCGCCGGCCGGTCAGGTGGATGCCGCGCAGCGCGTCGTCGCGCCCCTCGTGGTAGGCGGCCTCGCACAGGAAGACGTCGGCGTCACGCGCGGCGCGCACGAGCCCCTCGCACGCGTCGGTGTCCCCGGAGTAGGCCAGGGTGCTGGGGCCCATGACGCCGTCGTAGTCGATGCGCAGGGCGTAGGGCTCGGGGGTGGGGTGCTCCACCCGGAAGGGCGTGATCGCGAACGGCCCCACCCGCACGGGCTCCTCCGGGACCCAGGTGTGGAAGTCGAACTCCCCGTGCATCCCGGGCTCCGTGGGGAGCCCGTGGGTGCTGCTGAGGTACTCGTGGAGGCCGGTGGGCGCCCACAGCGGGATCGGGGGTCGGCCCCAGCCGCGCGGGTCCCACTTGATCGCCACGTGCAGTCCGGCCAGGTCGATGCAGTGGTCGGGGTGCAGGTGGCTGACCAGCACGGCGTCGATGTCGTGCAGGTCGATGTGGCGCTGCAGCACCCCGAGGGCGCCGTTGCCCATGTCCAGCAGGATGCGCCAGGTCCGTCCCTCGGCGTCCTCGCCGCTAACGAGGTAGCAGGAGGCCGGGGAGTTCGGCCCCGCGAAGGAGCCGGTGCATCCGATGATGGTGAGTTTCATGGGCGAGAGCCTTCCAGGAGGTGCCGGTGGGACGGCGGCCGCACCGGCCGCGGAGCTGCTCAGGGCGCGGACGGGCCCGTTCCCCCGATCATCTCCGGGGTGATCCGCGCGAGCGAGCCCGTGGGGTACTGCTCCGCCACGGAGCTGGTGTGCCGGACGCGGGCGACCTCCGGCCCCAGGAACCGCCGGGCGAGGACCTCGAAGGACGCGGCGTCCCCGGTGGCGAGGAACTCGTGGTGGGCGGGCAGGCTCGGATCCCGCTCGAGCCCGTGGCCGACCAGCGCGCGGTAGACGTCCTTGGCGGTCTCCTCCGCGCTGGAGACCAGCGTGACGGCGTCGCCCATGACGTAGGAGATCACGCCGGTGAGCAGGGGGTAGTGGGTGCAGCCCAGCACCAGCGTGTCCACGTCGGCCTCGCGCAGCGGGTCCAGGTAGGCCTGGGCCGTGGCCAGCAGGCCGGGCCCCGTGGTGACGCCCGCCTCCACGTAGTCGACGAACGCGGGACAGGCGACCGAGTCGATCCGCAGGTGGGGGGCGGCGGCGAACGTGTCGTCGTAGGCGCGGGAACCGACCGTCGCCTCCGTGCCGATGACGCCGATCCGGCCGTTGCGGGTCGAGGCGACCGCTCGGCGCACCGCCGGCTGGATGACCTCGACCACCGGGATCCCGTAGACCCGGGTGTAGCGCTCCCGGGCGTCGCGCAGCACCGCCGCGGACGCCGTGTTGCAGGCGATCACGAGCAGCTTGACACCCGAGTCGACGAGCTCGTCCATGATCCGCAGGGCGTGCGCCCGGACCTCGGCGATCGGCAGCGGCCCGTAGGGCCCGTGGGCGGTGTCCCCCACGTACACGATCTCCTCGTGGGGCAGCTGGTCGATGATGGCGCGGGCCACGGTGAGACCGCCCACCCCGGAGTCGAACACGCCGATGGGTGAACCGGGGTTGGGGCGCCGGGCGGTCCGGCCGCCGGCCCCGAAGACGTCGTCATCCTGCATATCGTCAAGAGCGTAGTCCCGGGCGTGCCGCCGTCCCAAACCGCGCCGCGGCCGTGCCGCCGTGAGCCGCGTCACCCCTTGCCGGGGCGGGGGCCGTACGGGGTGTCGTGCCCGGTCAGTCCCGGGGCAGGTCGTGGAGAAGGGCCTCCATGAGGGTCTCCTGCAGCCACGAGACGAAGTTGTACAGGAGCGACATGTACGTCTCGACGTCCTCGATCGCGGACCAGTCGTCGTAGCGTCCCACGCGCTCGGCGTCGGCCTCGCTGCGGATCCCGAGCCGGTCCGCCAGCACCAGCCGCACGTCGTTGAGGGCCTGCCCGAAGGCCTGCGCCTGGGCGGGGTCCAGCCGCACGGGCTGGGCCTCCAGCGCGAGGGCCGCCTGCTGCAGCACGCCGCGCTTGGTCTCCCGAAGCCCCCGCTCCGTGTACCGGCGGAACTCGGCGGCGCGCTCGGGGTCCAGGCTCCCGTCGGGCAGCAGCCGCCGCAGCGCGGAGTCGTCGGGGACGGTGGCGTCCCCGGACACGCCGAGCATCCGCTCGAGCGAGTCCTCCGAGGCCGGCTGCTCGGGGGCGAGCGCCTGGGCGACGTCCGCGAACAGCTTCTGGAGCAGCTCCTTCTCGGGCTCCTCGAAGCGGGCGGTGATGCCCCGGCGGGTGGACCGGAAGCCCTGCGCCATCAGTGGCCCCCCGCCTGCTCGAAGGTGGCCCACAGTCCGAAGCCGTGCATCGCCGCGGTGTGGGTCTCGGCCTCCTCGAGGGAGCCGCTGGCCACCACGGAGCGCCCGTGGTGGTGGACCTCCAGCATCAGGGAGCGGGCCTTCTCCTCCGGGTAGCCGAAGTAGGAGCGGAACACGTAGGTGACGTAGCTCATGAGGTTGACGGGGTCGTCCCACACGACCACGTTCCACGGGGTCTCGGTCTCCGTGGCCACGGACGTCGCGCCGGTGGGCCGGGTGCCGGTCTCCGGGGTGGCGGTGGCCGCGGGGCGGGCGGCGGCGGGAGTAGCGCAGTGCATGGTCCGTCCATCGTAGCGAGTGCCGGAGGCGGGGCGCACCGGCGGCGTCGCTAGAGTGGTGCCCGTGAACCAGCGCAGCCACCGGTGGGCCCCGCCGCCCACGTCCCTGATGACCGACCACTACGAGCTGACCATGCTGCAGGCCGCCCTGCACGCCGGCACCGCGCAGCGGCGCAGCGTGTTCGAGGTCTTCGCCCGGCGACTGCCCGCTGGGCGGCGCTACGGCGTGGTGGCGGGCACGGGGCGCCTCCTCGAGGGGCTCGGGAGCTTCCGCTTCGGCGACGAGCAGCTGCGCTTCCTGGCGGACACCGGCGTGGTCAACCGCGCCACTCTGGACTACCTCGCGGACTTCCGCTTCACCGGCTCGATCTCCGGCTACGCCGAGGGCGAGGCGTACTTCCCCTCGTCGCCGCTGCTCGTGGTCGAGGCCACCTTCGCCGAGGCCTGCGTGCTCGAGACGTACTTCCTGTCGGTGCTCAACTACGACAGCGCCGTGGCCTCGGCCGCCTCCCGCATGGTGGGTGCCGCGGCGGGGCGCCCGTGCATCGAGATGGGCTCCCGGCGCGCCCACGAGGAGGCCGCCGTCGCGGCCGCGCGGGCGGCGGTCATCGGCGGCTTCGACTCGACGTCGAACCTCGAGGCCGGGCACCGCTACGGGATCCGGACGGTCGGGACGGCCGCCCACTCCTTCACGCTCCTGCACGACACGGAGGAGGACGCCTTCCGCGCCCAGCTCCAGTCCATGGGCCGGGACACCACCCTGCTCGTGGACACCTACGACGTCGAGACCGCGGTGCGCAAGGCCGTGGAGCTCGCGGGTCCCGGGCTTGGAGGCGTGCGCCTGGACTCGGGCGACCTCGTGACCCAGGCCGCCTGGGTGCGCGGGCTCCTCGACGAGCTCGGCAACCCGGACACCCGCATCACCGTCACCTCGGACCTGGACGAGTACGCGATCGCGGCCCTGAACGCCGCGCCCGTCGACGCGTTCGGCGTGGGCACCCGCGTGGTCACCGGCTCCGGCGCGCCGACGTCGTCGATGGTCTACAAGCTGGTGGCCCGCGAGGACTCCTCCGGCGAGCTGCGGCCCGTGGCGAAGGCCGCGAAGGGCAAGGTGTCCGTGGGCGGGCGCAAGCACGCCCTGCGGCGCCGGGACGAGCGGGGCACGGCGACCCACGAGATGGTCGGCATCGGCCGGCTGCCCGACGACGACGGCGACGACCGGCCGCTGCTGGAGGACTTCGTCCGCCGCGGCGAGCTGCTGGACGGCTGGACGGGCCCGGAGGGGGTCCGCCGGGCTCGGGAGCGGCACGCGGCGTCCGTGGCGGAGCTGCCCCGCTCGGCCCGGCGGCTCAGCGAGGGCGACCCCGTGATCCCGACCGTCCTAGGGCCGGAGGCCCCGGCCTGAGCGGCCGTCCGGACGGCGTGCTCCGGGTGGGATACGCCCAGCGGCACCCACCGGAGGAGCACCACCGGGCGAGAAGCACCGAGTGAGAGGCACGAGCGTGAAGCACCGAACAGAGGGAGGAACACCATGAGGACCGCACTGATCGTCGTCGACGTGCAGAACGACTTCTGCGAGGGCGGCTCGCTGCCCGTCGCCGGAGGCGCGGCGGTGGCCGCCGCCGTGTCGGAGCACCTGGAGGACCACCACGGGGACTACGCGGCCGTCGCGGCCACCCAGGACTGGCACGTCGACCCCGGGGCGCACTTCTCCGACGAGCCGGACTACGTGCGGTCCTGGCCGGTGCACTGCGTCGCCGAGTCCCGCGGGGCCCACTCCCATCCGGACCTGGACACGGACTGGATCCAGGCGTGGTTCCGCAAGGGCGAGCACGACGCCGCCTACTCCGGTTTCGAGGGACTGCTCGCCCCGGACGCGGACGTGCCGATGGGCGACGACGAGGACGTCGACGACGAGCCGGACGTGAGCCTCGACGACTGGCTGCGGGAGCACGAGATCGAGGCCGTGGACATCGTGGGCCTGGCGACCGACCACTGCGTGCGGGCGACCGCCCTGGACGCCGTCGAGGCCGGCTACGACACCCGGGTGCTGGTGGAGCTCACCGCGGGCGTCGCCGCGGAGTCCACGGAGCGCGCCCTGCGGGAGATGGCCGAGGCGGGGGTCGAGGTCGTCCGGCCCTGACCCGTGCCCGGCAGCGGACCGCCCCGTCCCGGGCGGTCCGCGTCCCGGGCGCGGCTCACTTGCGCCCGATGAACCAGTCCTGCAGCTTCTTGACCCGCGCCTGGAGCTGCGCCTCGTTCGCCTGCGCCACCGCGGGTCCTCCGCACACCCGGCGCAGCTCGTTGTGGACCATGCCGTGCGGGGTGCCGGTGCGGGACGCCCAGGCCGAGACGTTCTTGGACAGGGTGGCGCGCAGCTCCTTGAGCCGCCGGTGGTCGGGCACCGCCGGCTGCTCCGGGGTGCGGGCGGCGCCGGGGCGCCGGCGGGCGTGCTGGGACTGCCGCTCCCGCAGCAGCGCCGAGACCTGGTCGGCCTCGAGCAGGCCCGGGATGCCGAGGAAGTCCGCCTCCTCCTCTGAGCCCACCGCCACGCCGCCGCCGAAGGCGCCGCCGTCGAAGAGGACCCCGTGGAAGGACGCGTCCGAGCCGATGGCCTCGAACCGGCCCTGGGCGAGGGCCGCGGACGCCTTCTCCTCCCGGTTGGCCTCCTCGAGCAGGTCGTCGTCCCAGCCCTCCTCGAGGGGGTCGGCCGGCAGGCCGGTCTCCTCCGCGGCGGGCTTGTCGAGGGCGTGGTCCCGCTCGGCCTCCATCTCGTTGGCGAGCTGCATCAGCGCCGGCACGGACGGCAGGAACACGGAGGCCGTCTCCCCGCGCTTGCGGGCGCGCACGAAGCGGCCGACCGCCTGGGCGAAGAACAGCGGCGTGGACGTGGACGTCGCGTAGACGCCCACGGCGAGCCGGGGGACGTCGACGCCCTCGGAGACCATCCGCACGGCCACCATCCAGCGGCTGTCCCCGGCGGAGAACTCGTCGATCCGGTCCGAGGCGCCCTTGTCGTCGGAGAGGACCACGGTGGGGTTCTCCCCGGTGATCCGGCGCAGCTGCGCGGCGTAGGCCTTCGCGTCCTGGTGGTCGGTCGCGATGACCATCGCCCCGGCGTCCGGCACGGTGCGCCGCACCTCCGTGAGCCGCTGGTCCGCGGCCTGGAGCACCGACGGGATCCACTGCCCGTTCGGGTCGAGCGCCGTGCGCCACGCGTGGGCGGTGATGTCCTTCGTGAAGCCCTCGCCGAGCTCCGCGGCCATCTCCTCCCCCGCGCTGGTGCGCCAGCGCATCTGCCCCGAGTAGGCGAGGAAGATCACGGGCCGGACCACGTGGTCCTTGAGCGCGTCGCCGTAGCCGTAGGTGTAGTCGGCGCTCGAGCGGCGGATGCCGTCCCCGTCCTCCAGGTAGCGCACGAACGGGATCGGCGCGGTGTCCGAGCGGAAGGGGGTGCCGGTCAGGGCGAGCCGGCGGGCGGCGGGGTCGAAGGCCTCCTGGAGCCCGTCGCCCCACGTGAGGGAGTCCCCGGCGTGGTGGATCTCGTCCATGATCACCAGGGTCCGGCCCGCCTCGGTGCGGGCCCGGTGCAGGAGCGGCTTCATGGCCACCTGCGAGTAGGTCACGGCGGCGCCCAGGTAGTCCCGGCCGTGGGAGCCGTCCGCGTTCTTGAAGTTCGGGTCGATCGCCAGGCCCACGCGGGCGGCGGCGTCCGCCCACTGCCGCTTGAGGTGGTCCGTGGGCGTCACCACCGTGATCCGGTTGACGGTCCCGCGGTCGAAGAGCTCCTTGGCCACGCGCAGCGCGAAGGTCGTCTTGCCGGCCCCGGGGGTCGCGACGGCCATGTAGTCCCGGGGCTGTGCCTCGAAGTAGCGCTGCAGCGCCTCCGCCTGCCAGGCGCGCAGCTTGGGGGCCGTGCCCCACGCGGCGCGGTCCGGATAGGCCGGGGGGAGGTCGGCGGCGGCTGCGCCGAACAGGGAGAGCTGGTCGTCCTGGGACACTCTGGCGACGTCCTTTCGCTCGTGGTGCCGCGGCCTGGTGGCCGCGGTGGATGACGGGGGGCGGCGGCGGGCCACGCAAAAGCGCCCGCCGGCGGCGGGCGCTTGCTCGGCCGGGAATGCTCAGCCCTGGTCGTCGCCCTGGTCGTTCGGGGGGCGGAGTCCGTCGTAGATCTCCTTGCAGGTCGGGCACACCGGAAACCGCTGCGGGTCGCGGCCGGGGACCCAGACCTTGCCGCACAGGGCGATCACGGGCTCGCCGGAAAGGGCGGACTCCATGATCTTCTCCTTGCGCACGTAGTGCGCGAAGCGCTCGTGGTCGCCCGGCTCCTGGAGCTCCCTGGTCTCCTCGCGCTCGATCGTCGAGGTGCCCCCGGCCGGCTGCGCCGGATCGGCTCCGTACGGGGTGTCGTCCGGGCCGTTCGTCGGGGTGCCGGTGGTCGCCGCTGAGACATGCATGGGCGCCAGTTTACCTCGTCCCCGCCGGCCCCCGTGCGCCGGGAGCGCCCGTCCCGCTCAGCGGAACTGGGCGACCTCCTGGAGCAGCTCGGGGGCCCGCCGGTCGTACCAGCGCCCGCCGAGGACGATCCCGCCCCAGCACAGCAGCGGGCCGAGCACCGCCCCGGCGGCCAGGCCCGCCCAGCCCCACACGGGGTCGCCGGTGAAGACCTGCACGAGGAGGGGGACGGCGGCCGGCAGCACGAGGACGAGGATCAGCCCCAGCGCCACGAACTGGACGAGGACGTTCAGGACGGTGAAGCCCTGCGGCGTCTTCAGCGGGGACGCGCCCGGCGGGGCCACGGGGTAGGTGTACCTGGCGGACATCACCGAGGACAGGCCTGCCCCGCCCAGCAGCGCCAGCAGCGCGGTGCCCGCGACCCCGGGCAGCAGCTGCCACCGGCCCTCGACCGCGAACGGCAGCAGCAGCCCGGCCGCCGTGAGCGGCACGGCGATCACGAGCAGCGCGAGCACCCGGCCCGCGCGGTCGTGGACTCCCCGCACACCGGTGAGGACGTGCAGGTGCAGGGCGGTGTTGTCGTAGGACGCGTCGCCCGAGATCTGGTACGCGAGCAGCGCCGCGATCATCGGGCCCAGGGCGTAGAGGAAGACGCTGCCTCCCTCCGGGTCCCGGGAGGACCACATGAGCACGGCGAGGGCCGGGATGACGAGCAGACCGGCCGAGTAGCGGGGGTCCCTGACCCAGTAGACCAGGCACCGGGCCGCGACGGCCGCCCACGGGCGCCGGGGCGCGTGGTCGAGGAGCCCCGCGCCGGCGGCCCCCTCGCGCGGGGCCGCGGTCCGCCCGCCGGCCGTGCTGGTGAGGGCCCGCTCCTGCGCGACCCGCCAGACGAGGACGAGGACGACGACGGTCAGGACCGTGAGGGCCAGCCGGGCGGCGGCGGGGCCCCACCGGCCGGCGGCGACGTCGGCCGGGACCGCCCAGACGGCTCCGACCGGCGTCCACGCCAGCACGCCGGCGTACTGCGGCAGCCGGTCCCACAGCCGCTCCAGCCCGCTCAGCAGGCCGGTGAGGATCGGGCCGAGCAGCACCAGGGCCACGAGCGCGGCCAGCGAGACCAGCTCCGTGAGGCGCCGGCGGCGGCCGAGACCGACGGCGAGGGCGGTGACGCAGCGGGATCCGGTGACCACGAGGGCCAGCGCGAGCGGCACGCACAGGAGGGCCGCGAGCAGGGCGGCCGCCGACGAGCGCCAGGAGCTCACCGTGGCGAGGAGCGCCACGACGGTGAGCGCACCCGGCACGCCGACGACCGCGCCGAGGGCCTGGCCCCACTGCACCTGGCCGACGGACAGGGGCAGGAGGGCGAGGCGGGCCGGGTCCAGCGTGGCGTCGGCCCGCGCCGCGAGGATGGGCAGCAGCCACCAGGCCAGCACGGCCGCCGACCCCGCCAGCACGAGGACGGTGCGCACCAGGGACAGGTCCTGACGGCCCAGCAGGAACAGCGCGACCACGGCCAGGCCCAGCAGGAACACGAAGTAGGCGGCGCCCAGCACGGTGCCCACGAGCACCCAGGTGCTGCGGGTCAGGGTGTTGACGAGGATCCTCGCCTTGAGGCCCACTAGGCGCCAGGCCAGGGCGGTGGTGCCCGCCCGGGCGGGGCCGAGGCCGTCCGGGGCCGGGGCGAGCTCCGGGCTCACTCCGGGCGCAGCCACGGCAGGCCCTCCCCCGTCTCCCGGCGCCCGCCGACCAGTTCGACGAACCGGTCCTCGAGCGTGGCCCCGGCCCGGACCGCGTCGACCGTCCCGGCGGCCAGCACCCGGCCGCGGTCCATCACGGCGACGTGGTCGCACATCCGCTGCACGAGGTCCATGACGTGGCTGGAGACGACCACGGTCCCGCCGGCGGACACGAAGCCGTGCAGGATCTCGCGGATGTTCGCCGCCGAGACGGGGTCGACCGACTCGAACGGCTCGTCGAGGACGAGCAGGCTCGGGGCGTGGATGAGGGCGCCGGCCAGCGCGATCTTCTTGGTCATGCCGGCGGAGTAGTCCTGGACCTGGGTCCCGGCGTCGGCCGTGAGGTCCATGGCCCGCAGCAGGTCGTCCGTGCGCTCGGCCACGACGTCCCGGTCCATGCCGCGCAGCAGGCCGGCGTAGGTGACGAGCTGGCGTCCGGTGAGCCGGTCGAACAGGTGCAGGCCGTCCGGCAGCACGCCCATGAGCTGCTTGGCCCGCCGGGGCTCGGCCCAGACGTCGACACCGGCCACGCGGGCGCTGCCCGCCGTGGGGCGGAGGAGTCCGGTCGCCATGGACAGCATCGTGGTCTTGCCGGCGCCGTTGCGTCCCACGAGGCCGAAGAAGGAGCCGCGGGGGACGTCGAGGTCCACGCGGTCCACGGCGACCTTGGCCTCGGGGGTGCCGGGGCGGCCGAAGACCCGGACGAGCCCGCGCACGCTCAGCGCCGGCGGACCGCCGGACGGGGGCGCCGGGGTGTCCGGCGCGGGGGCGCCGGTCCGTTCCGGGGCGGCCTGCGGGAGGTGCTGGTGGCTCATGCCCCCAGCGTAGGCAGGCGGGGACCGGGCGCGCCTCCGGCGCGCGGCGGAGCCCGCCCCACCGGCGCGCGGGGCGCCCTCCACCGTGGGGCGGAGGACGCGCCCCGCGCGCCGGCGGACCGTGGCCGCGCGGGCGCCGGGGCGGTCAGGGGGGCATCAGGGGCGGGGGCTCAGAACAGGGCGCGCATCAGGGCGCCCCGGGCGGTCACCACGCGCGGGTCCTCGGCGCCCACCACGTCGAAGAGCTCGAGCAGGCGCAGCCGGACGACGTCCCGCTCCTCCCCGGTGGTGCGCCGCACCAGGTCCAGCAGCCGCCGGAAGGCGTCCTCCACGTGGCCGCCCGAGACGTCGAGGTCGGCGACGGCCAGCTGCGCCGCCACGTCCTCCGGGGCGGCGGCGGCCTCGGCGCGGACCGTCACGGCGTCCAGCGGCAGCACCCGCTGGAGCAGGTGCACCTGGGCGAGGGCGAGCTTCGCCTCCCGGTCCCCGGGGTTCTCGGCGATCGCCTTCCGGTAGGCGGCCTCGGCGGCGTCGACGTCCCCGGCCTCGAGGGCGTCCACGGCCTCCTGGTGCAGCGGGGGCAGCGGCTCCGGCTCGTCGTCGGGACGGACGGGCTCCACGGTGCCCGTGATCCCGTTCTGCTCGGCGAGCGCGAGCAGCTCGTCCAGGAGCTGGGTCACCTGCTCGGCCGGGACCGTGGAGTTGAACAGCGGGACGGGCCGCCCGCCGAGCAGCGCCACCACGGTGGGCACGGACTGCGCCTGGAACATCTGCGCGATCTCGGGAGCCGCCTCGGCGTCCACGGAGGCCAGCAGGAGCCGTCCCCGGTAGCGGTCCACGACCTGCTCCAGGGTGTCGGTGAACGCCACGGACTGCTCGCTGAAGCGGGCCCAGAGGGCGAAGACCACGGGGACCTGGGTGGAGAGCTCGGCGACCTCCTGGAAGTCCGCCGCCGTCACCTCCCGGCGGTACCCGCCCGGCCGGTCCTCCCCCGCGGGCGGCCCGCCCGGTCCGGCGGCGGGCACGGCGCCCAGGTCCACCGCTCCCCGCACCGATGACGGGAGCGGGGCCTCCTGCGGCGGCGGAGCGGTTTCGGCGGTGCGGCGGGGCTGCTGGTGCTGGAACTCGTTCACGGGGCGTCTCCTGAGGGCTCGACGACGGGCACGGCGGTCCGCTCGGCCGTCGGTGTCGGGGCGGGATCGGTGGTCCGGTCCGGGGCGGCGGCCGGTCCGGGGCGGCGCCCGGCGGGCGCCGCGGGTCTTCCACGATTATCGGCCGCCGGGGGCGGCGCGGCCACCGGTGCGCCCGCGTGTCCGCTCCCGGCGTGACGCCGTGACGGCGGCCGCGCCGGGCGGGGCCGGGCTCAGCGGCGGGTGCGCCAGCAGCGCTCGTGCCAGTGGCGGCGGTCCTCGAAGGCGCTGCGCGCCCCCAGCAGGGAGTCCTGCTGCCAGACGACCAGGTGCGCGATCCCCGGCGGGATCGAGCGGCCGCAGCCGGGACAGGTGTAGGTCTTGACCGCGTTGGCGGGCCGGACGTGGCGGACCAGCCAGTCCCCGTCCGCCGAGCGCTCCACCGTGGGCGCCGGCTCCAGGACACGTTCGACCGACCACGGCTCCTGGGCGGCGCCGCGCTGCCACTTGCTCGCGCGCGGGCCGCTGCCGGGGCCGCCGTGGCGGCGTCGGGAGGAGTGGTTGGAGCGTGGCACGGCGCCATCGTCTCACAGCGGGGGCCTCCGGGTCCGGGCCGGGTCCCGTGGAGCGCTAGGCTGGTCCGCGTGCGTCTCGTCATTGCCGATTGCTCCGTCGACTACGAAGGGCGTCTGCGCGCCCACCTGCCCGCCGCCCGGCGTCTTCTCCTCGTGAAGGCGGACGGCTCCGTGCTCGTCCACTCGGACGGCGGCAGCTACAAGCCCCTGAACTGGATGAGCCCGCCCGCCCGCCTGCACGTCGGCGAGCCCGAGGCCGAGCTCGCGGCCGAGGGCGTCCTGCAGACGTGGACCGTCCAGGCCGCCAAGAGCGACGACCGCCTCGTCATCCAGGTGTTCGAGATCCACGAGGACGTCTCCCACGAGCTGGGCACGGACCCCGGGCTGGTGAAGGACGGCGTCGAGGCGGACCTGCAGCGCCTGCTCGCCGAGCAGATCCACCGCCTGGGCTCGGGGCACACCCTGGTCCGGCGCGAGTACCCCACCGCGATCGGGCCCGTGGACATCCTGGCCCGCGACGCCGCCGGCGCCACCGTGGCGGTCGAGCTCAAGCGCCGCGGCGACATCGACGGCGTCGAGCAGCTCACGCGGTACCTCGAGCTGCTCAACCGGGACCCCCTCCTGGCGCCCGTGCGCGGGGTGTACGCCGCCCAGCTCATCCGGCCCCAGGCCCGGGTGCTCGCCGAGGACCGGGGCATCGCGTGTCTGACCCTCGACTACGACGAGATGCGCGGGCTCGACGACAGCGGCTCGCGCCTCTTCTGAGCCCACTCCTGCGAGCCCACCGGCTCGGGCCCGGGTCCGCCCCGGGCGCCGCCGGGGTCACGCGGTCGGCGACCAGCCCGCAACACGCGATGATCAGCAGGCGAACAACGTTGACCGCCCCCGGGGAGTGTGTGAAGCTGAACGTGTTCTTCGTTCCATGTTTTGCATGCTCGCAGAACGGGTAAGCGAGCGTGACGTTCGACCCTGGCCCTGGTCCCCCTCCTTCGGGAACGGAGACCGCGGCCCTCGGCTCATCTCGTGGTACCGCCCTTCCGTGCACGACCTGTGCACACGTTTCGCACCATCTCGCAAGGAGAAATCTTCATGGCCCAGGGCACCGTCAAGTGGTTCAACGCCGAAAAGGGCTTCGGCTTCATCACCCCCGACGACTCCGACTCGGACGTCTTCGTCCACTACTCGGAGATCCAGTCGGGCGGCTTCCGCACCCTCGAGGAGAACCAGCGCGTCGAGTTCGAGATCGGCCAGGGCCAGAAGGGCCCGCAGGCCACCGGCGTCACGCTCATCTGATCCGCTTCCCGCGCACCGGCTGAGCACGGAGCCCCGCACCCGTCCCGGGTGCGGGGCTCCGTCGTGCCGGCGTGCTCAGTACGCGGTGCCGACCAGGTGCCGTTCGACGGCGGCCCCCGCGGCCCCGAGCTGCTCCACGAAGTGCTCGTAGCCGCGGTCGACGTGCTGGACGCCGCTCACGTCGGTGGTGCCGACGGCGGCCATGCCCGCGATCACGAGGGCCGCGCCCGCCCGGATGTCCATGGCCTCCACCGGCGCCCCGGAGAGCACCGGCATCCCCGCCACCAGCGCGTGGTGGCCGTCGAGGCGCACGCTCGCGCCCAGCCGTTCGAGCTCGGCCGTGAAGCCCCAGCGGGCCTCGAAGACGTTCTCCGTGACCATGCCGGAGCCCTCGGCCACCGCGTTGAGGGCCACCACGAACGGCTGCAGATCGGTGGGGAAGCCCGGGTACGGCAGCGTGGACACGTTGATCGCGCGCGGACGCCGCGGGCCGGCGACCACGAAGCGGCCCCCGTCCGTGTCCACGCGGCAGCCCGCGGAGCGCAGCTTGTCCAGCACCACGGTCAGGTGGCCGGGTTCCGCGCCCTCGATCTCCACCGTCCCCCCGGTCACGGCCGCGGCGAACGCCCAGGTGCCCGCCACGATCCGGTCGGGCACCGTCCGGTGCTCCACCGGGCGCAGGGACGCCACTCCGGCGACCGTCACGGTGCTCGTGCCGAGCCCCTCGATCCGGGCGCCCATCGCCTGCAGCATCCGCCCGATGTCCACGATCTCCGGCTCGCGGGCCGCGTTGTCGATGACGGTGGTGCCCTCGGCCAGCGTCCCCGCCATCATGAGATTCTCCGTGGCGCCCACGGAGGGGTAGTCCAGGCGGAAGTGCGTCCCGCGCAGGCTGCGGGGCACGGACGCCACGAGGTAGCCGCGCTCGATCTGCAGCACCGCGCCCATGGCCTCGAGACCCGCCCGGTGCATGTCCAGGCCGCGGGAGCCGATGGCGTCCCCGCCGGGCAGGGCGACCTCGGCCACGTGGCACCGGGCGACCAGCGGACCGAGCACGGAGATCGACGCGCGCATCGCCCGCACCAGGTCGTAGTCCGCCTGGTGGTGCAGGACCGCCGGGACGTCGATGCGGACGGTCTTCTCGGCGCGCTCGTAGACCACCCCGCAGCCGAGCCGGCGCAGCAGCTCGGCCATGATCGTGACGTCGTGGATCTCGGGGACGTTCGTGATGGTCGACTCGCCCTCGGCCAGCAGGGTCGCCGCCATCAGCTTCAGCACGCTGTTCTTCGCGCCGGAGACGCGCAGGGTGCCGTTGACCGCGGTGGGTCCGTGCACGACGATCTTCTCTTCCATCCACTCTCCTGGGCGGTCTCGCCGGGGTCCCTGCGGGGCCCCGGGTACGGCCGCGGCCTCCGCACCGGTGGTGCGGAGGCCGCGGCTGTGCTGGGCGCGCGGGGCGGGGCCCCGCGCGGACGGGCGGGATCAGGCGGCGGCGGCGCCGGGCAGCTCCACGTTGTCCGCCACGATCGTCACCCGGTCGTTGTCGACGAACACGAAGCCGGCGTCGATCGTGCCCTCGAGCCGGGAGCCGTCCACGGGGTCCACCGCGAAGTCGCCGGGCTTGAGGATGCCGGCCACGGCCTCGTGGCCGGGCAGGATACCGATGTCGCCCTCGGACGTGCGGACCCGCACCATCCGGGCGGTGCCGGTCCACACGGCCTGCTCGAGGGAGACGATTTCGACGATCATCTCAGCCATGACTACTTGCCACCGGTCCGCTGCTTGATCTGCTCCCACTGCTGCATGACGTCGTCGAGACCGCCGACGTTGTAGAACGCCTGCTCCGGCACGTGGTCGAACTCGCCCTCGCAGATCTTCCCGAAAGCCTCGATGGTCTCGGCGAGCGGGACCGTGGAGCCCTCGACACCGGTGAACTGCTTGGCGGTGTAGGTGTTCTGGGAGAGGAACTGCTCGATGCGGCGCGCGCGCGAGACGACGACCTTCTGCTCCTCGGAGAGCTCCTCGACGCCGAGGATCGCGATGATGTCCTGCAGCTCCTTGTTCTCCTGCAGGATCGACCGGACGCGGATCGCGACGTCGTAGTGCTCCTGGCCCACGATCTGCGGGTCGAGGATGCGCGAGGTCGAGGTCAGCGGGTCGATCGCCGGGTACAGACCGCGGGAGGCGATGTCACGGGAGAGCTCCGTGGTCGCGTCCAGGTGGGCGAACGTCGTGGCCGGGGCCGGGTCGGTGTAGTCGTCGGCGGGCACGTAGATCGCCTGCATCGAGGTGATCGAGTGGCCGCGGGTCGAGGTGATGCGCTCCTGGAGCACGCCCATCTCGTCCGCCAGCGTCGGCTGGTAGCCCACGGCGGAGGGGATGCGGCCCAGCAGGGTCGACACCTCCGAGCCGGCCTGGGTGAAGCGGAAGATGTTGTCGACGAAGAGCAGCACGTCCTGGTTCTGCACGTCGCGGAAGTACTCCGCCATCGTGAGCCCGGTCAGGGCCACGCGCAGACGCGTTCCCGGCGGCTCGTCCATCTGGCCGAACACGAGGGCGGTGTCCTTGAGGACGCCCGCCTCCTCCATCTCGACCCAGAGGTCGTTGCCCTCACGGGTGCGCTCGCCCACGCCGGCGAAGACCGAGGTGCCGCCGAAGTTGCGGGCCACACGCGTGATCATCTCCTGGATGAGCACGGTCTTGCCCACGCCGGCGCCGCCGAACAGGCCGATCTTGCCGCCCTTGATGTAGGGGGTCAGCAGGTCGATCGACTTGATGCCGGTCTCCATCATCTCCGTGGAGCCCTCGAGCTCCGCGAAGGACGGCGCCTTGCGGTGGATCGGCCAGCGCTCGGTGATCTCCAGGGACGAGGTCTCGACGTCGAGGGCCTCACCGAGCACGTTGAAGATGTGGCCCTTGACCACATCGCCCACGGGCACGGAGATCGGCTCGCCGGAGTCCTTGACCTCGGTGCCGCGCACCAGGCCGTCGGTCTGCTGCAGGGCGATCGCGCGGACCATGTTGTCGCCCAGGTGCTGGGCGGTCTCGAACGTGATCGTCCGCTTCTCGCCGTTGAGCTCGTACTGGGCGGTCAGGGCGTTGTAGATGCCGGGCACGGCGTGCTCGGGGAACTCGACGTCGACGACCGGCCCGATGACCCGGGCGATGCGTCCCGTGGCACCGCCCGAGACCGGCTGCCCGGCCTGTTCGCTGATGGTGGCAGTCATATCTCTCACTTCACTTGTTCGTGGTGGACACTTGCTGGATCGCCGGGACGGCCCGTCACAGGGCCTCGGCGCCGCTCACGATCTCGGTGAGCTCGGTGGTGATCTCGGCCTGGCGGGCGTTGTTCATCAGGCGCGTGTACTTCTTGATGAGGTCGTCGGCGTTGTCGCCGGCCGCCTTCATCGCCCGCTGCCGGGCCGCGAGCTCGCTGGTGGCGGCGTGCGCCAGGCTCGCGAAGAGTCGGGCGTCGATGTAGCGCGGCAGGACGGCGTCGAGGAACTCCTCGGGGTTCGGCTCGAACTCGAAGGTGCTGTCGGGCTCCTCCAGCTCCTCGAACTCCCGGGCGACCTCGTCGGTCAGCGCGTTGGCGTCCACGACCTCGAGCGGAAGCAGCCGGAGCACCCGGGGTTCCTGGACGACCATCGACTGGAACGACGTGTAGACGAGGTGGATCTCGTCGACGCCGCCGTCCTCGTACACGGTCTCCAGGTCCTCGATCAGCACCTTGCGCAGCTCCCGCGCGCGGTCCGGCCGGGCGTTGTCCGTGTCCCCGGTCCAGTTCCGCTCGTACGGGCGGCTGCGGAAGTCGAAGTACGCCTGTGCCTTGCGGCCGATCAGGTAGACCTTGGTCTCCTTGCCCTCCCCGTGCAGCAGCTCCAGCAGGCCCTCGGCCTCCTTGAGCACGTTGGACGAGTAGGACCCGGCCAGACCGCGGTCCGAGGTCATGATCACCACGGCCGACCGGCGCACCTCGTCGGCCCTCGTGGTCAGGGCATGGGAGACGTTGTGCTGGGTGGCGACCTGTGAGACCGCCCGGGTCAGCGCGTTCGCGTAGGGACGCGCCGCCTGCAGACCCTGTCGGGACTTGTTGATGCGCGAGGTCGCGATCATCTCCATGGCCTTGAAGATCTTCTTCATGGACTTGGTCGACGCGATCTTGTTCCGGTAGACCCGAATCTGCGCTCCCATGTGACTTCCTTTCGTCACCGTGCCCGGTGCGCCGCCGCGGCGGCGCACCGGACCGACCGGTTACTTCCTGACGATCCGTTCCTGGTCGACCGCGGACGCGTCGAGGGGCTCGTGCTCCTCGTGGCCCGGCTCGATCCCGTGCTTGGTGCCCCGGAAGTCCCGCTTGACCTCGGCGACGGCCGTCTCCAGCGCGGCGACGGCGTCGTCCTCGAGCTTGCCGGAGCCGACGATGGAGTCCATCACGTTGGTGGTGCGGCGCACGTGCTCCAGCAGGGCCTGCTCGAAGTCGAGCACGTCGGCGACCTCCACCTCGTCGAGGTGGCCGTTGGTGCCGGCCCAGATGGACACGACCTGGTCCTCGACCGGGTACGGGGTGTACTGCTTCTGCTTCAGCAGCTCCATCAGCCGGGCGCCGCGGGTCAGCTGCTGCCGGGACGCGGGGTCCAGGTCGGAGGCGAACATCGCGAAGGCCTGCATCGAGCGGTAGGACGCCAGCTCGAGCTTCAGCGTGCCGGAGACCTTCTTCATGGCCTTGACCTGCGCGGCGCCGCCGACGCGGGACACCGAGATGCCCACGTCCACGGCCGGGCGCTGGTTGGCGTTGAACAGGTCCGACTGCAGGAAGATCTGGCCGTCGGTGATGGAGATGACGTTGGTGGGGATGAACGCCGAGACGTCGTTGGCCTTCGTCTCGATCATCGGCAGCCCGGTCATCGACCCGGCGCCCAGCTCGTCGGAGAGCTTGGCGCAGCGCTCGAGAAGGCGGGAGTGCAGGTAGAACACGTCGCCCGGGTAGGCCTCGCGTCCCGGCGGGCGGCGCAGCAGCAGCGAGACCGCACGGTAGGCCTCGGCCTGCTTGGACAGGTCGTCGAAGACGATGAGGACGTGCTTGCCGCCGTACATCCAGTGCTGGCCGATGGCCGAGCCGGCGTAGGGGGCGAGGTACTTGATGCCCGCGGCCTCGGAGGCGGGAGCCGCCACGATGGTCGTGTACTCCAGGGCCCCGTTGTCCTCGAGGGTCTGGCGCACGCCGGCGATGGTGGACGCCTTCTGGCCCACGGCCACGTAGATGCAGCGCACCTGCTTGTTGACGTCGCCGGACTCCCAATTGGCGCGCTGGTTCAGGATGGCGTCCACGGCGATGGCCGTCTTGCCCGTCTGCCGGTCGCCGATGATGAGCTGGCGCTGACCGCGGCCGATCGGGATCATCGCGTCGATGGCCTTGATGCCGGTCTGCAGGGGCTCGTGGACCGACTTGCGCATGGTCACGCCGGGCGCCTGGGTCTCGAGGGCGCGGCGGCCCTCGGCCTCGATGGGGCCGAGGTCGTCGATGGGCGTGCCCAGCGGGTCGACCACGCGGCCCAGGAACGCGTCGCCCACCGGCACGGAGAGGACCTCCCCGGTGCGCTGGACCTCCTGGCCCTCCTCGACGCCGCGGAAGTCGCCGAGGATCACGACGCCGATGTCGCGGGTGTCGAGGTTCTGCGCGAGGCCGAGGACGCCGTTCTCGAAGCGCAGCAGCTCGTTGGCCATGACCGAGGGCAGGCCTTCGACCCGCGCGATGCCGTCGGAGGCGCTGCTGACGCGGCCGACCTCGGTTCGTTCTGCGGTGCCGGGCTCGTAGGACGCGGCGAATTCGCTCAGCGCGCTACGGACGTCGTCGGCATTGATGGTGACTTCGGACATGTCCTGTCCCTGCTCTCCTAGTTCGTGATCACTGCCGTCAGCGGTGACCGTGAGTCCAAATCTGTGGCGGAACGCTGCGCTGGTCCACCGGCTGCTGCCGTTCGGCCGGTGGGGCGCCCGCCCGCGGCGGCGTCGTGGGCGCCCCCGGCGCTCAGGCGCCGATCCGCTGGCGCAGCTCGTCGAGCCGGGCCGCGACGGAACCGTCGATGACCTCCTCGCCGACCTGCACCTTGAGCCCGCCGAGCAGCGCCGGATCGACGTCCACGGTGAGCTTGAGGTCCTTGCCGTACAGCGTGTTCAGCTGCTGCTGCAGCCGGCCGCGCTGGTCCTCGGTCAGCGGTCGCGACGTGGTCACGTGCGCGATCCACCGCTGCCGGCGGGCCGCCACCTCCTCCGCGAAGCGCTCGACCAGACGGCCGACCAGGGCTCCGCGGGGCGAGAGCACGGCCTGCTCCACGAGGAGCAGTGCCTCGTCCGAGGCGCCCGGGGTCAGCCGGTGCGCCAGTCGCGTCTTGGCCTCGACCCCGGCGCGCTGGTCGCTGAGGGCGCGCTGCAGCTCGTGCGAGCCGTCCAGCACCCCCTTGAACGCGATCAGCTGGTCCACGACCTGCTCGAGGCCCTGGAGTCCGGCGCGGTTCTCCGCGGACGCCGCGGTGAGGGCCACCCCGGCGTGCTCGAGGGCGTCGGCGAACTCGCGGTCGTCGCTCCAGCGTCGACCGGCGAGGTGCGCGACGATCTCCACGGCGTCCGGGGAGACCTTGTCGGCGAAGATCCGGCGCACGACCTGCTCGCGCTGCGGCCCCTCGTAGGAGGGGTCGGCCAGCGCGCGCCGCAGGGCGCCGTTCTCGTCGAGGATGGCGAGCACGGCGAACAGCTCACGGGCGAGCGCGGGGCCGGCGGAGCCGGCCCAGCGCTCGACCTCACGAGCGCTCTGCTGGGTGAATTCGTTCGCTGCGTCTGCCATTACCGCGCCGCACCTGCGTTCCGCTCCTGCTCCTGCTCGAGGTCGGCGAGGAAACGGTCGACCACCCGGTTGGACCGGGCGTCGTCGTCGAGGGACTCGCCCACGATCTTCGCCGCGAGCGTGGTCGCCAGGGCGCCCACCTCGTTGCGCAGGGAGACCACGGCCGCCGAGCGCTCCGCCTCGATGGTGCGGTGCGCGTTCTCGGTGATGCGCGCCGACTCGGCGTTCGCCCGGTCCTTGAAGTCCGCGAGGATCTTCTCCCCCTCGAGGCGGGCCTCCTCGCGGATCTTCTGAGCTTCCAGGCGCGCGCTCTCGAGCTGCTGGTTGTACTCGTCGCGGGCGGCGGCGGCCTCGGCCTGCGCGGCCTTCGCCTTGGCCAGGCCACCTTCGATGGCCTCGGTGCGCTCACGGTAGACCCGCTCGAACGCCGGCACGACGAACTTGACGACGAGGAAGAGCAGGATCAGGAACCCGATGAGGGTGATCGCCACTTCCCACAGGTTGGGGACGAGGGGGTTCGCCCCTTCCTCGGCTGCCAGCAAGAGTGTCATGTGCGCGATTCCTGTTCTCTAGGAAGGACTTGTACGGGATGCGCCACTCAGGCGATGAACGCGAGCACGAAGCCCAGAATCGCGAGCGCCTCGACCACGGCGAAGCCGAAGAACAGCATCGGCTGGAGCACGCGCTGCGACTCCGGCTGGCGGGCGACGGACTGCATGTACGCGGCGAAGATCAGACCCACGCCGATGCCGCCGCCGATGGCAGCCAGACCGTAACCGATAGCACTGAGCGAACCAGTCATGAGGGGTATTTCCTTTCTAGGTGCCCGGGGGCCGGGCGTCGTAGCCGTGTCGGCTCTGAACATTTCGGGGATGGACTGCGGGGGTCCGGCCGGGGCCGGACCGCTTCTTCCACCGGTGTCAGTGGCCCTCTTGCAGGGCGCCCTGGACGTACACGGCGAAGAGGAGGGTGAAGATGTAGGCCTGGAGGACCTGGATCAGGATCTCCAGGAAGTAGATGAACACGCCGAGCACCGTGGAGCCCACGGAGACGATGCTGAGCAGGCCGCCGTTGGTGATGAGGTAGGCGGTCATCGAGGCCGCGACCATCAGGGCGAGGTGACCGGCGAACATCGTGGCGAACACACGCAGGGCGTGCGTGACGGGGCGGATGATCAGGTTCGAGAGGAACTCGATCGGGATGAGGAAGACGTACAGGGCCTTCGGGACGTCCGGCGGCATGGTCATCTTGCTCATGAACCCGCCGAGGCCGTGGCGCTTGATGCCCATGAACACCCACGTGACGTAGGCGATCCCGGCGAGGGCGTAGGCGGAGCCGGCGTGGGAGAGCGTCGGCAGCTGCAGCACCGGGATGGAGCCGAAGAGGTTGTTCACCAGGATGAAGAAGAAGAACGTGAACAGCAGCGGGACGTAGGGGCGGAACTCCTTCTCACCGATGATGTCCCGGCCGAGGTGGTTGCGCACGAACCCGTAGCCGCTCTCGGCGAGGTACTGGGACTTCGACGGGACGAGCGCGTTGCGGCGGATGGCCCACATGAAGAAGCCGGCGATCAGGACGACCGACAGGAGGACCAGCAGCATCTGCTTGCCGAAGCCGAAGGAGCCCACCTCGAAGAAGTAGGGCAGGTGCATCTCGTCGACGGTCGGGGCGGTGAATCCTCCGGTGGCGGGGAGCCTGATGAGGGCGGCGTTCAATGCGGGTCCTTTCTGCAGTGCTCTGGCCGGTGGTCACGGTCGGGGCGCCGAGTCCGGGCCGGACTGGTGCGGGTTGTGAGGATCTGCACCGTCGGAGGACGGACTCCGACGGAGTCCCTCCTGCATGTGGAGATACACGACGTAGATCCCGGACGCGGCGCCGATGCACGCTCCCAGGACCACGATCCACCGGGTTCCCAGCACGCGATCCGCCCCCCACCCTACCAAACTCCAGAACCCCATCCCGATCACCACGTAGAGGAGTGTCGTGAAGCCTCCGGAGAGCCCTCCGCCCTCCACGAGCTCCCCCGCGGTGCGCAGTCCGGGGCGCTCCGCGGGCCCGTCCCGCGGGGGCCTGGGGCCGTCCTCCGGCGGGGGCGTCCCGTCCGGGCGGGCCGTGTCGTCGCGGTCATCCGCGCTCATGGTCGTCCGTGCTCATGGTCGTCCTGCTTCCTGTCGTCAGGGGTCCTGCCGTCGTGCGTGCCGTCGCCGGCGGGGCCGGGTGCACGCGGGCCGTCCGGGTGCTCGGCCGCCGCCCGCCGCCGGGCCTCCAGCACCGGTCCCAGGGCGGTGCGGGTGCCGCGGGCGCCGGCGCGGGCCGCGAGCGCCAGCGAGACGACGAGCGCAGCCAGCACCCCGGCCGCGACCCAGCCCGGGACCAGCCAGCCGGGGGCCGGCACGGTGAGCAGGACCCAGCCGAGCAGGAGCACCTTCAGCACGTACGTCGCGGCGAGCACGGGGGCGGCGACCGGCCCGTCCGTCCCGGCGGTGGCCCGCGCCACGAGCACGGTCACCAGGTGGCTCGCGACGATCAGCCCCGCGCCGAGCAGGACGCTGAGCAGGGCCGCGCTCACGGGCGGGTCCCCGTCCGGGAGCGGACGGCCGCACGGCGCCCGAGCAGCGCGGGCAGCACCAGGTAGAGCGCGAGCACCGCCAGCACGAACGCGCCGGCCACGGCCGTGGCGACGGGCCCCGTGCGCAGGCCCACGACCGAGGCGACGCTGACGAGGACGGTCGCGGCCGTGACGACGAGCGCGGAGCCCGTGTGGGACAGGCCCACGTCGGTGAGCTTCTGGTAGACGTGCTGGCGGTGCGGCCGGTACCAGGCCTCCCCCGCGCGGACGCGGCGGAGCAGGGTCACGGAGGTGTCGGCCACGTAGACCGCGAGCGGGGGCAGGAGGTACTCGACGTAGACGCCGGAGAGGAAGGCCGCGACCGCGATGCCGGCCAGCGAGCCGCCCAGCAGGTAGGAGCCGACGTCGCCGAGGAACACGGTGCCGCGGCCGAGGTTCCAGGGCAGGAACCCGGCGAAGCCGCCCGCCACGGCCAGGCCGGCGGCGATCATCCACGGCAGGTCGTTGGAGGCGCCGGCCCAGGCGTACAGCAGTCCCGCGGCGAGGCCGTGCAGCCCCGAGATGCCGTTGATCCCGTCCATGAAGTTGGCCATGTTCACGTAGGCGGCGATTGCGATGGTGCCCACGGGCAGCCACCAGGCGGAGGTGCCGAGCACCGCGACCAGGACGGCCGTGGCGGCCAGGCCGATGCCCAGCTGCGCGGCCAGGCGCGCCCGCACGGACACGCCCCGGTAGTCCTCGGCCCAGCCGAGGGCGGCGAACAGCCCGGTCACGGCCAGGACCACGAGCGCGACGGAGCGGTCGACCTCGATCGCGCCGGTGAGCAGGGCGGAGCCGTAGGCGACGAGCACGGCGAGGGCCACGGCCAGGCCCATGCCCCGTACGACCGTGCGGTGGTGGGAGGAGCGCTCGTTGGGGACGTCGAGCACGCCCCACCGGGCGAGCAGCGGCTTGACGGCCAGGGGCAGTAGGAGACTGAGCACGAGGGCAGGGACACCGACCGTGAGGACGAGCTCCCCGAGCCGGCGCAGCTCCTCCGGGTCGGGGGCGGCGCCCGGGTCGGTGAGATCGAGCCCGGCGGGGAGCAGCACGACCGGGGCCGGGCTCACGACGCCCGCCCCGAGGAGCTGCGCGGGCGCTGGACCGACGTGGGCGGCGGCTGCGTGGACGGTCTGACGACAGGGATCGTGCCCGTGTAGACCATGCCGCCGCGCACCTTCCAGGTGTGCCGGTCCAGCTGGGCGGGGTCGAGGCGGTCGGCGCGCGCGTGGGAGATCTTGGGGTGGAAGGGCCGCTCGTCCTTCTCGCCGAGGCCGATGAGGTCCTCGTGCAGCTTCTCCCCCGGGCGCAGCCCGGTGATCTCGATCTCGATGTCCTCGCGCCCGCTCATCACGCGCAGCCGCTCGGCGATGTCCATGATCCGCACGGGCTCGCCCATGTCCAGGATCAGCACCTCGCCGCCGCGGGCGATCGCCCCCGCCTGGATCACGAGCTGGCAGGCCTCCGGGATGGTCATGAAGTAGCGGGTGGCCTCCGCGTGCGTCACCGTGATCGGGCCGCCCTGCCGGATCTGCTCGGTGAAGAGGGGGAGCATCGAGCCCCGGGAGCCGAAGACGTTGCCGAAGCGCACCGAGACGTACCGGCGCCCGGTGCGGTCCGCCATCCACGCGGTGAGCTTCTCGGCGACGCGCTTGGAGTGGCCCAGGGCCGTGGTGGGGTTGGCGGCCTTGTCGGTCGAGATGTTGACGAAGACCTCGACCTCCGCCTCCTCCGCGGCCTGAAGCACGTTGAGGGTGCCGACGACGTTGGTCTTCCACGCCTCGTCCGGGTACTGCTCGAGCAGGGACACGTGCTTGAGGGCGGCCGCGTGGAAGACCACCTGGGGGCGGCGGTCGCGGAAGATCGCGCCGACCGACTCGGGGTCGCGGATGTCGGCGAGGACGGTGTCGCGGCCGTCGAGCAGGCCGCGCCCCGTGATGGAGATCTGGGTGCCCTGCAGCGCGGACTCGTCGCGGTCCACCATGATCAGCTCGGCGGGCTCGAAGCCGACGAGCTGGCGGCACAGCTCGGAGCCGATGGAGCCGCCGGCGCCGGTCACCAGGACGCGGCGGCCCTTCACGTAGCCGGCGATCTCCTCGACGTCGATGTCGACGGGGCGGCGGCCGATGAGGTCCTCCATGCTGATGTCCCGGAAGTCCGCGCCCTGGTGCTTGGCGGTGAGCACCTCGCCGAGCGGGGGCATGGTCATGACCCGGATCCCGGTGCCGGCCACGGCGTCCGCGACCCGGTGCATGATCCGGGGGTCCGCGCCGGACATCGCCACGATCAGCACCGAGGCGCGGGTGCGGGCCATGACGTCGCGGAGGTCGTGCAGGGTGCCGAGCACGGGCACGGAGGAGATCCGCAGGTGCTTCTTGGCGGGGTCGTCGTCGAGCAGGGCCACGGGCAGGAACTCCGAGTGCGGGTCCTGCATCATCCGCTGGATGAGGAAGGTCCCGAGGTAGCCGGCGCCGTAGACCACCACGTGCTGGGCGGAGGCGCCCGGACGGGCGGAGGCCTCCTGGTACATCCGCTTGAGGTAGCGGAAGGCGGCCATGAACAGGCACGCGAAGGGGAACGCGATGAGGGCGGTGGAGCGCGGGATGCCGATGCTCGTGCCCACCACGAGGAGCAGCACCTGGACCACGGCCGTGACGATGAGGGTGACCACCACGAGGAGCTTGGCCTCGTCGAAGCTGCCGAAGGAGTACCGCCCCTTGTACAGGGCGAAGGAGAAGCCGACGACGAGCTGGGCGGCCACGGCCACGATGGACACCAGCAGCAGCCCGGGGGCGCTGATGAACTGGAGCTCCATCTCGTAGCGCAGCACCAGGGCGAGCACGAGGGCCACGACCCAGGCGACGGAGTCCAGCAGCATCTGGATCCACAGCCACGCCACGGGCCTGTCCTGCGGGGCGCCGCGGGGCGGGAACCCCGCGGCGGGACCCCCGGGGGGCACCGCCGTGCCGGCGGTGCGCTCGGGCGAACCACTCATCGCGTCGTTCCTTTCGTGGTCGGTGCCGGAACCGGGGGCCGGGCGGGGAGGGTGCCGGTGCGGGACGGTCAGCGGCGGGGTGCGCCGACCATGGCCCGGTAGGCCAGCTCCCGGAGCCGGGTGGGGACGAACCGGTAGCCGCCGCGCACCACCACGTTGCGCACCCATTGTAGGAACCCGACGTGGCCGATCCCGCGCAGGCGGGCCTGGAGGGCGAGCTCCGCGCGGAGCACGCGCCACCCGCCGCGCCGCTCGTAGGAGCCCGCCGAGACCCGGTAGCCGACCAGCGGCTCGGCCACGTTGCGCACGTCGGCGCCCGCGCGCAGCATCCGCACCCACAGCCAGTAGTCCTCGGCCAGGGGCACGTGCTCGTAGCCGCCGGCCGCCCGCACCGCCGAGCGCCGGAACACCACCGTCGGGTGGCTCACGGGGTTGCGGCGCCGGGAGACGGAGAGGATGTCCCGCTCCCCCACCGGGGCGCGGCGCAGGGCGATCGGGGTCCGCTCGTCGTCGCCGATCTCGTGCATCGACGAGCCCACCAGGTCGGCCCCGGCCTCGATCACGGGCAGCTGCACCGCGAAGCGGCGGGGGTAGGAGACGTCGTCGGCGTCGGCGCGGGCCACCACGTCGTGCCGGCACCGGTCCAGGCCGGCGGTGAGCGCCGCGGTGAGGCCCTCGTTGCGCTCCAGGTCGACCCGCACCACGGGCACGGGGAGCTCGCGCACCAGGCGGTCCAGCTCGGCCTCCAGCGCCGCGGGGACGGGGCCGTCCCGCACGACGACGAGCTCGGCGGGCCGGCGCCGCTGCTCGACGGTGGCCGACTCGGCCGCCCGGCGCACCCGCTCCGCGGTGTCGGCGCGGTAGACGGGCATGAGCACGGAGAACTCGAGAGCGGGGTGCGGGCTCACGGGGTCACCGCGGCCCGCCGAAGCCGCGGCCGCGCATCCCGCCGGCGTAGCGGCTCGCCCAGGACACGAGACCGCGCACGTCCCGCCGGCGCAGGTAGAAGAGGGGGTAGCCGACGAGGTCGGCCCCGAGCTGGACGACCCGCTTGTACCGCCACGTGGTCCAGCCCCGGTTGCGGAAGAAGTGCTCGCGCTTGAACTCCGTCCCGGGCACCACGACCTTGAGCCGGCCGGGGACCACGACGTGCTCCTCGTCCCAGCCCGGCGGGTGCGCCACGGCGGTGCGGGTGGTGGTGCCGAAGGGCAGCCCGGAGCGGCGCAGCCGCACCAGGAAGTCGACCTCGTCGCCGCGCAGGAAGAGCTTGAGGTCCGGGAGCCCGACCGTGAAGAAGACGTGCTCGGACATCAGGGCGCCGTTGAAGAAGGTGGCGTAGCCGGGCAGGAAGCCGAGCGGCTCCAGGTCGGCCCGGGAGTGGGTCATCCGCCCCTCGAGGCGGTAGGAGAAGGCCAGCGCGCCGTGGTCCTGGGGTGCCACGACGAGCGGGGAGACGACCGACAGCTCCCGCCGCGCGGCCTCCTGCAGGAGGATCTCGAGGCAGTCGGGGCTCTCCGGGTGGGCGTCGTCGTCCATGAGCCACACCCGGTCCGCACCGGTGGCGAGCGCGGTCAGGATCGCGAGGGAGAACCCGCCGGCCCCGCCCAGGTTGGCGAGGGAGCGCACGAGCTCGAGCGCGAACCGGCCGCCGATCGCCTCCTCGAGCACCTCCCGCGGCAGCGCCTCGCGCCCCGCGTCGACGAGGCACAGGGAGGCGACGGGCACCGTCTGCTCCCGCAGCGCGGCGACGAGCGCGAGGACGTCCTCGTGCCGGTCCTGGGTCACGCAGGCCACCGCCACCGTGGGGGTGGGCGTGGGGTCGGACGGCATGCGGCTCCTCCAGGGGGTGACGGGCTGTGCGGTGATGGGCAGTGCGGGAACGGGTGCGGGGTCCGGCGCGGTGCCGCGGGCGGGCGCCGGAACGTGCCGAGTCTAGCAAGCGGCGCCCGGACGGCCGGGCCGGCGGGCCGCGTCGCCCCGCCCCGGCGGTGGGCCGGTCTGTACGATGAGCGCAGGAATCCGGGCCCGGACGACGGCGACCGGAAGCGACCGGCAGAGAGGAAGCACCGTGACATCGACGACGTGGGCAGTCCTGGGAGCGACGGGGTTCGTGGGTTCCGCGACCGTGGCCCGGCTGCAGGCGGACGGCCAGACGGTGGTCCCGGTCTCCGCGCCGCGGCTGGGGTCCGGGGCGCGCACGGTCCACCACCTGCTCCAGCAGGCCGGCCGGCTCGAGTCCGTCATCGACTACCTCGCCGAGTCCTTCGCCGGTGCCCACGTGGTCGTCAACGCGGCGGGCCTGGCGGCCCCGGACCAGACGCACGAGGAGTCCCTCGTGGGGGCGAACGCGCTGCTGCCGGTGCTCGTGGCGCTCGCGGCGCGCCGCACGAGCGTGCGCCGGATCGTGCACGTCAGCTCCGCGGCCGTCCAGGGCGACGTCGACGTCCTCGACGAGACGCCCGCGGTCCGGCCGTTCTCCCCCTACTCCTTCTCCAAGGCCCTCGGCGAGAGCGCGCTCCTGAAGCTGCGCCGCGACTGGGCGGGCGAGGACGGGGCGCCGGCGATCACGGTGCTGCGCGCGACCTCGGTGCAGGGCTCCGGCCGGCGCACCACCGCGCGGCTGGCCCGCTTCGCGTCCTCACCGCTGAGCTCGGTGGCCGGCGACGGCGGCGCGCCCACGCCGGTGACGTCCGTGCACGCCCTGGCCGAGTTCGTCTCCCGGGTCGGGCGCCACCGGGAGGCGCTGCCGCCGGTCGTGCTGCAGCCCTGGGAGGGCGCCACGACCGGCTCCATCCTGCGGGACGCGGGCCGCCGGGAGCCGCGCCACCTCCCCGTGCTGCTGTGCCGGCTCGTCGTGGACGCCGGGTTCGCGGTCTCGGCCCTGGCCGGGCACCGGTGGCACGGCGTGTTCCGCCGGCTCGAGGTCACCTGGTTCGGTCAGCGCCAGGTGCGCGGCTGGGCGGAGGAGCACGACGCGGTCCCCGAGCCGCGGATCAGCGAGGTCCTGCGCCAGGCGCACCTGGCCGCCGGCCGGGGCTGAGCCCCGCAGAGCTGCTCGGGGCCGCTCCCGGGACGGCGCTCAGGCCTCGCCGCTGCCCCGCGCCACGAGCCGGGCGGCCTCCTCGACCGGCAGCGGCCGCGGCTGCCCCGGCGACCCGGGCCGCTGGACGCGCGTGCGGTCCTGGTCCACGGCCGGGCGCGCGCCCGCCGTGGAGCGCGCCACGAGCGCGGCGGCCAGGCCCTGCGCCGTCGCGGCCCGCGCCGGCCCGGGCGCCGGGGGCTGCCGGTCCGCGGGTGCGGCCGCGCCCTCCGGGTCGGCGGGCTCCGCCGCCGGCGGCACGGCCTCCGGATTGGGCTCGCTCACGGCGTGTGATCCCGAGGCCGCCGGGCGGCCGGCGCCGGGCTCCGCGGGGGCCGCACCCGCCGCGGGGGCGCTGTCGAGCTCCTCGTCGCCGTCCGCCGGCACCACCGAGGGCACCACCGAGCGCAGCCGGGCGAGGCTCACGGTGCCGTGGCGCACCAGCAGCGGGGTCTCCCCCGTGCAGTCCACGATCGTGGAGGGGACTGGGTCCCGGTCGGCGGGTCCGCCGACGGGCCGCGGGCCGCCGTCCAGGTAGAGCTCCACGGAGTCCCCGAGCATGTCCACCGCGGCCCCGGCCGTCGACGCGGCCGGGTGGCCGGTGCGGTTGGCCGAGGACACGGCCAGCGGGCCGCTCTCGATGAGCAGCGCCTGGGCGAGCTCGTCGTCGGGCACCCGCAGGGCCACGGTCCCGTGGGTCTCCCCCAGGTCCCAGCCCAGCGAGGGGTGGGAGTGGAAGATCAGGGTCAGACCGCCGGGCCAGAAGGCCCGGGCCAGCGCGCGGGCGTCGTCGGAGACCTCGTCGGCCAGGCCGTCGAGCACCCCGGCGTGGGCGATGAGCACGGGCGGGGGCATGGCCCGGGACCGGCCCTTGGCGGCGAGCAGGGTCGCGACGCCCCGGGCTGAGAACGCGTTGGCCCCGATCCCGTAGACGGTGTCGGTGGGCAGGACCACGCACGCGTCGGCCGCGAGGGCGCGCGCGGCGTGCTTGAGCCCGGCGGTGCGCTGGGCGATGCTGCTGCAGTCGTAGACGGTGGAGTTCACGGCGTCCATTCTCCCATTCCGGTCGTGGGGGCGCGGCCCTCGAGGGGCGTCCGGCCGGCCGTGGCCCGGTCCCGGCCCGTCAGGTCCTGGTGGCCCTCGACGTCCTCGAGGCCCGCGGCCCGGAAGGCGTGCGCCACGGCGCGGGCCTGCACCTCGGCGTGCTCCATGACGAAGAACCCCCCGGGGCGTAGCAGCCGCAGGGCCGAGGCCAGGGCCGCCCGCGGGAGGTCGAGCCCGTCCTCCCCGCCCCCGTACAGGGCGAGGTCGGGGTCGTGCTCCCGGGCCTCCGGCTCGCGCGGGACCGCGTCCGCGGGGATGTACGGCGGATTGGAGACCACCACGTCGCAGCGTCCCTCGAGCTCCGGGAACGCGGTGCGCAGATCGCCCCGGACGAGCTCCGCGCGCGTCCCGCGCAGGTTCTCGGCCGCCCAGGCGTGGGCGGTCCCGGACAGCTCCACGGCGTGCACGCGGGCCTGTGGCACCTCGTGGGCCACCGAGGCGGCGATCGCCCCGGAGCCCGTGCCCAGGTCCACCACGTGCGGGCGGTGCACGCCCGCGGCCAGCTGCTCGCGCAGCTCGTCGACCACGGCCTGCACTACGGTCTCCGTCTCGGGCCGGGGCACGAACACCCCGGGCCCGACCGCCAGCGTCAGGTAGCGGAAGTGGGCGACGCCCGTGAGGTGCTGCAGCGGGATCCGGCGGGCGCGCTCGGCCACCAGCTCCGCGTACCCCGCGGGCTCGTCCCCGCCGATGATGGCTCTCGCCTCGACCTCCCCCCGGGACAGTCCGGTGAGGTGGCCGGCGAGCAGCAGCGCGTCGGTGCGCGCGGAGTCGATCCCCGCCTCGGCGAGCACCTGCTCCGCCCAGCGCACCGCCTGGCCCAGTGACCTCGTCATCCCGGGGCCCCCGCTCAGCCGTCCTGCTGGCCGATGGCCTCGAGCTGGGCCTGCTCGTCCATCTCGATGGCCGAGCGCACGACCGGCTCGAGGTCCCCCGCCATGACGTGGTCGAGGTTGTACGCCTTGTACCCGGTGCGGTGGTCGTTGATCCGGTTCTCGGGGAAGTTGTAGGTGCGGATCCGCTCGGACCGGTCCATGGTCCGGACCTGGGAGCGGCGCTGCGCGGCGTTGTCCGCGTCGATCTGCTCCTGCTGGTGGGCCAGGATGCGGGCGCGCAGCACCCGCATCGCGGCCTCCCGGTTCTGCAGCTGCGACTTCTCGTTCTGCATCGCCACCACGATGCCGGTGGGCAGGTGGGTGATGCGGACCGCGGAGTCGGTGGTGTTGACGGACTGACCGCCGGGTCCCGAGGAGCGGTAGACGTCGATCTTCAGGTCGTTCTGGCTGATCTCGACCTCCTCGGGCTCGTCGACCTCCGGGAAGACGAGCACCGCCGCGGCGGAGGTGTGGATCCGGCCCTGCGACTCGGTGACGGGCACGCGCTGGACGCGGTGCACCCCGCCCTCGTACTTCAGCCGCGCCCACACGCCCTCGGCGGGGTCCGTGGCGTTCGACTTGATCGCGACCTGCACGTCCTTGTAGCCGCCCAGGTCGGAGTCGTTGGTCGAGATGAATTCGGTCTTCCAGCCGCGGGACTCCGCGTACTTGAGGTACATGCGCAGCAGGTCCCCGGCGAAGAGCGCGGACTCGTCGCCGCCCTCCCCCGCCTTGACCTCGAGGATCACGTTGCGCCCGTCGTCGGGATCGCGCGGGACGAGCAGCCGGCGCAGCTTCTCGCGGGCCGCCGTGAGCTGCTCCTCGAGGGCCGGGATCTCCTCCGCGAACTCGGGTTCCTCGGCGGCGAGCTCGCGCGCCGCCCCCAGGTCCTCCTCGAGGCGGTGCACCCGGTGGTGGGCCTCGACGATGCCGTTGAGCTCGGCGTAGCGGCGCCCGAGCTTGCGCGCCCTGCCCTGCTCCGCGTGCACGGCGGGGTCGGCGAGCTGGCGCTGCAGCTCGGCGTGCTCGTCGAGCAGGGACTGGATGGGATCCGGCATGGGGCGCTCCTTCGGAGGCGGCGGAGAGGGTCGGGCGGCGGTGGGCACGACGACGCCGCCGCGGCCCCGTCCGGTCGAACCGGTCGGGGCCGCGGCGGCGGGGGCGTGCTAGCGGTCGCTCTCGGCGCGGGCCGACAGCGTGGTCTTCTGCACCTGGAGCAGGAACTCGGTGTTGGACTGGGTGTCCCGCAGCTTGTTCGTGAGCAGCTCGAGGGCCTGCTGCTGGTCGAGCCCGGAGAGGACGCGGCGCAGCTTCCACATGATCTTGATCTCGTCCGGGGAGAGGAGGTTCTCCTCGCGGCGGGTGCCCGAGGAGTTGACGTCCACGGCAGGGTAGATCCGCTTGTCCGCGAGCGAGCGGGACAGGCGCAGCTCCATGTTGCCGGTGCCCTTGAACTCCTCGAAGATGACCTCGTCCATCTTGGACCCGGTCTCCACGAGGGCGGTCGCGAGGATCGTGAGCGAGCCGCCGTTCTCGATGTTGCGGGCCGCGCCGAAGAACTTCTTCGGCGGGTACAGCGCCGCGGAGTCCACGCCGCCGGAGAGGATGCGGCCGGAGGCGGGGGCCGAGAGGTTGTAGGCACGGCCCAGGCGGGTCATGGAGTCCAGGAGGACCACCACGTCCATGCCCATCTCCACGAGCCGCTTGGCGCGCTCGATCGCGAGCTCGGCGACCGTGGTGTGGTCGTCCGCCGGGCGGTCGAAGGTCGAGGCGATGACCTCGCCCTTGACCGTGCGCTGCATGTCCGTGACCTCCTCGGGGCGCTCGTCGACGAGCACCATCATGAGGTGGACCTCGGGGTTGTTCGTGGTGATCGCGTTGGCGATCGCCTGCAGCATCAGCGTCTTGCCGGCCTTCGGCGGGGAGACGATCAGCCCGCGCTGGCCCTTGCCGATGGGGGCGACGAGGTCGACGACGCGGGGCCCGATCTTCTTGGGCTCCGTCTCGAGGCGCAGGCGCTCCTGCGGGTACAGCGGGATCAGCTTCCCGAAGTCCACGCGGTCCTTGTTCTCCTCGGTCTTCTTGCCGTTGACCGTGGTGAGCTGGACCAGCGCGTTGAACTTCTGCCGCGTGGCGTTCTGCTGCTCGCCGTCGCGGGGGGCGCGGATGGCGCCGACCACGGCGTCGCCCTTGCGCAGGTTGTGCTTCTTGACCTGGGCGAGGCTGACGTAGACGTCGTTCGGGCCGGGGAGGTAGCCGGAGGTGCGCACGAACGCGTAGTTGTCGAGCACGTCCAGGATGCCGGCGACGGGCAGCAGGACGTCGTCCTCGGTGAACTCCGTGTCGTCGACCTCGGGGCCGGTGCTGCGCCCGCGGCGGTTGCGCCGCTCGTTGCGCTCGGCGCGGTCGTTGCGTTCGTTGCGGTCGCTGCGGTCCCGGTCGCGGTCGTTGCGGTTGCGGTTGCGGCGGCTGCGGCGGCTGCCGCCGTCGTCCTGGCGGTTGTCCTGGCCGCCCTTGTCCTGGCGGTTGTCCTGGCCGCCCTTGTCCTGGCGGTTGTCCTGGCCGCCCTTGTCCTGGCGGTTGTCCTGGCCGCCCTTGTCCTGGCGGTTGTCCTGGCCGCCCTTGTCCTGGCGGTTGTCCTGGCCGCCCTTGTCCTGGCGGTTGTCCTGGGACTTCCCGCCCTCGGACCGGCCGTCGCGCCGGCCGCGGCCGTCGCCCCGGTCCTGGCCGCCCTTGTCCTGGCCCCGGTTGTCCTGGCCGCGGTTCTCGTTGCGGCTCCGGTCCTGCTTCGACCGCTCGTCGTCACGGCCCTCGGCCGAGGAGCGCGCCTCGTCGGTCTCCTGCCCGGAGTCCTGGGCTCCGCCGCTCTGGCCGCCGTTGCTCTGGCCGTTGTCGTCGCGGTTGCGGTTGCGGCGGCTGCGGTTGCGGTTGCGGCCGCCCTCGCCCTCGGCGCCGGAGGCGTCCTCGGCGGGAGCGGGCTGGTCAGCCGGCTGCTGTTCGGTGGAGCCCTGCGCCGCGGTCTGCTGGGCGGCGTCCTGCTGCTCGGAGCCCTGCTGCGCGGGGGCGGACACCACACCGGTGCTCGTGGCGCGGCGGGAGCGCGAGCGCCGCTGCGGCTGGCCGCCGTCGGCGCCCTGCGCGGCGGAGGAGTCCTCGCCCGTCGTGGCGGCGGCCGGGGCCGTGCCCTGGTCGGCGCCGCCGTCGGCGGTCTTCTCGACCGTCTGCGCGATTTTCTGCTCGACGGCCTGGTCCCGGTCGGCGACGGCGCCACCGCGCTGGTGGGCGGCGATCGCGTCGACCAGCAGGCTCTTGCGCATCCGGCGGGCGCCGGTGATTCCGAGCTGGGAGGCGAGCGCCTGCAGCTGGGCCAGCTTGAGCGCGGACAGTCCCGCGTTCCGGGGGTCGCTGGTGGTGGTCTCTTCCGTACCCGTGGAAAGGTCGGTGGTCTCGGTCACGAAGTGTCCTTCTCCCTCGGTGGGGGGCCCATGGATCTCAGAGTCCAGGACCGTGGATGGTTCCCGGCGGGCCGCGATCGCGGGCCGCCTGCGGCGGGGCGCACTTCAGGGCGCGGCAGCCTGGGCGAACAAGGTGTCACCCGGAGATCATGGTGCGCTCCGGTCCGTGTCGGTGCGGGCCGGGGCGCCGACGGCATCGAAGAAGCCGGTGCCGGCGGGGGATCACCGGAGAATCTGAGGCGGTGGAGCCGAGGACCCCGGGGCATCCGACCGGGGCGCTGCCCCTCATGATGCCCGCTGTCCTCGCCGCGCCGGGCGCGGTCTCCTACCCCTGGATCTGCTGCGGGTGCCTCTCCAGCTTAGCACCCTGACCGTCGACGCGCAGACGGAGGACACGCCAGGAGACGGAATCGGCTCCGGGGGCGACGAGCTCCGCGAGGGCCTGCTCCGTCTCCTGCGCCTGGTCCCGGTCCGCGGCGAGGACCAGGACGGTCGGCCCGGCCCCGGAGATCATGGCCGGCAGCCCGCGGGCCCGCAGCGCGGCCATCAGCCGCGCGCTGGGGGGCATGGCCGAGGCCCGGTACGGCTGGTGCAGCCGGTCCTCGGTGGCGGGCAGCAGCAGCTCGGGGCGCCGCGTGAGGGCTTCGACGAGCAAGGCCGTCCGGCCGGCGTTGACCGCGGCGTCGTGGTGCGGGACGGTCGCGGGCAGCAGGGAGCGGGCGAGGCGGGTGGGGACCTCGAAGTCGGGGATCGCCACCACCGGCACGACGTCCTCGTGGACGGTCACGGGGGCGCTGCGGTAGCCGTCCGCGTCGGTCCAAGAGATCACGAGCCCTCCGAAGAGGGACGGGGCCACGTTGTCCGGATGGCCCTCCATCGCGGCGGCGACCTGGAGCAGGCGCCGGTCGTCGAGGGCGCGCTCCGCGGGCAGCAGCGCGTTCGCCGCGAGCACGCCGGCCACCACGGCCGAGGCGCTCGAGCCCATCCCGCGGCCGTGCGGGATCCGGTTGGTCGCCTCGAGCCGCAGCCCCGGCAGCTCCTCGACGCCCGCGGCCCGGAAGGCGGCCCGCATGGCGCGGACCACCAGGTGCTCCGCGGACCGGGGCACGGACGCGGAGCCCTCCCCGTGCAGCTCGAACTCCAGGCCGCCGCCGGTCACGGTGACGGCGAGGTCGTCGTAGTGGCCCAGGGCCAGGCCCAGGCTGTCGTAGCCCGGGCCCACGTTGCCGGTGGAGCCGGGGACGCTCACCGCCACCCGCTGGCCGATCTCGAACATCCGGGACTACTCCAGGCCCAGCGCGGCGGCGACGGCGACCACGTCGAAGGGCACGCGCGTGGGCTCGGCCAGCGAGGGGTCCTCCCGCTCGGCGGCCTTGATCGCCCACTGCGGGTCCTTGAGACCGTGGCCGGTCACGGTGATGACCACCGTCTGCCCCGTGGGGGCCTCCCCCGCGGCGTGCTTCTGGAGCAGGCCGGCCACGCCTGCGGCGGAGCCCGGCTCGACGAACACGCCCTCCTTGGCCGAGAGCCACCGGTGGGCGGTCAGGATCTCGTCGTCCGAGACGGAGCCGATGAGCCCGCCGGACTCGTCGCGGGCGGCGATCGCCGAGTCCCAGGACGCGGGGTTGCCGATCCGGATGGCGGTCGCGATGGTCTCGGGCTCCGTGACGGGGTGGCCCAGGACCAGCGGGGCCGCGCCCTCGGCCTGGAAGCCCCACATCACGGGCAGTTTCGTCGAGACGGCCGGCAGCTCCCCCGCCGTCGCGGACGCGTAGGGCCGGGCGTACTCCTGGTAGCCCTTCCAGTACGCGGTGATGTTGCCGGCGTTGCCGACCGGCAGGATGTGCAGGTCCGGGGCGTCGCCGAGGGTGTCGACCACCTCGAACGCCCCGGTCTTCTGGCCCTCGATCCGGTACGGGTTCACGGAGTTGACGAGGAACACGGGGTAGGACTCGGAGAGCTTGCGGGCCACCTCGAGGCAGTTGTCGAAGTTGCCGTCCACCTGGATGATGTCCGCGCCGTGCGCCACGGCCTGCGAGAGCTTGCCCATGGCGATCCGCCCCTCCGGCACGAGCACCGCGCACGTGAGCCCGGCCTGCTTGGCGTAGGCCGCGGCGGAGGCGGAGGTGTTGCCGGTCGAGGCGCACACGACGGCCTCGGCGCCCTCCTCCTTGGCCTTCGTGATCGCCATGGTCATGCCCCGGTCCTTGAACGAGCCGGTCGGGTTCATGCCCTCGAACTTCAGCCAGACGGTGTTGCCGGTGAGCTCCGAGAGGGCGCGCGCCCGGATCAGCGGCGTACCGCCCTCCCCCATCGTGATGACCTCGGTGGAGTCGGAGACCGGCAGCCGGTCCCGGTACTCGTTGATGACGCCCTGCCAGACGTGTGCCATGTGCTGGATCTCTTCCTGTGGACTCGGTGGTGCGGAGGGGGGGTGCTCGTGCGGGGTGCTCGCGGGGGGCGTGCGGCGGCACCCCCTCCGGGTGCGGTGCCGCCCGCAGGCGGCACCGCGGGGCGGATCAGTCGGCGTGCTCCACACGGATCACGCCGGCGACCTCCTCGACGAAGGGCAGCTCGCGCAGGGCGTCCACCGTGGCCACGAGGTCCTTGTTCGCGCCCCGGTGGGTCACGAGCCGGATCTCCGACAGCTGCGGGTCGCCGTGCGGGTGGTCCGTCTGCTGCATCGTGAAGATCGACACGCCGTGGTCGGCGAAGACCTGGGCGATCCGCGCCAGGACGCCGAGCCGGTCCTGGACCGTCAGGGTGATCGAGAAGCTCGTGCGGACGTCGTCCATCGGCGCGGCGGCGAGCTGGGCGTGGGGGTCCGCGCCCTGGGCCGGGCCGCCGAGCACGAGCCGGCGCGCGGCCGAGACGAAGTCGCCCAGCACGGCCGAGGCGGTGGCGGCGCCGCCGGCGCCCGCGCCGTAGAACATGAGGGACCCGGCGTTCGCGGCCTCGACGAACACGGCGTTGTAGGCGCCGTGCACGCCGGCCAGCGGGTGCTCCCGCGGGATCATGGTCGGGGTGACCCGCAGGTTCACCCCGCCCGGGCAGCGCTCGCACACCGCCAGGAGCTTGATGACGTAGCCGGCCTCGCGGGCGGCGGCGACGTCCGCGGCGGTGACGCCGGTGATGCCGCGGCAGTACACGTCGTCGATGGTGAAGGTCGAGTGGAAGGCCAGGGACGCGAGGATCGCGGCCTTCGCCGCGGCGTCGTGACCCTCCACGTCGGCGGTGGGGTCCGCCTCGGCGTAGCCGAGCTTCTGCGCCTCGGCGAGCGCGTCGTCGAACTGCTCGCCGGTGGTGTCCATCTGGTCGAGGATGTAGTTCGTGGTGCCGTTCATGATGCCCAGCACGCGGTCCACCCGGTCCCCCGCGAGGGAGTCCTGCATGGGGCGCACGATGGGGATCGCCCCGGCCACGGCGGCCTCGTAGGACAGGGGCACGCCGGCGGCGTCGGCCGCGTCCTGGAGCTGGCGGCCGTGCCGGGCGATGAGGGCCTTGTTGCCCGAGATCACCGGCTTGCCGGCGTGCAGGGCCCGCAGGATGCGGCTGCGGGCCGGCTCGATGCCGCCGGTCAGCTCGATGACCACGTCCGCGGCGTCGACGAGGGCCTCGGCGTCGGTCGTGAGCAGCTCCTCGGGCAGCTCGACGGTCCGCCGGGCGGCGAGGTCCCGTACGGCGACGCCGATGAGCTCCACGGGCGCGCCCACGCGGGCGGCGAACTCGGGGCCGTGGTCGAGCAGGGTCCGGGCCACCTCGGCGCCGACGTTGCCGGCACCGAGCAGGGCGACCTTCACGGTCGAGGGCGGGCGGGTGGTCTCAGGGGTCGAGGCGGTCAATCAGGCTCCCAGGTCGCGGGCGAACAGGTCTTCTTCGGTCTCGCCCCGCACGATGAGCCGGGCCTCCGGCCGGCCGCCGGCGGCGCGCACGGCGACGACCGGCGGGCGGGCGATCCAGTTGTAGTTGCTGGACAGGGCCCAGCAGTAGGCGCCGGTGGCGGGCACGGCCAGGACGTCCCCGGGGGCGAGGTCCTCGGGCAGGTAGACGTCCCGGACCACGATGTCACCGGACTCGCAGTGCTTGCCCACCACCCGGGAGAGCACGGGGGCCCCCTCGGCGCGGCGGTTCGCGAGCACGGCCGTGTAGTCGGCCCCGTAGAGCACGGGCCGGGCGTTGTCGCTCATCCCGCCGTCCACGGAGACGTACCGGCGCTGCGCGCCGGACTCCGCGGTGACGGTCTTCAGGGTGCCCACGGTGTAGAGGGTGCACGCGGCCGGCCCGGAGATCGCGCGGCCGGGCTCGATGGACAGGTGCGGGACCGCCATCCGCAGGGACCGGGCCGTGGTGGCCACCTGGTCCGCGAGGGCCTCGGCGATCTCGCGGGCCGGCCGGGGGGTGTCGGCCTCGGTGTAGGCGATGCCGTAGCCGCCGCCGAGGTCGAGCTCCGGGAGGGTCAGGCCGAAGCGCTCGTCGGCGGCGGCCATGAAGGCGAGCACCCGCTCCGCGGCCATCCCGAAGCCGTCGGCGTCGAAGATCTGGGAGCCGATGTGGCAGTGGATCCCGCGCAGGTCGAGCTCGGGCTCCAGGACGCACGCGGCGACGGCCTGCATCGCGGGGCTGTCCCCGCCGCCCTCGGGCGGGGCGAGGGACAGGCCGAACTTCTGGTCCTCGTGGGCGGTGGCGATGAACTCGTGCGTGGACGCGTGCACGCCGGGGGTGACCCGGATCAGCACGGGGGCGACGACGCCGAGGGTGCGCGCCAGGTGGGCCACGAGCTCGATCTCGGCGAGGGAGTCCACGACGATCCGGCCGAGGCCGTGGTCGAGGGCGCGGGTGATCTCGGCGGCGGACTTGTTGTTGCCGTGCAGGGCGATCCGGGCGGGCTCCATGCCGCCGCGCAGGGCGACGGCCAGCTCCCCGCCCGAGGCGGTGTCCACGTTGAGGCCCTCCTCGCGCAGCCAGCGCACCACCTCGGTGGTCAGGAAGGACTTGCCGGCGTAGTAGACGGAGACCTCGGCCCCGATCCGCGCGAACGCCTCGGTGAAGGCGGTGCGGAACTCGCGGGCGCGCGCCCGGAAGGTGTCCTCGGAGTAGACGTAGGAGGGAGTGCCGTAGCGCTCGGCGAGCTCCGGGACGGGGATCCCCGAGACGGCCAGCACGCCGTCCTCGCCGCGGCGGAACGCCTCGGGCCAGATGACGGGGTCGAGGGCGTCGAGGTCCTCGGGGACGCTGAGCCAGGCCGGCGCCAGGGGGGAGCCCCCGGTGCGGGTGGTCGGGTCGGCGGTCATGCGATCACATCCTCTCCGGCGCGGACACGCCGAGCACGCCCAGGCCGTTGGCCAGGACCTGGCGTGCGGCGTCGTTGAGCCACAGGCGGGTGCGGTGCAGGTCGGTGACCTCGTCCTCGCCCTGCGGCGCCACGCGGCAGGCGTCGTACCAGCGGTGGTAGGTCCCGGCGAGCACCTCGAGGTGGCGCGCCACGCGGTGCGGCTCGCGGAACTCGGCGGCCTGGGCGAGCACCGACGGGTACTGGCCGAGGGCGGCCAGCAGCTCCCCCTCCATCGGGTGGTCGAGCAGCGAGGCGTCGAACACGGCCTCCCCCCGCTCGTCCGTGCGGGCGACCCCCGCCGCCTCGGCGTTGCGCCCCACCGCGCACGTGCGGGCGTGGGCGTACTGGACGTAGAACACCGGGTTCTCGTTGGAGCGCCGGGTCAGCAGGCCCAGGTCGATGTCGATGTTGGAGTCCACGGAGAAACGGGTCAGCGAGTACCGGGCGGCGTCGACGCCGACGGCCTCCACGAGGTCCTCCATGGTCACCACGTTGCCGGCACGCTTGGACATCCGCACGGGCACCCCGTCCTTGACGAGGTTGACCATCTGGCCGATGAGGACCTCGACCCGGTCCGGGGCGTCGCCCAGGGCGGCGGCGGCGGCCTTGAGCCGGGCCACGTAGCCGTGGTGGTCGGCGCCGAGCATGTAGATGCACAGGTCCGCGCCGCGGTCCCGCTTGTCCTTGAAGTAGGCGATGTCGCCGGCGATGTAGGCGGCCTGGCCGTCGGACTTGATGACCACCCGGTCCTTGTCGTCGCCGTAGGCGCTCGAGCGCAGCCACCAGGCGCCGTCCGCGAAGTAGAGGGCGCCGGAGGTCTTGAGCTGCTCGAGGAGCTTCTCCACGGCGCCCTGGTCGAACAGGGACTGCTCGTGGAAGTACACGTCGAAGTCCACGCCGAAGTCGTGCAGCGAGGACTTGATCTCGGCGAACATCAGCTCGACGCCCGCGGCGCGGAACGCCTCCTGGGGGTCCCCGGAGTCGAGGACGCCGGGGTTCTCGGCGACGATGCGCGCGGCGATGTCGGTGATGTACTCCCCGCCGTAGCCGTCCTCGGGGGCGGGCTCGCCCTGGGCGCGGGCCAGCAGGGAGCGGGCGAAGCGGTCGATCTGCGCGCCGGCGTCGTTGAAGTAGTACTCGCGCACCACGTCCGCGCCCTGCGCCTCGAGCACGCGGGCGAGGGAGTCGCCGACCGCGGCCCAGCGGGTGCCGCCCAGGTGGACCGGGCCGGTGGGGTTCGCGGAGACGAACTCCAGGTTGACGGACGTCCCGGCCAGCGACCGCGCCCGGCCGAAGGCCTTGCCCTGCTCCACGACGGTGCGGGCGATCTCCCCGGCGGCGGCGGCGTCCAGGGTGATGTTGAGGAAGCCCGGCCCGGCGACGTCCACGGCGGCCACGCCCGCGGTGCCCTGGAGGCGGTCCCGGACCACGGCGGCGACGTCGCGCGGGGCGCGCCCCACCTTCTTGGCCAGCTGCATGGCGACGTTGGTCGCCCAGTCCCCGTGCTCCCGGTTCTTCGGTCGCTCGATCCGCACCTCCGGCAGCGGAGCGCCGTCGGCGAGGGCGAGGTCGCCCCGGGCCACGGCGTCCTGCAGGCATGCGGATACGGCGAGGGAAAGTTGTTCTGGAGTCACCGGACCAGTGTAACCGGGCGCCGTGGAGCGCCGGCGCCGGGTGGTCCACGAGCACCCCGCGAAACCTGCTAGTATCGTCGAGGTTCATCGCTGCGGCGGTGAAAGGCCCGCGTAGCTCAGGGGATAGAGCGTCTGCCTCCGGAGCAGAAGGCCGTAGGTTCGAATCCTACCGCGGGCACCACTCGGGACGAAGGCCCCGGACCACTCGGTCCGGGGCCTTCGTCGTGCCCGGCCCGGGCCGGTCAGCGGCGCTCCGCGGGTCGGCCGGTGCCGGCTCCCCGGTCCCCCGCCTCCTCGGCCCGCCGGTACCGGACAGGCTGCCCGCCGCGGACCCGAGCGACGGCGTAGAGCAGCACGCCCACGGCGAGGACGATCCCACCGCGTGCCCACACCCCGGCCTCCAGCTGGGTCAGCAGCACGAGGCAGGACAGGACGGCGAGCACCGGCAGCGGCGTCCAGGCGCGGAAGTGCCGGTGCTCGACCATCTCCCGGCGCAGCACGAGGACGGCGACGTTCGTGCTGATGAAGACGATGAGCAGCAGCAGCACCACCGTCTCCGCCAGCACGGCCACCCCACCGGTGAGGGTCAGCGCCAGCGCGGCGAGGGTCGTGACGACGATGGCCACCCAAGGGGTGCCGCGGCCCGGCAGGACCCGGCCCAGCACGGCGGGGAAGAGTCCCTACACGGCCATGCCGTAGGTGAGGCGGCTGGCCATGATCATGGTCAGCAGGGCCCCGTTGGCCACCGCGACCAGGGCGAGCAGGCTGAACAGCCAGCCGGGCACCGGGACCCCGGTGGCCGTCACCACGTCCAGCAGCGGGGCGCTCGAGGACTCCAGCCGGTCGGCCGGCAGGGCCACCGACGCCGCCGTACCGACCAGCACGTACATCGCTCCGGCCACCAGGAGGGACCCGAACAGGGCCCGGGGGTAGACCCGCGACACGTCGCGGACCTCCTCGGCCATGTTGGCCGAGGTCTCGAAGCCCACGAAGGAGTAGTACGCGAGCAGTGCGGCGCCCAGCACGCCCAGCAGCGGGTCGACGTCCTCGCCGAAGCGCACCGCGCGCCCGACGTCGCCGCCTCCGCCGCCGAGCATCACGGCGACGGCCACGACGACCAGGACCAGCCCCGAGACCTCGAGCGCCGTCATGACGACGTTGGCGCGCAGCGACTCCTTGATCCCGCGCGCGTTGAGCAGGGCGATGGCGACGAGGAACACGATGGCCCCGACAGCCGGGGGCACGTCCACGAAAACCGCGAGATAGTCCCCGCTGAAGGCCAGGGCCAGCGCGGACGCGCTGACCACGCCGGCGGTGAGCATGCAGAAGCCGACGAGGTAGGGCACGATCGGGACGCGGAAGGCGCGGTGGGCGAAGACCGCCGCCCCGCCCGCCCGCGGGTACTTGGTGACGAGCTCGGCGTAGGACGCGGCCGTCAGCAGGGCCAGCAGCAGCGCCACGAGCATCGGTGCCCAGGTGACGCCGCCCACCTCCCCCGCGATGATGCCCACGAGGGCGTAGACCCCGGCGCCGAGGACGTCTCCGAGGATGAACAGGAATAGGAGGGGCCCGGTGATGTGCTTCTTGAGGCCCGGACCGTCAGCAGGCTGATTGAGCATGTGACGAGTCTAGGCCGACCGCCCGGCGCAGGAAGCCGGAGCCCCGGTCGTGGGCCCGTCAGTTGCGGGCGCCGGGGTCCCGGCGCCCCGGGCCGCGGAACTCGTCCGGGTCGTAGGGGCGCACGGGTCCGTCGCCGAACTGCTCGTCGAGCAGCCGGTCCTCGGCGCTGGAGCCCTCCCCCGCCGAGCGGCGCCAGTTGAACCCGGCGATCGCCAGGGCCCCGCCGCCGAGCAGGGTCACGGCGCCCACCACGACGACCACCACCGCGCGCCCGCTCAGGCCCGTCCCGTCCTCCGTCGAGACGCGCGCCAGGTGGTGGATGGCCTCGGGCACGGTGAACGTGGAGACGAACAGGGCCACCACGCCCACGGCCACCAGCCACCCCCTGGTGCGTCGGCGGGCGTGGTGCGGGTCGGGGGTCTGGCTCACGGGGCTGCTCTCCTGGCTGCTGGACGTGCTGCTGGGCTCGACCTGGCGGACCGCCCGGCGACGCGCGACGGGGCGGGCCGTGCCCGGCCCGCCCCGTCCTCGTCCGCGCCGGTCGTGGGCCGGCGGCCGGTGCCGTCCGGTCAGGAACCGTCCTCGGTCTTGACGCTCTCGAACAGCGTAGCGTCGTCGAACGCCTCCTGCCCCGCCCCCGGCTGCAGCCGGCGGAACTGCTCGAGCAGTCCGGGCACCGTCATCGACTGCTTCTGCGCGGCGTCGAGCTCGAAGAGGATCCGGCCCTCGTGCATCATGATGAGCCGGTTGCCCAGGCGCAGGGCCTGGTCCATGTTGTGCGTGACCATCACCGTGGTGAGGTGCTGCTCGGCCACGATGTCCGCCGTGAGCCGGGACACGAGGTCCGCGCGCTGCGGGTCGAGGGCCGCCGTGTGCTCGTCGAGGAGCAGGATGCGCGGCTCGGAGAACGTCGCCATGAGCAGGGACAGCGCCTGCCTCTGGCCGCCGGAGAGCAGGCCCACCTTGGCGCCCAGCCGGTTCTCCAGGCCCAGCTCGAGGCTGGCCAGCTTGTCGCGGAAGAGCTGGCGGCGGGCGCTCGTCAGCCCCGGGGCGAGCCCGCGGGACTTGCCCCGCTGGTACGCGATCGCCATGTTCTGCTCGACCGTCATGGTGGGCGAGGAGCCCTTCATGGGGTCCTGGAACACGCGGGACAGGTACCGGGCTCGCTTGTGCTCGGGCAGCCGGGTGACGTCGGTGTCGTCGACCCGCACCGTGCCCGTGTCCGGGATCAGGCTCCCCGAGATGGCGTTGAGGATCGTCGACTTGCCGGCGCCGTTGGAGCCGATGACGGTGAGGAAGTCGCCCTCCGCCAGGGTCAGCGAGACGCCGGCGAGGGCGCGCCGCTCGTTGACGGTCCCGGCGAAGAACGTCTTGTGGACGTTGTCGATGGTGAGCACGGCTCAGGCACCTGCCTTCGTGGTCGCGGGGGTGTCGGTGAGGTCGTCGACGAGCCGCGCCGCCTCGCTCGCCAGGTGCCGCTCCCTGCGGCGCCGGAAGAACTGCAGCTGGGGCACCACGAGCGCGGCCACCACGAGGACCGCGGAGATCAGCTTCATGTCGGACGGGTTGAGGCCCGCCTGCAGGGCCACGGTGATGACGAGACGATAGACGACCGAGCCGAGGACGACGGCGAGGGTCGCCATCACCACCGTGCGCGAGCCGAAGAGCCCCTGGCCGAGGATCACGGAGGCGAGGCCGACGACGATGAGGCCGATGCCCATGCCGATGTCGGCGAAGCCCTGGTACTGGGCCACGAGGGACCCGGCGAGGCCCACGAGCCCGTTGGACAGGCACAGGCCCAGCATCTTCTGGTGGTCCGTGTTCACGCCGAAGGAGCGGATCATCTCCGGGTTGTCGCCGGTGGCCTGCATGGCGAGGCCGGCGTCCGTGTAGAGGAACCAGTCGAGGAGGACCTTGACCACGGCCACCCCGAGCAGGAACAGGGCGATGCCGATCCACGTCCCCTGCACGCCCATCTCGGCGAGCGGGGTGAAGACCGTGTCCTCGCGCAGCAGCGACAGGTTCGCGCGCCCGTCCATGACGCGCAGGTTGATGGAGTAGAGCGCGGTCATGGTGAGGATGCCCGCGAGCAGCCCGTTGATGTGGGCCTTGGTGTGGAGCAGGCCCGTGATGAGCCCGGCGAGCGCACCGGTCAGGAAACCGGCGGCGGTGGCGAGCCAGGGGCTGCCGCCGCCGAGGATGATCATCGCCGTGGTGGCGGCGCCCGTGGTGAAGGACTGGTCGACCGTCAGGTCGGGGAAGTCGAGCACCCGGAACGTGAGGTAGACGCCCAGCGCCATGACCGCATAGAGCAGTCCGAGTTCGATACCGGCTATCACTTCTGCTGGATCCGTTCTGGTTGGTCGGAGACGGGGGCCGTCCGCCGATCGGGCGGGCGCGTCCTCCGTCGGAGGGGTGCCGCGGGGGCGGGGGCCGGGCGGGCCGGCGTCCGGGGTCTCCGGACGCCGCCGCCGTCCCGGCCGCCGGGGACTACTCGATGACCTGGTCGGCGGAGTCCTGGAGCTCCTGGGGGACCTCCACGCCCATCCGCTCGGCGGCCTGCAGGTTGATGATCAGTTGCGTGTCCTCCTGTGACTCGACGGGCATGGAGGCGGGGTCCCCGCCCTCCTTGAGGATGCGCACGGCCATCTCGCCGGTCTGGCGGCCGAGCTGCTCGTAGTCCAGGCCCTGGGTGATGAGGGCGCCGCGCTCCACGGAGTCGCCCTCGCCGGCGATCAGGGGGATCTGCTTGGACTCGGCGGCGGAGATCACGGCCTCGAGGCCGGAGACCACCTTGTTGTCGGTGGGCACGTAGATGGCGTCGGTGTCCAGGGACTCGGCGGCCTGGGCCACCTCGGAGGTGTTGGTCACCGACTTCTCGACGACCTCCAGCCCCTCCTCCGCGGCGGCCTCCTTCGCGAGGTCCACCTGGACCTGGGAGTTGGTCTCGCCCGAGCTGTAGATGATGCCCACGGACTCCGCCGCCGGGTTGAGCTGCTTGATCAGCGCGATCTGCTCGGCGACCGGGTTCATGTCGGTGGTCCCGGTGACGTTGCCACCGGGGCTCTCGAGGGAGTCGACCAGCCCGGCCTCGACCGGGTCGGTGACGGCCGTGAACAGCACCGGTCGGTCGGTGACCGACTGGGCCAGGCCCTGGGCGGACGGCGTCGCGATCGCCAGGACGAGGTCCGCGTCCGAGGACGCCATGTTGGAGGCGATGCTGGTGGAGGTGCCCTGGTCCCCGGAGGCGTTCTGGAGGTCGACGGTGAGGTTCTCCCCCTCCGTGTAGCCGCCCTCCTCGAGCGCGGCGAGGAAGCCCTCCCGGGCGGAGTCGAGCGAGGGGTGCTCCACGAACTGGCTGATCCCGACGGTGGCCTCCTCGGCGGCCTCGCCGCCGCCCCCGCCGCCGGCGGGCTCGGTGTCGGAGCCGCCGCAGGCCGTGAGGAGCAGGGCGGTGGAGGCGAGGGCCGCCGTCATCGGGAACAGTCGCTTCATGGTGGGTCCTTTCGGGAACGAGTGGTGTCAGCGATATTACCTTCCGTTCGGTCACAAAATGAGAGGCAGCTCACAAGTGGTGACATAACGGCTCCGACGGCGTGTCGGAGGTGCCCGATCGTCCACCGGGACCCGGCCCTCCGCGGCCCGCGTCCCCGGTAGGATCGGGAGGTCATGTCAGCATCCCTGAGCAGCCCCCGAACCATCGTCTACCCCGAGAACCTCCCGGTCTCCGCGCGCCGCGAGGACATCATGGGCGCGATCGCCGCGCACCAGGTGGTCGTGATCGCCGGTGAGACCGGGTCCGGCAAGACGACCCAGATCCCCAAGATGTGCCTCGAGCTCGGCCTGGGCGAGCGCGGCCTGATCGGCCACACCCAGCCGCGGCGGATCGCCGCGCGCTCGGTCGCGGAGCGGATCTCCTCGGAGCTCGGCGAGAAGATCGGCGGCACGGTCGGCTACCAGGTGCGCTTCACCTCCGAGGTGGGCGCGGACTCGCGGGTCAAGCTGATGACGGACGGCATCCTGCTCGCCGAGATCCAGCACGACCGCCTGCTGCAGAAGTACTCGGCGATCATCATCGACGAGGCCCACGAGCGCTCCCTCAACATCGACTTCCTGCTGGGCTACCTCCGGCGGATCCTGCCCCGGCGCCCGGACCTGAAGGTGATCATCACCTCGGCCACGATCGACCCCGAGCGCTTCGCCCGGCACTTCGCGCCGGAGGCGGCCGAGGGCGACGAGCCGGGACGGGCCCCGGTCATCGAGGTCTCGGGCCGCACGTACCCGGTGGAGATCCGCTGGCGCCCGCTGGCCCAGCCGCGCTCCGGGGACGGCGGCCAGGACGCCGAGGACGCCGGCGACGGGCTGGAGGACGAGGACCGGGACCCGATCGACGCCGTGTGCGACGCCGTCGAGGAGCTCTCCGCGGAGCCGCCCGGGGACATCCTGATCTTCTTCGCCGGCGAGCGGGAGATCCGCGACGCCCAGGAGGCGCTGCAGGGCACCCTGAAACGGGTGCGGGGCCTGGCCGACGCCGAGATCCTGCCCCTGTTCGGCCGGCTGTCCATGGCGGAGCAGCACCGGGTGTTCGCGCCGTCGGGCCGCCGCCGGATCGTGCTGGCCACCAACGTGGCCGAGACGTCGCTGACCGTCCCCGGCATCAAGTACGTGATCGACCCGGGCACGGCCCGCATCTCGCGCTACTCGGCGCGGACCAAGGTGCAGCGCCTCCCGATCGAGCGGATCTCCCAGGCCTCGGCGAACCAGCGGGCGGGGCGCTGCGGGCGCGTCTCGGACGGCATCTGCATCCGGCTGTACTCGGAGGAGGACTACCTCTCCCGCCCGGAGTTCACCGACCCCGAGATCCTGCGCACGTCCCTGGCGGCCGTGATCCTGCAGATGACCTCGGTGGGGGTCGTCAAGGAGCCCGGGGACATCGAGCGCTTCCCCTTCGTGGAGCCGCCGGAGTCCCGGGCCGTCAAGGACGGCGTGGCCCTGCTCCGGGAGCTGGGCGCCCTCAAGGAGCCGCGGGGCGCGTCCCCGCGGGGCGGGCGGGACGACGACGCCCGCGGCGGGCCCCTGACCCCGGTGGGCCGGCAGCTGGCGCAGCTGCCGGTGGACCCGCGGCTGGGCCGGATGATCGTGGAGGCGGACCGGCGGGGCTGCGCCCGGGAGGTCATGGTCCTCGCGGCGGCGCTGACCGTCCAGGACCCCCGCGAGCGCCCCCTGGAGAAGCGGCAGCAGGCGGACGAGCTGCACAAGCGGTTCTTCGACGAGAACTCCGACTTCACGAGCTGGCTGCTGCTGTGGCGCTACGTCCAGGAGCAGCAGGAGGAGCTCTCCTCGACGCAGTTCCGGAAGCTGTGCCGGCGGGAGCACCTGAACTTCCTGCGCATCCGGGAGTGGCAGGACCTCTACGCACAGCTGCGCCAGATGGGCCAGCCGGTCGGCATCCGGGTCGGCAAGGGCCGCGAGGTGGACCCCTCCGGGAAGGAGCGGGAGATCCACCTCTCGCTGCTGGCGGGGCTGCTCAGCCACATCGGGCTCAAGGACGAGCGCAAGCGGGAGTACCAGGGCGCCCGCGGCTCGCGGTTCGCCGTCTTCCCGGGCTCCAACCTGTTCAAGAAGTCCCCCGACTGGGTCATGTCCGCCGAGCTCGTGGAGACCTCCCGGCTGTGGGCCCGCGTCAACGCCGCGATCGACCCGCTGTGGGCCGAGGAGCTGGCCCCGCACCTGGTCAAGCGCAGCGTCTCGGAGCCCCACTGGTCCCGGGCGCAGGGATCCGTGATGGCCTACGAGAAGGTCACCCTCTACGGCGTGCCCGTCGTGGCCCAGCGCCGGATCAATTTCTGGCGGGTGGACCCCGCCCTGGCGCGGGAGCTGTTCCTCCGCCACGCCCTCGTGGAGGGCGACTGGCAGACCCGGCACCGGTTCTGGGCGCGCAACCGCAAGCGCCTGGCCGAGGTCGAGGAGCTCGAGAACCGGCTGCGCCGCAAGGACCTGCGGATCGACGACGAGGCCCTGTTCGCGTTCTACGACGCCCGGATCCCCGAGTCCGTGGTCTCGGCACGGCACTTCGACGCGTGGTGGAAGAAGGCCCGCCAGCAGGACGAGCACCTCCTGGACCTGGACCCCGAGGACCTGATCGCCGAGGAGGCCGGCGGCTACGACGAGTCGCTCTACCCGCGCCAGTGGGTCCGGCGCACCCGGGACGGGGAGCTGGTGCTGGACCTCGCCTACGAGTTCGCCCCGGGCTCCGACCAGGCGGACGGCGTGACCGTGCGCGTGCCCGTGCTGTTCCTCAACCAGCTGGACCCCGAGCAGTTCCGGTGGCAGATCCCCGGGTTCCGCACCGAGCTCGTCACCGCGCTCATCAAGTCCCTGCCGAAGGCCGTGCGCCGCAACTTCGTGCCCGCCCCCGACGTCGCCCGCCAGGCGGTGGCGATGCTCGACGCCGACTTCGACCCCGCCGTCGACGCCCTCGAGCCGTCCCTGGAGCTGGTCCTGCGCCGGCTCAAGGGCCACGTGGTCCCGCCGGGCTCCTGGAACTGGGAGGCCGTCCCGGCCCACCTGCGGATGCGCTTCGAGGTGCGGGACCGCCGCAACCGGGTGCTGGGCGAGGGCGAGGACCTCGAGGCGCTCCGGGCGGAGCTGCACGACGAGATCCGTGCCGCCCTCGCCGAGTCCCTCGGCGCGGTGCCCGGCGCGGCCCCCGGCGCCCCGGCCGGCGGCCCCGCCCGGAGCGGCCCGCGCTCCCCCGCGCCCCGGCCCCCGGACGCGGCGCCGGCCCCGCCGGCGCTCGAGCGCTCGGGGCTGACGGCGTGGCCCGAGGAGGATCTGCCGCGCAGCGTGGAGACGACGGTGGCGGGCCAGCGGATCACCGGGTGGCCGGCGCTCGTCCCTGAGCGTCCCCGGGCCGCGGGGAGCCGGCCTGCCGGCCGGGAGGCCACGGTGGCCGTGCGCATCCTGTCCTCCGCCGCAGAGCAGGGGGCCGCCCAGCGCCGCGGGGTGATCACGTTGCTGCAGCTGCGCATCCCCTCCCCCGAGCGGTACGTGCTGGAGCACCTCAACAACCGGGAGAAGCTGGTCTTCACGCAGAACCCGCACGGGTCGGTGACCGAGCTCATCGCGGACTGCACGGTCGCGGCCATCGACAAGCTCACGCCGCCCGAGCCCCCCTTCACCCGGGCGGAGTTCGACGCGCTGCACGAGCACGTGCGGGCCGAGCTCATCGACACCGTCTTCCAGGTCACCGCGCTCGTGGAGCAGGTGCTCTCCGGGGGCGCCCGGATCCGCAAGCAGCTCAAGCGGTCGTCCTCGCTCGCCGCGGTGAACTCGCTCAACGACGTCAAGGCCCAGCTCGAGCACCTCGTGCACCCGGGCTTCGTCGCCGCCACCGGCTACGACCAGCTCCAGCACCTGCCCCGCTACGTGCGGGCGATGGAGGTGCGGCTCGAGAAGCTCGCCGGCCACCTGCAGCGGGACACGGTCGGGATGCTCGCCGTGCAGAAGCTCGAGGACGACTACGACGCCGCGCTGGACGCCCTGCCGCCGCATGCCCCGGTCCCGGACGAGCTGCGCCGGGTGGCCTGGATGATCGAGGAGCTGCGGGTCTCGCTGTTCGCCCAGGAGCTGGGCACCGCCCACACCGTCTCGGAGAAGCGGATCCGCAAGGCCCTCAAGGACGCCCTCGGGGCCGCCCGGGCCTGACCCGGCGGCGGGTCAGGCCTGCGGCACGGCGGACCCGTGCCCGGCCTCGACGAGGGCGTTCCGGATCCGCTCCGCGGCCTCGTCCATCCAGGCGGGGTCCGGGTCGCGGAGCACGTTGACGAACTGGAACTGCTCGACCGTCTCCGCCGGCCACACGTGCACGTGGGTGTGCGGGACCTCGAAGCCCTGGATCATCTGGCCCACCCGCGCCGGCCGCCAGACGGCGTCGATGGCCCGCCCGATGCGCTGGGAGACCACCATCAGGTGCGCCGCCAGGTCCTCCGGCAGGTCGACCCAGTGGTCGTGCTCCTCGCGCGGGACCACGAGCGTGTGGCCCTGCGCGAGCGGGTCGATCGACAGGAAGCCGACGCAGCGCTCGTCCTGCCAGACGAAACGGCCGGGGATCTCCCCCTCGATGATCTTCGTGAAGACGGTGCTCACAGGTGCTCCCTTTCGGTGGTGGGTCGGGTGCGGTCGGCGGGCCGCGCGGGCCCGCGGCTACAGGACGACGCGCTCGCCGGTGGCGAGGTGGCGGTACTCGGCGCCGTACTTGGCGGCGAACGAGGTGAGCTGGCCCTCGATCACGCCGAGGCCGTTGTCGGAGAGCAGACCGTCGTGGATCTGGAAGACCCGCTCGGGGCGCACGGACACCACGAAGTCGACGACCTCCGCCAGCTTGTTCCACGGCGCGTGGATCGGCGCCAGCAGCACGGGGGCGGAGAGCCCGTGCGGGACCACCAGCGAGTCGCCGGGGTGGTAGACCGTGTCCTCGACCAGGTAGCCGATGTTGTCCACGGTGCGGATGAGCGTGTGGATCAGGGCGTGCTGGCCGCCGAACGTCCGCACGGTGAAGCCTTCGAGCTCCAGCACGGTCTCGGGCTCGGCGTCGTGGATCGCGTGGCCCTCCCCCAGGGCCTCCCGGAGCCCCGCGGCCACCGGGGCCGGGGCGTACACCTGCACCTCCGGGTGCGCCCGGAGGTGCGCGTGCACCGGCTCGGGGTCGAGGTGGTCCGGGTGCTCGTGCGTGACGAGCAGGACGTCGGCCCCGTCGAGGGCCTCCGCCAGCTCCTCCCGTCCGGAGAACTTGCCCGGGTCGATCACCAGGACCCTGCCCTCGTTCTCGAGCCGCACGCACGAGTGGGTGTACTTGATGAGCTCCATGGGCCCACCCTAACCCCGGGTCCTCCCGGGTCCCACCGGCCGGCGGGGCACGTTCCGCGCGGTCCTTGTTAAGCTGGTGCTCGGCCCGGGCACCAGCGACGAGAGGACGAGGCGTGAGCGTGAGAACCAGCGGGGGGAGCGCCGGGGAGGTCCGCAACACCCGGCAGCGCCGCGCCGTCGCGCGGGCGCTCGCGTCCCTGGAGGACTTCATCTCCACGCAGGACCTGCACGCCCTGCTGCGGGAGCGCGGCGACTCCGTCTCCCTGGCCACGACCTACCGGATCCTGCAGTCGATGTCCGAGCTCGGCGAGCTGGACGTCCTGCGCAGCGACGACGGCGAGGCGATCTACCGCCGCTGCGCCGCCGAGCACCACCACCACCACCTGGTGTGCCGCCGCTGCGGCGCCGCCGTGGAGCTCGAGGCCCCCGCGGTCGAGGAGTGGGCCGGGCGCACCGCCGCCGCCCACGGCTTCACCGAGGTGGACCACACGGTCGAGATCACCGGCCTGTGCGCCGCCTGCGCGGCGCGGCGGGCCGATGGCTGAGCCGGGCCCGTCCCGCGGCGTCTTCGTCCTGGCGGTCAACCCGTGCGCCGGCCGCGGCCGGGCCCTCGAGGACGCCCACCGGGCCGCGGAGCTCCTGCGGACCGGCGGCGACGAGGCCGTGGTGCTCTCCGCCGCGGACCTCGGCACCCTGGTGGGGCTGGTGCGCGACCGGCTGCGGGCGCACGCCCTCACCACCCGGGGGCTCGTGGTCGTGGGCGGGGACGGGATGGTCCAGGCCGGCCTCGGTGTGCTCGTGGAGCTCGCCGCGCAGGGCGTCGACATCCCACTGGGCGTGGTGCCCTGCGGGACCGGCAACGACCTGGCCCGCCACCTGCGCGTGCCGCTCCGGGACCCGGTGGCCGCGGCCGGGCGGATCCTGCGCCGGCTCGACGACCCCCGGGCCCGCCGCCTCGACGTGGGTCGGGTGCGCTTCGCGGACGGCCGCACGTCCTGCTTCGCGACCGCCCTGTGCGCGGGCTTCGACGCCGTGGTCAACGAGCGGGCCAACCGGTGGCTGCGCCCGACCGGCTCCTCCCGCTACCTGCTGGCCGTCCTGATGGAGATCGCGCGGCTGCGCACCGTCCACTACCGGCTCGAGATCGAGGACGCCGGCGGCCGGCGCCGCACGGAGCGCCGGGACGGGGTCCTGCTGAACGTCGCCAACACGTCGTCGATCGGGGGCGGCCTGCGGATCGTGCCCGACGCCCGGGCGGACGACGGGCTGCTGGAGCTGTTCACCGTGGCGCCCCTGGGCCGGGCCCGGTTCCTGCTCCTGTTCCCCCGGCTGTTCTCGGGCCGGCACGTGGCGCTGGAGAGCGTGCGGATCGAACGGGTCCGCGCCGTGGCCGTGGAGGCCCCGGACGTCACCGTCTACGCGGACGGGGAGCGCCTCGGCCCGCTGCCCGCGCACGTGGACGTGCTCCCCGCGGCGGTCCGCGTCCTGGCCTGAGCCGGGGCCCGGTCGCGGCACCGGGCGCCCGGCGCCGCCCGCCGCGGAAGTCCCCGCGGCGGGCGCCGGCCGTTCAGCGCGGCGGCTCCGAGGTGTCCACCCGGTCCCCGCGGCGCTGCCGCCGGTCCTGGGTGGTGTCCCGGATCTCGCCCACCAGCTCCTCGATGACGTCCTCGAGGAACAGCACGCCCAGGGTCTGCCCGCCGGCGTCGACCACGCGCGCCAGGTGCGAGCCCGTGCGCTGCATCGCCGCCAGCGCGTCGTCGATCTCGATCCCGGGACGCAGGTTCGCCAGCGAGCGCACCCGGGTCACCGGCACCGGCTCGTTGTAGCGGCTCTCCGGGATCGAGAGCACGTCCTTGATGTGCAGGTAGCCGTTGAGCTCGCCGTCGTCCTCCGTGAGGGCGAAGCGGGAGAAGCCCGTGCGGGCCACCGCCTTCTCGACGTCCGCCGCGGAGGCGCCCTCGGGCAGCGTGACGAGCTGGTGCAGCGGCACCATCACGTCGGCGGTGCGCTTGGACGAGAACTCGAGCGCGCCGGAGAGCAGGCCCGTCTGGTCCGCCACCGTGCCCTCCTTCGTGGACTCCGCCACGATGGACTGGAGCTCGTCCAGGGTGAAGGTCGAGGAGACCTCGTCCTTCGGCTCGATCCCCATGAGCTTCAGGACGTGGTTCGCCGCCCAGTTCAGCGTGGCGATCACGGGCTTGACCATGCGGGAGACGAACACGAGCGGGGGCGCCAGCAGCAGCACGGCGCGGTCCGCGGCGGACACCGACATGTTCTTCGGCACCATCTCGCCGAACACCACGTGCAGGAAGGTGACCACGAGCAGGGCCGTGAGGAACCCGCTGACGTCGGCGACCTCGGCCGGCACGCCGAGGTGGACCAGCGGGCCGGAGACGATGTGGTGCAGCGCCGGCTCGGAGATGTTGAGGATCAGCAGGGAGCACACGGTGATGCCCAGCTGGCAGCAGGCCAGCATGAGGGACACGTGCTCCATCGCGTACAGCGCGGTCCGGGCCCGCTTGTTGCCCTCCTCGGCCAGCGGCTCGATCTGGCTGCGCCGTGCGGACATGACGGCGAACTCGCCGCCCACGAAGAAGGCGTTGCCCGCCAGGAGCACCACGAGCCACGCGAGGCCTGCCCAGTCGCTCATCGTGCGTCCTCCTCTCGTGCGCCGCTCTCGCGGGCCCCTGCGGGGGCGTCCTCGGGCTCGGCCGGTGCGGGTACGAACCGGATGCGGTCCACGCGGCGCCCCTCCATCCGGGCGACCTCGAGCACGCCGCCCTGGACGGGGACCAGGTCCCCGGGCTTCGGGATCTGCCCGAGCCGGTCCATCATGAACCCGCCCATGGTCTCGTAGGCGGGACCGTCCTCGATGTCGAGCTCCGTGATCTGCTCGGAGACCTCGTCGGGGCGCATCAGCCCCGGGAAGTACCACTCGCCCGCCGCGGACTGCAGGGCGCCGAGGCTGAGCCGGTCGTGCTCGTCGGAGACCTCCCCGACCACCTCCTCCACGAGGTCCTCGAGGGTGACGACGCCGGCGGTGCCGCCCCACTCGTCGACGACGACGGCCATCTGGAGCCCGCCGGAGCGCAGCTGCACGAGCAGGGAGTCGAGGTGGACGGTCTCGGGCACGCGCAGGACGTCCTCCATGATCGCCCCGCACTCGAGGGCGGCGCGGCGCTCCGACGGCACGGCCACGGCCTTCTTGACGTGGACCACCCCGCGGACGTCGTCCGGGGAGTCGTCCATCACGGGGAAGCGGGAGTGCCCGGTGCGGGAGGCGACGGCCACGACGTCCGCGACGGAATCGTGGGAGTCGAGCATCTGCACGCGGATCCGGGGCGTCATCACGTCCGCGGCCGTGCGCTCGGCGAAGGTGAGGGTCTTCGCGACGAACGCGGCGGTGCCGGCGTCCAGGGTGCCCATCTTCGCGGAGCGGCGGACCATCGAGGACAGCTCCTCCGGCGAGCGCGCGCCCGAGAGCTCCTCCTTGGCCTCCATCCCGAACAGGTGCAGGACCCGGTTGGCCACGCCGTTGAGGGTGACGACGAACGGCTTGAACACCGCGGTGAACACGAGCTGGGGACGGGCGACCAGCCGCCCCACCCGGAACGCCTCCGCGATGGCCCAGTTCTTGGGCACGAGCTCGCCCAGCAGCATGGACAGCAGCGTGGAGATGAGCATCGACAGCGCCAGGGTCGCTCCCCCGGCGCCCGCCACGGACAGGCCGGTGAGCTCGGCGATCGGTTCCCGCAGGAAGGACTGGAGCGCCAGGTCCAGGGTGTAGCCGGTGAGCAGCGTGGTCAGCGTGATCCCCAGCTGGCAGCTGGAGAGCTGCGTGGACAGGGACTTGAGGCACTTCAGCAGCGGTTCCGCCGCGCGGTCGCCCTCGGCGATCGCCCGGCGCACCGTGGTCTGGTCGAGGGCCACGAGGGAGAACTCCACGGCCACGAAGAAGCCCGTGCCGAGGATGAGCAGCAGGCCCGCCGCCAGGAGCAGCCATTCCATCAGGAGCGGCCTCCCGCCGCGGCTCGCCGGGCGGGGACGGAGCGGTCGGCGGCCGGGCGGCCGGGGGTGGAGCGGGGGACGGTGGGCGAGCCGGCTCGGGGGCCGCGGCGGGGGGCGCCGCGGCCGGGCCGGCAACTACTGAACGAGTCCATGAGAGCTCCAGGGTACCGGAGCGGGAGCCCCTCGGCGCCGGTTCAGGACCAGCTGACGGGGCGCGCCCTGCCCTCCTCGTAGCCGGACGCGGACTGGATGCCGACCACGGCCCGGGCCGCGAACTGCTCGAGGGTCGTGGCGCCCGCGTAGGTCATGGAGCTGCGCACGCCCGCGGTGATCTGGTCCACGAGGTCCTCCACGCCGGGGCGCTCGGGGTCGAGGTACATCTTGGAGCTCGAGATGCCCTCCTCGAAGAGCCCCTTGCGGGCCCGGGCGAAGGCCCCCTCGCCGCGGGTGCGCTCGCGCACGGCGCGGGTCGAGGCCATGCCGAAGCTCTCCTTGTACATGCGGCCGTCGGCGTCCACGTTCAGCTCGCCCGGGCCCTCGTGGGTGCCGGCGAACCAGGAGCCCACCATGACCTGGCTGGCCCCGGCCGCCAGGGCGAGGGCGACGTCCCGGGGGTGCTTGACGCCGCCGTCCGCCCAGACGTGCCGGCCCAGCCCGGCGGCGGCCTCGGCGCACTCGAGCACGGCGGAGAACTGCGGCCTGCCCACGGCGGTCATCATCCGGGTGGTGCACATCGCACCGGGGCCCACGCCGACCTTCACGATGTCCGCGCCGGCGTCGACGAGGTCCTGGACGCCGTCCGCGGTGACCACGTTGCCCGCCACGACGGGCACGTCGGGGGCCGCCGCGCGGACCAGCTCGAGAGCCTCCACCATCTTGCGCTGGTGGCCGTGGGCGGTGTCCACCACGAGCACGTCCACGCCGGCGTCGAGCAGCGCCCGGGCCTTGCCCCGGACGTCTCCGTTGATGCCCACGGCGGCGCCCACCCGGAGCCGGCCCGCCGCGTCCAGGGCGGGGGTGTAGATCGTGGAGCGGACCGTGCCCTTGCGGGTCAGCACGCCCACGACCGTGTCGCCGTCGAGCACCGGCGCCACATGGGCGCGCGTCTGCGCGAGCCGGTCGTAGGCGGCGGCGAGGACGTCGTCGCCGGACCCGGCGCGGACCTCCGCCAGGGTGAACACCGGGGCGTCGGTGCGCATGATCGAGCCGAGCTGGGTGAAGCGGTCCACCTCGGCGCAGTCGGCCGCGAGCACCACCCCGCGGTAGGCCCGCCCCGGACCGCACACCACCACGGCGCCGTGGGGCCGCTTGTGCATGATGCCCAGGGCGTCGTGGACGGTGTCCTCGTCCCCGAGGACCACGGGCGTCTCGAAGCGCGGCGAGCGCTCCTTGACCCAGGACGTGACGTCCGCGATGACGTCGAGCGGGATGTCCTGCGGCAGGATGCCCAGACCGCCGCGGCGGGCCAGCGTCTCGACCATTCGGCGCCCGGTCACGGCGGTCATGTTCGCGGCCACCAGCGGCACGGTGGCGCCCGTGCCGTCGCGCGGGGTGAGGTCGACGTCGAACCGGGAGGTGACCCGGGAGCTCGAGGGGACGAGGAAGACGTCGCTGTAGGTCAGGTCGGACGTGGGGGTGTTGAGAAATCGCACGCCCGCCAGTCTAGCCGGGGCCCGCGACACGCGCCCCGGGGCCGGGCCACGGACTAGCCATGCCGCCGCGCGGATCACTAGACTCGCCGGAGGTACGGCCGCGCCCGGTCGACGACCGTCCGGCAGGTTCCGGAGGCGGACGCCGCCGGCTGTCACGGGAGACGGCCGGCGAGGAACACCGGCGGCGGGTCCGGACGCTGCCGGGACCGACACTGTGGAGACCGGGCAGACGGCCTCCACGCGATCAACCATGGAAGAGGCGTATTCCCCGTGCCACATCAGCCACAGCACCCCATCCCTGAAGAATTCGCAGGTAACGAGTGGCTCGTCGACGAACTGTTCGAGAAGTACCGGACGGACAAGAACTCGGTGGACGAGAAGTGGTGGCCGATCTTCGAGTCGATGAGCGCGGACAGCAGCACCGCCGCGGAGCCGGCGGGCGCCGCGCAGGCCCCCGCGCCGAAGGCGGCCCCGGCGGCCGCCCCCGCGCAGCCCAAGGCCGCCGCCGCCCCCCAGCCGCCCGCGGCCCAGCGCACCGCCGCCCGCACCTCCCCCGCCCCGGCGGCGAAGCCCGCCACGCCGCCCGCGCCCACCAGGTCCGGCGCCAAGGCCGAGGGCCGGCCCGAGACCGACCAGGGTGAGACCGAGGCCTCGGACGCCAAGAAGCCCATCCCGGCCCAGCCCGCCCGCGCCCGCGCCACGGCCCCCAACCACGACGCGCCGGCCGAGGACAAGGTCGTCAAGCTGCGTGGGCCGGCGAAGGCCGTGGCCGCCAACATGGACGCGTCCCTCACCGTCCCCACCGCCACCACGGTCCGCGCCGTCCCGGCGAAGCTGCTGATCGACAACCGGATCGTGATCAACAGCCACCTCTCCCGCAACCGCGGCGGCAAGGTGTCCTTCACGCACCTGATCGGCTACGCCGTGATCAAGGCGCTGGCCAACTACCCGTCCCAGAACGTCGTCTACGACGAGCAGGACGGCAAGCCCGTGGCGGTGCACCCCGCCCACGTCAACTTCGGCATCGCCATCGACATCCCGAACAAGGACGGCTCCCGCAACCTCGTGGTGCCGAACATCAAGGGCGCCGAGGCCATGTCCTTCATGCAGTTCTGGAACGCGTACGAGGACGTCGTCCGCCGCGCGCGCGCCAACGAGCTGACCATGGAGGACTACCAGGGCACCACGGTGTCCCTGACCAACCCGGGCGGCATCGGCACCGTCCACTCCGTGCCGCGGCTGTCCAAGGGCCAGGCGTGCATCGTCGGCGTGGGCGCGCTCGACCACCCCGCCGAGTACCGGGGCTCCTCCCCCAAGACCATCGCGCGGCACGCGGTCTCGAAGATCATCACCCTGACCTCGACCTACGACCACCGCGTTATCCAGGGCGCGGGCTCCGGTGAGTTCCTGCGCCTCATCGAGTCCTACCTGCTGGGCGGGGACGACTTCTACGACGAGATCTTCGAGGCCCTGCGGATCCCCTACGAGCCCGTGCGCTGGGCCGTGGACAACCAGGTCAACCCCGAGATCCAGGTCAACAAGGTCGCCCGGATCCAGCAGCTCATCCACGCGTACCGGGTCCGCGGCCACCTCATGGCGGACACCAACCCGCTCGAGTACGTGATGCGCAAGCACCCGGACCTCGACATCCGCACCTACGGGCTGTCCCTGTGGGACCTGGAGCGCGAGTGGCCCACCGGCGGCTTCGGCGGCGCGGACGTGCTGAGCCTGCGCACCATCCTGGGCCGGCTGCGGGACGCCTACTGCCGCACCCTCGGTGTGGAGTACATGCACCTGCAGGAGCCCGAGGAGCGCGAGTGGTTCCAGGACCAGCTCGAGCACGGCTACCAGAAGCCCAGCCGCGAGGAGCAGTTCCGCATCCTGGGCCGGCTCAACGCCGCCGAGGCGTTCGAGACGTTCCTGCAGACCAAGTACGTGGGCCAGAAGCGCTTCTCCCTCGAGGGCGGCGAGTCCCTGATCCCGCTGCTGGACGAGATCATCTCCGACGCCGCCGACGCCGGGCTCGCGGGCGTCGGCATCGCCATGGCCCACCGCGGCCGGCTCAACGTGCTCACCAACATCGCCGGCAAGTCCTACGCCCAGGTCTTCCGCGAGTTCGAGGGCAGCCAGGACCCGCGCACCACCGAGGGCTCCGGCGACGTGAAGTACCACCTCGGCACGGAGGGCTCCTTCACCTCCGACAACGGCAACGAGACCCAGGTCTACCTCGCCGCGAACCCGTCCCACCTCGAGGCCGCCGACCCGGTCATCGAGGGCATCGCCCGGGCCAAGACCGACGTCCTGGGCGCCGGGCCCGAGGGCGACGGCACGTTCCCGGTGCTGCCGATCCAGGTGCACGGCGACGCGGCCTTCGCGGGCCAGGGCGTGGTGGCCGAGGTCCTGCAGATGGCGCTGCTGCCCGGCTACACCGTGGGCGGCACCGTCCACGTCGTCGTGAACAACCAGGTGGGCTTCACCACCGCGCCCGCCGCGGCCCGGTCCACCACCTACGCGACGGACATCGCCAAGGGCCTCCAGGCGCCGATCTTCCACGTCAACGCCGACGACCCCGAGGCAGTCACGCACGTGGGCCAGATGGCGTTCGCGTACCGGCAGACGTTCCACAAGGACGTCATCATCGACCTCGTGTGCTACCGGCGCCGCGGCCACAACGAGGGCGACGACCCCTCGATGACCCAGCCGCTGATGTACAACCTCATCGAGGAGAAGCGCTCGACCCGCAAGATCTACACCGAGAACCTCGTGGGCCGCGGCGACATCACCCAGGAGGAGGCCGACCGGGCGCTGAAGGACTACCAGGAGCGCCTGGAGCGGGTCTTCGCCGAGACGCACGAGGCGCAGACGTCCTCCATCCCGCTGGTCACCGGGGACTCCGCCGCGATCTCGAACATCGAGCGGCCCTCCGCCCAGCAGGCGGACTCCGGGGTCTCGATCCCCCGCACCACGGCCATCTCGACCGAGGCCGCCCAGCGGATCGGCGCGGTGCACGTGGAGGTCCCCGAGGACTTCGCCGTGCACAAGAAGCTGCGCAAGCTCCTCGAGCGCCGCGAGGCGATGACCCGCGAGGGCGGCGTGGACTGGGGCATGGGCGAGCTCATGGCCTTCGGCTCCCTCATGATGGAGGGCATCCCGGTCCGGATGAGCGGCCAGGACGTCCGGCGCGGCACGTTCACGCAGCGCCACGCCGTGTTCTACGACTCCGGCACCGGCGCGGAGTGGACCCCGCTCAACCACCTCTCCGGGAACCAGGCGCAGCTGGCGATCTACAACTCGCTGCTGTCCGAGTACGGTGTGCTGGGCTTCGAGTACGGCTACTCCGTGGAGCGCCCGGACGCCCTGACCGTGTGGGAGGCCCAGTTCGGCGACTTCGTCAACGGCGCCCAGATCATCCTGGACGAGTTCGTCTCCTCCGCGGAGCAGAAGTGGGGCCAGCGCTCGTCGCTGGTCATGCTCCTGCCGCACGGCTTCGAGGGGCAGGGCCCGGACCACTCCTCGGCCCGGATCGAGCGCTTCCTGACGCTGTGCGCCGAGAAGAACATGGTCGTGGCCAACCCCTCGACCCCGTCGAACCACTTCCACCTGCTGCGCCGGCAGGCTTACAGCCGCCCGCGCAAGCCGCTGGTGGTGGCTACGCCGAAGCAGCTGCTGCGCCTCAAGGCGGCGGCCTCCCCGATCGAGGAGTTCACCTCCGGCGCGTTCCGCCCGGTGATCGGCGACCAGGCGGGGCTCGAGGCCTCCGAGGTCACCGACGTGGTGCTGGTCTCCGGCCGGCTCTACTACGACCTCGCCGCGGCCCGCGAGGAGCGCCAGGACCGGAGGACGGCGATCGTGCGCGTGGAGCAGCTGTACCCGCTGCCCCTCGCGGAGATCCGGGAGGAGCTCGGCAAGTACCCCGAGGCCCGCCTCACGTGGGCGCAGGACGAGCCCGCCAACCAGGGCGCCTGGCCGTTCATGGCGGTCAACCTCCTGCCGCAGCTCGACCGGCCGGTCCGGCTCGCCTCCCGCCCCGCGTCCGCGTCCCCGGCCAACGGCTCGGCCAAGCGCCACGCGGCCGAGCTCGAGACCCTGGTGCAGACGGCCTTCGAGCGCGACTGAGCCCGTCCCGGGAGGGTGGGGGCTTGTGCCCCTGCCCTCCCGCACGTCTCCAGCGAGTCCGGCGCCGGCCCGTGCCCACGGGCCGGCGCCGCTCGTCCCCCCGACATCCCGCACCCCCGATCAGAAAGAACGACGTGGAGCAACGAAGGATCAGAATTGTCGCAGTCGGTGACGAGCTGCTGGCCGGCGAGGGCGACCCCCGGGGCCTCGGCTGGTTCGGGCGGGTCATGGCCCGGACCCCCCACCACGTGGCCCCCGTGTCCGCCTACAACCTGGCGGCGCCCGGCGAGGGCAGCGAGTCGCTCAACGAGCGCTGGTTCGAGGAGGCGGCCCGCCGCTTCTCCCCGGGCCACGACAACCGCCTGGTCATCGCGCCCTCCACCCTGGACATCGACCTGTCCATCACGAGCGCGCGCTCCCGGCTGAACATGGCCAACATCATCGACACCGCCTCCCAGCACAACGTGCGGGTCCTCGTGGTCGGCCCCCCGCCCACGATGGACGCCGAGCGCAACCGCCGGATCGCGGACCTCTCGGCCGCCTACGCGGATGTCACGACCCGGCGCAACCACGTCTACGTGGACACGTTCAACCCGCTGCAGCACCACGAGCAGTGGCGCAAGGACCTCGCGGCCAACCACGGACACCCCGGCCAGGCCGGCTACGGGCTGATGGCGTGGCTCGTGCTGCACCGCGGCTGGTACGACTGGCTGGACCTGCCCGAGCCCCGGTGAGCCCCGCCCGTCCCGCGTGTGAGAGAATGGCGGGCAGTGCCTCGTCCGGCCGCCGCTGACATCACCAGACCACGCGGGAACGGACGCCGACACCCACGATCCGCCGCGGGCGACCGCGGACAGACAGGAGGCTCGCATGAGCAAGCGCGGACGCAAGCGCAAGGACCGCCGCAAGGGCGGCGCCAACCACGGCAAGCGCCCCAACGCCTGAGGTCCTTCCCGGACCCCGGCGACGCCGTGACGGAAGGGCCCCGGACCGCTGACGCGGTCCGGGGCCCTTCCGTGTGCCCGGGGGTCCTGCCGCGCCCGGGACCGGGGCGCCGCGCTCAGGCGGCGGGCGGGTCCTGGCGCGCGCCGTGCAGCCGGGCGAGGATCGAGACCCGCAGGTCGGCGGGCGCGGTCTCCGCGCAGGACCGCCGGACCACGGAGCGGATCACGCACTCCAGGTCGTACTCGCGGGCGCACTCCGGGCACTCGAGGAGGTGGCCGTGGATCTCGTCGAGGTCCTCCGCCGGGAGCACCCCGTCGAGGTACTCGTAGATCAGGCGGATCCTCTCGTCCGTGCAGCATCCGAGGCTCTCGCAGTCGGCCATGTCTACTTGTCCTTTTCCTTCTTCTTGTCGCCGGTCACCCTGGACGTGTCGAAGCCGCGCTCGGCGGCGTAGTCGGCGAGCTTCTCGCGCAGCAGCTTCCGCCCGCGGTGCAGGCGGGACATCACCGTCCCGATCGGCGTGTCCATGATCTCGGAGATCTCCTTGTAGGCGAAGCCCTCCACGTCGGAGAAGTACACCGCCAGCCGGAACTCCTCGGGCAGCTCCTGCAGGGCGCGCTTGACGTCGCTGTCCGGCAGGTGGTCCAGCGCCTCCACCTCCGCGGAGCGCAGACCCGAGGACGTGTGGGACTCGGCGCGGTGCAGCTGCCAGTCCTCGACGGTGTCGGTGTTCGCCTGCAGCGGCTCGCGCTGCCGCTTGCGGTAGAGGTTGATGTACGTGTTCGTGAGGATGCGGTACAGCCACGCCTTGAGGTTCGTGCCGGGCTTGTACTGGTGGAACGCGGAGAACGCCTTCGTGTAGGCCTCCTGCACGAGGTCCTCGGCGTCGGCCGGATTGCGAGCCATGCGCAGGGCGGCGGCGTAGAGCTGGTCCACGTACTCCATGGCGTCCTGCTCGAAGCGCGCCTTCCGGTCCTCGGGGGACTCGGCCTCGACGTCGACGGGCGGCTCGGTGCGCTGGGGGGCGGCCCCCTGCTGGTTCTGCTCGTTCATCACGGACCAGTCTACGGGGACGCGCGTGCGGGCCGGGGCGGGCTCGAGAACGCTCGTGGGGGCGGTGATGGCTGCTCCTCTCCCCCGCCGTGCGGGTCCCTTCGAAAACCTGTGCCGGTGGCCTGCCCCGGACGGGGCGGCCGCTGTCCTGCACAACGGGTGTCACCGTCGCACCTATTCCCACCGCGCCCGGCCCGTGCTCGCCCCGTGCGCGGTCCCCGTGGCTAGGATGGGACGAGCGGCGCCGTCCGCCGATCCAGACCCGCCCGACACAGCCCCGCGGTACCGTCTGCCGCCGAGGAGGAACCCATGAGCATCGTCCGTCGCATCGCCCGCCCGCTGCTGGCCACCGGTTACGTCGCCAACGGGGTGGAGAGCTTCCGCAACTCGTCCCAGGCCGCCCAGCACCTCGCCCCGGCGATCTCCGCCGCCACGAAGGCATTCCCCCAGGCCGGACCCGCGCTGCAGAACCACGCCGTGGTGGCCCAGGGCCTGGCCGCGGCGCAGCTCGGCGCCGCCGTGCTCTTCGGGCTGGGCAAGCTGCCCCGCCTCTCGGCCGGCGTGCTCGTCACCACCACCGCGCTCAACGCCTACGCCGACTACCGCGCCGCGGAGGCGAGCACCCCGGAGCAGAAGGCCGCCCGCCGCTCCACCGCTTTCAAGAACTCCTCCCTGGTGGGCGCCGTCATGCTCGCCGCCGTGGACACCGAGGGCAACCCGTCCCTGCTGTGGCGCGCCGAGCACCTCGCCGGGGACGTCCGCAAGAACGCCTCCAAGCTGGGCAAGGACACCCAGAAGCAGGTGGCCAAGGCCGAGAAGGCCCTCCAGCACGCCGTCAAGCAGGGCTAGGCCCCGGTCCCCCTGTCGTGATGCCGCCGGAGTCCTCCGCCCCCGCAGCCCGTCCCGACGCCGCGGAGCCGGCCCCGCAGCACGAGCTGTGGCCGGCTCCGTTCGTCGGGCCCCGTCCCGTCGTCGCCGAGCTGACGGTGCCGGGCTCGAAGTCCCTCACCAACCGGTACCTGTTGCTCGCCGCCCTGGCGGACGGTCCGTGCCGGCTGCGCTCGCCCCTGCACTCCCGCGACTCGCGGCTGATGGTCGAGGCCCTGCGGGCCCTGGGGGCCCGCGTCGAGGAGGTGGCCGGGGACGGCGGCTTCGGCCCCGACCTGCTGGTCGAGCCCGCCCCGTGGGACGCCACCGAGCCGGTCACGGTCGAGTGCGGGCTGGCCGGGACCGTGATGCGCTTTGTGCCGCCGGTCGCCGCCCTCGCACGGCGTCCCGTCACCTTCGACGGCGACCCGGGCGCCCGGGTGCGCCCCATGGGACCGGTGATCGACGCCCTGCGCGCGCTCGGCCTGCAGGTCGAGGACGACGGCCGGGGCCGGTTGCCCTTCACCGTGCACGGCACCGGCGGCGTACGCGGCGGGGAGCTGGAGATCGACGCCACCGGCTCGAGCCAGTTCGTCTCGGCCCTGCTGCTCGCGGGCGCCCGGTTCGACGACGGGCTCGTGCTGCGCCACCGCAGCGCCGACGGCTCGGGGCGCGGTGTCCCGTCCATGCCGCACGTCGAGATGACCGCCGAGGTGCTGCGCGGCCTCGGCGTCTCCGTGGACGACTCCGTGCCCGACGAGTGGCGGGTCTCCCCCGGGCCGGTGCGGGCCTTCGACGTGACCATCGAGCAGGACCTCTCCAACGCCGGCCCCTTCCTGGCCGCGGCCGTGGTGACCGGCGGACGGGTCTCGGTGCCCCGCTGGCCCGACCGCACCACCCAGGGCGGCGACCACTGGAAGCACATCCTCCCGGCCTTCGGCGCGGCGGTGGAGCTCACGGACGGGACCTTCACCGTCACGGGACCGGACGCGGTGACCGGGGTCGACCTCGACCTCGGCGAGGCCGGGGAGCTCGCGCCCACCGTCGCGGCCGTGTGCGCGGTCGCCGGCACACCCTCGCGGCTGCGCGGCATCGCCCACCTGCGCGGCCACGAGACCGACCGGCTCGCCGCGCTCGTCACGGAGATCAACCGGCTCGGCGGCGACGCCGAGGAGACCGCGGACGGGCTGCTGATCCGACCGGCCCCCCTGCACGGCGGGACGTTCCACAGCTACGAGGACCACCGGATGGCCACCGCCGGCGCCGTGATCGGCCTCGTGGTCCCGGACGTCCGGGTCGAGAACATCGCGACCACCGCCAAGACCCTCCCCGAGTTCCCCCGGCTGTGGGCGGAGCTCACGGGCACGAGCCGTGACGCGTAGGGACTCCGTCCGGCGCGACTGGGACGAGTCGGACGTGCGCGTCCGTCCCAGCAAGACCGGCTCCCGCCCGCGCACCAAGGAGCGGCCGGCGCACGAGGACGCCGTCACCGGCCGCATCGTCACCGTGGACCGCGGCCGCTACACCGCGATCCTCGAGGAGGACACCCCCGGGGAGCGGCTGGTCGTGGCCGTGCGCGCCCGGGAGCTGCGCCGCCGGCCCGTGGTCGCGGGCGACCTCGTGGGCCTCGTCGGCGACGTCAGCGGCGCCCCGGACAGCCTGGCCCGCCTCGTGCGGATCGAGGAGCGCTCCACCGTCCTGCGCCGCAGCGCGGACGACACCGACCCGGTCGAGCGGGTCGTGGTGGCCAACGCCGACCAGCTCGTGGTCGTCGTGGCCGCCGCCAACCCCGAGCCCCGCACCGGGTTCATCGACCGCTCCCTCGTGGCCGCCTACGACGCCGGCATCGAACCGCTGCTGTGCATCACCAAGACCGACCTGCGGGACCCCGCCGAGCTGATCTCCCACTACACGGCGCTCGAGCTGCCCGTGCTCGTCTCGGGCCCCGCCCGCGACGTCCCGGCCGACGACGACGGGACCACGCTGCCCCTCGACCCCGCGCTCGTCGAGGCCCTGCGCGGGCGTCTCGACGGCCACGTCTCGGTGCTGCTGGGCCACTCCGGCGTGGGCAAGTCCACCCTCGTCAACGCCCTCACGGGCGCCGACCGGGCCACCGGCGGGGTGAACGCGGTGACCGGACGGGGCCGGCACACGTCGTCGTCGGCCCTCGCCCTGAAGATCGAGGACGCCTCCCCCGGGTCCTGGATCATCGACACCCCCGGCATCCGCTCGTTCGGCCTGGCGCACGTGGACCACGACCGGATCGTGGAGTCCTTCGACGAGCTCGCCGAGGCGATCGCCGAGTGCCCCAAGGGCTGCCGGCACACGGGGACGTCCCCCGGCTGCGCCCTGGACGCCTGGGTGGCGCAGGGCCGCGCCGGGGAGGCGGGCGAGTCCCGGCTGGTCTCCCTGCGCCGGCTGCTCGGGGCCGGGGAGCGCCCCGGGGAGGCCCGCGAGGACAAGGAGCTCGGCGTCCAGTGAGCCGCCGGGCAGGGTGCCTCCCACCCCCGCCCGACCAGGCCCGGGACCGCAGTTCGGGGTAGGTTGGACCAATGCGCAGCCCCAGCAACTACACCGACGACCTCCGCCTCGCCCACATCCTGGCCGACGCCGTGGACCGCCTGACCATGCGCCGGTTCAAGGCCCAGGACCTCACGGTGGAGACCAAGCCCGACCTCACCCCCGTGACGGACGCCGACCGCGAGGCCGAGCAGCTCATCCGCACCCAGCTGGGGCGCGCGCGCAACCGGGACGCCGTGATCGGCGAGGAGTACGGCACCACCGGCAGCGGCGCCCGGCAGTGGGTCGTGGACCCCATCGACGGCACCAAGAACTTCGTGCGCGGCGTGCCGGTGTGGGCCACCCTGATCGCCCTCGTCGACGAGGGCCGGCCGGTGGTCGGCGTGGTCTCCGCGCCGGCGCTCGGGCGCCGCTGGTGGGCGGCGGCCGGCACGGGCGCGTTCACCGGCAAGTCCCTGGCCAACGCCCAGCGGATCCACGTCTCCCAGGTGGGGCGGCTGTCCGACGCCTCGCTGTCCTACTCCTCGCTCACCGGGTGGCGGGACCGAGGGGTGCGCGAGCGCTTCCTGGAGCTCACCGACGAGGTCTGGCGGACCCGGGCCTACGGCGACTTCTGGTCCTACTGCCTCCTCGCCGAGGGCGCCGTGGACATCGCCTGCGAGCCCGAGCTCAGCCTGCACGACATGGCCGCGCTGGTGCCCGTGGTCGAGGAGGCCGGCGGCCGGTTCACGTCCCTCGAGGGCGAGCCCGGGCCCTTCGGCGGCAACGCGCTGGCCACCAACGGCCTGCTGCACGACGAGGTGCTGGGGCTGCTCGCGACCGGCTCCTGACCCGCCCGCGCAGCGACGGGGGCCCGCACCGACCGGTGCGGGCCCCCGTCGTCGTCGGTCTCCGGCCGGGGTCAGAGGTCCTGGCTGGTGAATCCCATCTCCCGCTCGATGCACTGCTGGAACGCCGCCTGGTCCGAGGAGTACTGCGAGCAGGCCTCCATGGCTGGCCCGAACTCCCCGAACAGCGCCCCGAAGAGCACGAGGAAGAGGATGCTCGCCAGGATTGCCAGGACGCTGAGCACGATGCCGATGATCGGCAGGGCCTTGGACGCGCCGGGCGTCCTGCCCAGCTTGCGCAGCGCCACGATGCCCAGCACGAGGCCCACGAGGCCCGGGACGATGCCGAGCACGAACCAGCACGTCAGCAGCGCCACGATGCCCAGCACCAGGGAGGCGATGCCCAGCCCCGTGCCGGCGGGCCGCGGGCTCGCGCCGTACTGGTTCATGTCGTACTGCCCCTGGTAGCCCGGGCCGCCGTACTGGCCCTGGCCCTGGTAGCCCTGGCCCTGGTAGCCCTGGCCGCCGTACTGTCCCTGGTCGTACTGGCCCTGGCCGTACTGACCCTGGCGGTACTGGTCCTGGTAGCCCTGCTGCCCCTGGCCGTAGGAGTCCTGGCCCTGGTCGTACTGGCTCTGGTAGCCCTGCTGCCCCTGGCCGTACTGCGGCGTGGCGTACGGGTCGCCGGCACCGCCCTGGCCGGAGCGCGGCGGCTCGTAGGAGGGTCCCGAAGGCGCTCCCTCGACGCGCTGACCGTACTCGGGCGGGTCATGGCGACCGGAGCTCGACGACCCGCCGGCACCGGTGCCGCTCTGGTCTGGCGTGTTGTCGTTGTGGCTCATGGCGTTGCCCTTTCGGTCGTCTGCGGTACGCCACCAGCTTGTCACACGGCCCGCCGGGACGTTCCCCTTCCCCCTTCCCCGGGCGGCGGCACGGCGCCCGCCCTGCCCCGGAATGGTCCGGGCACGAAAAAACCGGGGAACGCCTCGCGGCGCTCCCCGGTCAGGGATCTCGTGGAGATGGGGGGAATTGAACCCCCGTCCGATGCAGCATTGTCAGGGCTTCTCCGGGTGCAGTCTGCGTGACGTTTTCTCAGTCCCGGCCCTCGTGCAGACACGTGGCCGACGGACTCAGTCGCGAAAGTGTTCTCCAGACGCCCGCGACGAACGGCTGGAGCAGTGGCCTCCTGATTGATGCCAGACCCCGGGTCGAAGGCGAACCCGGGCTGACAGTCACCTAAGTAGTCTGGTTGCGCTTACGCCGCGAGGGCGAAGGCGTTCTGAGACTTGGCGACGTTGCTCTGAGAATTGGCAACTATTGTTTTACAGAGAGCGTTTACGAGATAACTCTGCGTCCTCGACCCGCTTCCCCTGTCTCAACTCACATCGTCGAAACCGATCATCCCCATATTTTGTTGTCAAGCATCCCGCCGCAGCGGGATACACCACTCTACCGCGCGGTACTCGCCGACCGCAAGCATTCGCCCCGGACGCTCAGCCCAGGTTCTTGTAGCGCATGGCCCGCTGGGCCTCGCGGTTGTCCTGCTGCTCCCGCAGGGTCTGGCGCTTGTCGTACTCCCGCTTGCCCTTGGCCACGGCGATCTCGACCTTGGCCTTCTTCCCGTCCACGAAGTAGAGGGACAGCGGCACGATCGTGAAGCCGGACTCCCGCGTCTTCTGCTGGATCTTGTCCATCTCGCTGCGGTGCAGGAGCAACTTGCGGCGGCGGCGAGCGGAGTGGTTGGTCCACGACCCCTGCAGGTACTCGGGGATGTGGACGCCCTCGAGCCACAGCTCCCCGTCGGTGAACTGGCAGAACCCGTCCATGAGCGAGGCGCGCCCCATGCGCAGGGACTTCACCTCGGTGCCCATGAGCGCGAGACCCGCCTCGTAGGTGTCGAGGATGTGGTAGTCGTGTCGGGCCTTCTTGTTGTTGGCGACGACCTGGCGACCGGTGTCCTTCTTGGCCATGGGCCTCCTCCCTGGGGACGGTGCGGACGGGAACACGCCGCGCACCGGGGCACGCGGCAGATCCTCCATCCTACGCCACGGCCATCGCGCGGGACCACGGCCTGCTCCCGGACCCGGCGGCGCCCCGCCCAGGAGCGTTGCCCCAGGTCACCCCCGCCGCACCCGGTAGGCTGGGCGGATGCTGGAGCCAGTCCCCACCGAGCGCCCGCCCGCCGCGGACGTCCTGTACCTCGTCGGCACGAGCGGTCACCCCAACTTCGGCGACGAGTTCATCGCCGCCTCGTGGCTGCGCTTCCTCGCCCGCGCCCGGCCCGGCGCCGAGGTGTGGCTCGACTGCCCCCACCCGGGGCTGGCGTCCCACCTCTTCGACGGCCTGCACCCGGGGCTGCGGACCACCGACACCCTGTGGCGGCTCGCCTTCGAGACGACCGGGATGGACCCGGCCGCGGCGGACGCCCACGTGGACCGGGTGGTGACGCACCTGGGGTCCCCGCGCTACGACCTCGGCCTGCTCGGCGCCCGGCGCGCGGGCTCCGTGCACTTCCTCGGGGGCGGGTACCTGAACTCCATCTGGCCGCACCACGCGCGCCTGCTCCGGGCGGCGCTGCGGCTGCGCGAGGTCTCCGGGGCGCGGCTGGCCGCCACCGGTCTGGGCCTGGCCCCCGCCACCGACGCCGAGGGCCTGCGTGCCGCGCTCGGCGCCTTCGACCACGCCACGGTCCGTGACGCGCCCAGCGCCCAGCTCGCCCGCGCCGACCGCGCCCCCGACGACGCCTTCCTCGGCCTGCCCGGCCTCGCGGGCTTCACCGGCGCGCCCGCCGAGGGGGCGGGCGACGGCGACGTGTGGGTGTGCCTGCAGAGCGACATGACCGAGCCCGGGATCCTCGACGGCGCCGTCGCCGCCGTGCGGACCGCGCTGACGGGTCCGGCCCTGGCCGGCCGGACCGTGCGCTACCTCGAGGCGATCCCCGGCGCGGACCGCGCGGCCTTCGACCGGCTCGCCGACCTCGTCCCCGAGGAGAATTTCGTGCCGTTCACGCGGCTCTGGCAGGAGGGCTTCCCCGCCCGGCCGGGTCAGACGTGGCTCACCTCGCGGTTCCACTTCCACCTGCTCGCCGCCGCGTGCGGCGCGGAGGGCACCGCGCTGGAGGTCAGCCCCGACTACTACCGCGTCAAGCACCAGTCGCTGCTCGAGGCCGGCACGGGGTGGTCCGTCACACCCACCGGCGGCACGGAACCGTCCGCGCCCGCCCGGTCGCACGCCTTCCCGGCCACGGCCGCGCGGCTGCACCGCACCAAGCTGCGGGAGGCGGAGGAGCTGTACCCGGCGGCAGCGGCCCCCGAGGACGGCCCCGCTGAAACGGAGCCCCGCACCCGGCCGGGACGGACGGTGGCGCGCTTCCTGCGCCGCTGAGCGCCCGCCCTCCCAGGGCGCCGGGCCCCGGCCGGTCGCGGGACCGGCCGGGGCCCGGGCAGGGGTCCCGCGGGAGCTCAGGCGTCGGCCGGGGCGTGGCGCTGATCGGCGCGCCAGCGGATCCCGGCGTCGACGAAGCCGTCGATCGCGCCGTCGAAGATCGCGGAGGGGTTGCCCTCCTCGTGGTTGGTCCGCAGGTCCTTGACCATCTGGTACGGGTTCAGGACGTAGGAGCGCATCTGGTCGCCCCAGGACGCCTTGACGTCCCCGGCCAGCTCCTTCTTCTTGGCGCTCTCCTCCTCCTGGCGCTGCAGGAGCAGCCGCGACTGGAGCACGCGCAGCGCGGCGGCGCGGTTCTGGAGCTGGGACTTCTCGTTCTGCATGGACACGACGATGCCCGTGGGGATGTGGGTCATCCGCACGGCGGAGTCCGTGGTGTTCACGGACTGCCCGCCGGGACCCGAGGAGCGGAAGACGTCCACCTTGATCTCGGACTCGGGGATCTCGATCGAGTCGTCCTGCTCGATGAGCGGGATGACCTCCACCGCCGCGAACGAGGTCTGGCGCCGCCCCTGGTTGTCGAAGGGGGAGATGCGGACGAGCCGGTGGGTGCCGGCCTCGACGGACAGGGTGCCGAAGGCGTAGGGGGCCTTGACCTCGAAGGTCGCGGACTTCAGGCCCGCCTCCTCCGCGTAGGACGTGTCCAGGACGGTGGTCGGGTAGCCGTGGCGCTCCGCCCAGCGCAGGTACATGCGCATGAGCATCTCGGCGAAGTCGGCGGCGTCCACGCCGCCGGCGCCGGAGCGGATGGTCACCACGGCCTCGCGCTCGTCGTACTCGCCCGAGAGCAGGGTCTGGACCTCCAGCCGGGAGAGCGCCTTCTTGACCGCGGCGAGCTCCTCCACGGCGAGCTCCAGGGTCTCCGCGTCGTCCTCCTCGGCGGCCAGCTGCACCATGACCTCGATGTCGTCGATGCGGCCGCCCAGCATCTCGAGCCGCTCGAGATCGGACTGCTTGTGGGAGAGCTTGGAGGTGATCTTCTGCGCCGCGGCCTGGTCGTCCCACAGGTCCGGGGCGGTCGCCTGCTGCGAGAGCTCGGCGATGTCCCGCTTGATGGCGTCGACGTCGCTCACGGCCTCGATGGACGCGAACGTGGAACGGAGGGCGGAGATCTCTGCCGGGAAGTCAAGGGAGGCCATGGAAGCCAAGATTATCCCATGGGGGCAAATCACCCCGGCCCGGCCCGGCGCCCCTCTGGCAGGATGGTGCCGAGAGGAAGGAAGCACGATGCGCATCCCTCGCACGCTGGCCCTGGTCCTCGCCGGCGGGAAGGGCTCCCGGCTCGGCGCCCTGACCGAGAAGAAGGTCAAGCCCGCCCTGCCCGTGGCGGGCACCTACCGGCTCATCGACGTCGCCCTGTCCAACCTCGTGCACTCCCACCTCTCGGACGTGTGGGTCGTCGAGCAGTTCCTCCCGCACAGCCTCAACCAGCACCTGGCCAACGGGCGCCCCTGGGACCTCGACCGCACCCACGGCGGGCTCCAGCTCCTGCCCCCGTACCAGGGCACCGAGGGCGAGGGCTTCGCCGAGGGCAACGCGGACTCGCTCTACCGGCAGAAGGACCTGATCCGCGACTTCGCCCCGGACCTCGTCCTGGTGCTCAGCGCCGACCACCTGTACACGCTGGACTTCCTCGACGTGATCGACACCCACCTCGAGCAGGGCGCCGACCTGACCGTGGTCACCACGCTCGTCGACGAGAACCCCTCCCGCTACGGCGTGGTGCAGACCGACGACGACCGCCGCGTCACCGGCTTCGACTACAAGCCGGACGAGCCCCGGGGGCGGCTGGTCGCCGCTGAGATGTTCCTCTACGACGCGGAGAAGCTGCTGGAGGCCCTCGACCTCGTGCACGAGCAGGAGGGCGGGCTCGAGGACTACGGCAACGACCTGGTCCCGTGGTTCGTGGCGCACCGCACGGTGGTTGAGCACCGTCTGGACGGGTACTGGATGGACCTGGGCACCCTGCAGTCCTACTGGACCGCCCACATGCAGATGCTCGACGGCGACGGCGTGGCCCTGGACGACCCAGGCTGGCCGATCCTCTCGGCCCAGCCGCAGCGGGTGCCCGCCCGGATCGCCGGCAGCGCCGAGCTGCGCGGGTCGATGGTCGCCGCGGGCGCGACCGTGCGCGGCGCCGTGGAGCACTCGGTGCTCGGCCCCGGCGTCGTCGTCGAGGAGGGCGCCACGGTGCGCAGCTCGGTGCTGCTGGACGGCGTCCGGGTGGGGCCCGGGGTGACCCTCGAGAACGTCCTCGCCGACACGGGAGCCGACATCTCCGCGGGTGCGCACGGCGCTGCGGGCGCCGTGACCCTGATCGACGGCACGGGCGCCGTGGCGGCCACCGAGGAGTTCGACCGCGGGGCGGTCCTGCCCCGCGGTCACTGAGCCCTCCGAGGACTGGTCCCACCGGGGCAGGACCCGCCCGGGACGGGACCGCCCGGACGGATCGTGTCCGGGCGGGACGCTAGTGGGCGTGGCGGTAGGGCTGCGGCTCGGGCAGGCCGGCGCGGGCACGCACCCGCCGGCCGAGGCGCTCGATGGAGGTCAGCGCCGCGGCGACGTCGTCCGCCCGCACGGTGAAGGGCATGCTGTGGATGGTCTCGTTCTCCACGGTCGCGGCCCGCGCCACGGCCCGGATCTCCTCGGTGTCCTCCGCGCGCAGCCCGATCTCCGTGAGGGTGGTCGGCAGCCCGACCCGGGTGGTGAACTCGATGAAGTCCACGATCTCCGAGCTCGGGGCGCCCTCCAGCACGAGCTGGGTGATGGAGCCGATGTTGACCTTCTGCCCGTGGGCCAGGCCGTGGGTCTGCGGAGCCGCGGTCAGGCCGTTGTGGACGGCGTGGGCCGCCGCCAGTCCGCCGGACTCGAAGCCGAGCCCCGAGAGCAGGGTGTTGGCCTCGATGACCTTCTCCAGTGCCGGGGTCACGACGTGGTCCCGGGCGGCGTCCATCGCCACGAGGGCGTTGTCCCACAGGACGTCCCAGCTCAGCCGGGCCAGGGCGGTGCCCGTGAGGGTGGCCGTGCCCCCGGCCATGGTCAGCGACCCCGACGCGGCGGTGGCCCTGGCCTCCAGCCAGGTGGCCAGGGCGTCGCCGATGCCCGCCGCCAGGAACGTCGCCGGCGCGTTGGCCACCAGCTGGGAGTCGACGAGGACCAGGTCGGGGTTGCGGGGGAAGAACCGGTACTCCTCGAAGACGCCCTCGTCGGTGTAGACGACCGCCAGCGCCGAGGTCGGTGCGTCGGTGGAGGCGACGGTGGGGACGCTGACCCACCGGATCCCGGCGAGGAACCCCGAGGCCTTGACCGCGTCGATGGTGCTGCCGCCGCCCACGGCCACGGCCACGTCGGCCCCCGCCGCGCGGATGACCGCCGTGAGCCGGTCGATCTCCCCGGCCGAGGGGATGCCGTTGAAGGTCTCGCGCGTGGTCGCCATGCCGGCCCGCGTCAGGGACGCCTCCACGTCGTGGCCCACGAATCCCCAGACGACGTCGTCGGCCACCACCAGGGGTGTCCGCCCGACGGCGGCGAGATACTCTCCCAGGCGTGCGATGGCGCCCGGTCCCTGGACGTAGCGTCCTGGGCTGATGACGGAGCGGACGGGAGCGTCCATGGCCTTCTCCTTCGACGACGGGGCCGGCAGGTCGTTCCCCCTGCCGTCCGGGATGCTGTCCCGGGTGCCCGCCAGCGTATGAACGCCACGGTGGTGGGCACCAGGGACGTTCTCGCCGGTTGAGAAACCGGGTACGCGTCGCCGTCTCGTCCCGCCGTCCGGGCCGGACGGCGTCCCGGTCCTCACCGCGTGGTCATCACCCGGTAGTGCTCCTCGACCTGCTTCCGGGGCAGCTCCTTGGTGTAGACCGCCACCTTGCCGACGGCCCCGTCGAAGAACGACCTCAGGTCCCGGGTGCCCACGCGGAACGGCGCGCTGCCGCGCCGGGGCACGACGACCGTGCCGTCGTGCTTCAGGTCGTCCTGGTCCATGCGCTGCCCGTTGCGGTAGATCTTCGTGTAGCCGTTCGGATAGTCCCCGCCCTTGACGTTGGCATTGATGACGAGCACATAGTGGATCCACTCCCCCTTGCGCACCGGTACCTGGAAGTAGGAACCCGGCCCCTCCCCTCCGGACGGGTTGAACGCGTAGCCGGAGATGCGGTTGGGCCGGTTCTCGGAGTTGCTCTTCGAGTACATCCGTGCCACGTACTCGTGGTTCCTCGGCGCGCCCTTGCCCATCCAGTGCACGTACCCCGAGCCCTCCTGGGACCGGAAGTCCAGCGCGTCGGGGCGCATCCACGCCTCGACGGTGAGCACGCCGCGCGTGCCGGCGCTGACGGCGGCGGCGTCGGGCACCTGGAGGTACTGACCGGTGCCGTCGAAGTCCGCGGCCGTGTCGCCGTTGGGCAGGGTCGCCCGCTTCGGCTTGCCGTGGTAGCTGCCGTGGAGCCTGCCCACCAGGTCCTGCTCCGTGCCCGCACCCGGGCTGCGCATGGCCCAGTAGGCGGCGGGTCCGTCCTTCCGGACGGTGTCGTCGTAGGAGAGCGGGCGGGCCGCGCTCCGCAGGACGTCCCCGGGATCGTCCCGGGCGGCCGACGGCGGAAGCCCTGCGATGCCCAGCGCCAGCGCGAGCAGCAGCGTCAGCACGCCCTGCACCGGCGCGCTCCACCGCCCCCGCGCGCGAACTGTACTCATGTCGAGACCTCGATGTGGTGTCGGACGGGACCGCCTGTACCGGTTGCTCCCGTGGTGCGCGTCCCGCTCACTGCGGTGCCGGCCGTGGGGCCGCACCGGTCGTCGTCGCGACACCTCCTCCCCACCAGGACCGATGCAATCGTGAGGATCGGCCCGGAAGAACATCCCTCGGCACCAGCGTGCGCCGCCGTTCCCGGGTGGTCAATGAGATCGCGCCGAACAGCACCCGAACGGTGATCATCTCCGTCGCCTGGTCCGGGGCCGGCCCTGACGTCTGCGAGCGCCGCGCCTGCCGCGCCGGCCGTGCCGCCCCCCGGAGCGGCCGCGCGGGTCAGCGGAACCGGGTGGGCCACGTCATCGACCCAGTCGCGCGCGGGCCTCGCTCGTGGCGGTGATCGGGATGCCGTCCGGCACCAGGAGGTTGACCACCGGCGGGTGCACGACGGCGGCCAGGCTCACCTCCGCGGTCCGCCCGTCCGGGCTCCCGGTTGGTGCGGCCAGGGTCAGGCCCGGCGTCCCGGCCCAGGCGCTGACGGTGTCGAGGTAGGCGGTCGCGGCCCCCGCCACGGCGTCGTCGTCCAGGACCGTGACGGGCGGGGCGCCGCCCGTCCCCGGCTCCAGCGCCACGAACGTGTCGGCCGCGGCGAGCGCGGCGTTGTCGGCCAGCACCTGCAGCTTGCGCTCCCCCACGTAGACCGCGGTGACCCCCATGACCACGACCGTGAGCAGGAGCAGCACGACCGCGAAGCCGATGACCAGGATCGTCACCTGCCCGTCGTCCCGGTCCTCGCCCCGGTGGTGGTCCCGGTCGTGGCCCCGGTGGTGGTCCCGGTCGTGGCCCCGGCTCCCGTCCCGGCGCGGGCCGGGGCCGGCGGTCCGCCCGCTCATCCGTAGCGGCCGATCACGACCGTGGCCGAGGACGTCAGCACGGCCACGTCCAGATCGGTGAAGCCGGGCACCAGCGGCAGCGGGACCTCCAGGGTGGCGTGCACCGTGGCCACCGCACCGGGCGCCGCGCACGCCCCGTCGGAGCACTCCAGGCGGAGCGCCAGCCGGTCGGGGGCGAAGCCCTGGTCCGCGGCCGCCAGCTGCGCCGCCGCGGTCAGCCCGGTGTCCGAGAGCGCACCGGGCTCGGCCCGGGCCAGCACCTGGGACGCCTGCTGCGCGGCGGCCACCACCCCGAAGGCCCCGGCCTGGACCTGGGCCACCGCGAGCACGAAGTAGACCACGGGAACGAGCAGCAGCGTGCCCAGCGCGACGAACTCCACGACCGCGCTGCCCTCGTCACCGCCCGCAGGGCCCCCGAGCACATCGGGCGGCCCGGCCGCACGGGCCGCCGTGGTCGAGGCGGTCGACGCAGCCGTAGCCGTCGATGCCGTTGCTCCGGTGGAGGCAGTGGCCTCAGTCGCCGAGGACGGCATGGCCGCGCACCTCCAGGGAGTCGGGCGGACCGAACAGCGCCACCACGGGCAGGGGCGAGACCACCGTGATCTCCAGGGTCCGCAGCTCGCCCACCGCCGCGGTGGTCGCGACGACATCCTGGGCGTACCGGGGGCCGAGGGCACCGGAGACGATCCGGCGGGTCCGCTCGACCCCGTCCTCGGGCGAGCGGTCGGCCAGGGTGCCGTACCGGGGGCCGGCCGCGGCCGCGTCGATCAGCGTGTTGCGCGCGTGCAGGGCCAGGGCCAGCTGCAGCGTGGCCGCGAAGATCATCGCCACGAGGCCGGCCACCATCACGTACTCGACCACCGCACTTCCCCGGTCCGTCTCCGGGGGCCCGGCGCCCGGCCGGGCGCGCTCCTCGTCCATCCTCAGTTCTGGCTCACGCGCGCCATCGCGTCCTGGAAGAGCCCCTCCAGGGCCGGCTGCGCCACCAGCAGCAGCCCGGCCACGAGCACCGCGGACATCAGGGTCAGCATCACCCAGCCGGGGACGTCCCCGCGGTCCGGATCATCGGCGGCGAGCCGCTCGCGCAGCGCGGCGAGGGCCAGGGCGAGGACGCCGAGCAGGGCGGCGAGCCGGTGGAGGTGTGTCATGGGTGTGTCCTTTCCTGGAGGGCGGCCGGTCCCCGGCCGCCCGGATGAGAGGTCAGAAGCCGAGCTCGAGCACGGCGATCCCGGGGAACACGGCGAACACGACCGTCAGCGGCAGCACGCAGAACACGAGGGGCACCATCATGGCGATCTCCTTGCGCCCGGCGGCCTCCACCAGCTCGCGCTTGTCGTTGTCCCGCACGTCCTGGGCCTGGGCCCGCAGCACGTCCGCCAGGGGCGTGCCGCGCTCGATGGCCACGACGATGCCGTCCACGAACCGCCCGATGGGCGCCACCGGGGTGCGCGCGGAGAAGTCCTGGAGGGCGTGCACGAGTCCGGCGCCGGACCGGGTCTGTGCGAGCACCGCGCGGAACTCCGCCGTGAGCTCTCCCTCGGCGACCCGGCACACCCGCTCGAGCGAACCCACCGCGCTCTCCCCCGCGCCCACCGACAGCGCCATCAGCTCGGCGACGGCGGGGAACTCGGCCAGCATCCGGGCCTCGCGGAGCCGGATCCGCCGGCTCAGCAGGTGCCCGCGCAGCAGGTGCCCGGCGGCCGTGGCCGCGCCCACGGCCGGCAGCACCCCGCCGGGGCCCGTGCCCCAGCGCGCCTCGGCGGCCACGCCGAGCAGGACGCCGAGCAGCAGGCCCCCCGTCGCGCACAGGAGCTGCTCGGCGCGGAAGTCCGCCGCCGTGGTGCTGACGCCCGCCCGGACCTGGCGTCTCTCCAGGGCCGCCGACGGGGCGGCGTGCCGGAACACGCGGTGGGCCAGCCCGCGCACGATCGGGTCCAGCCCCGCTGCGGCCCGGCCGGGGGCCCGGGCCGAGCGGTGCCCGGGACTGGCGAGCAGCGCCGACTCGACCTCCACCGATCGCAGCTGCGGGGCGATCCGGGTTGCGAAGGACGGCCGGCCGGTGACCCGGGCACCGGTGAGCACCAGCCACAGCCCGGCGGCGTGCACCAGGCCGAGGAGCACCAGCAGGGCGGGGGAAGCACTCACCGCAGCACCCGCTTGGGCTCGGGCAGCGCCCCGATCCGCAGCATGAGGCGGTAGGCGATCGTGGAGACGAGCAGCCCGCCGATCAGCACCAGGGCGCCGGCCGGGGTGTCGTAGGCCCGGATCGCGGCGGGCTGGGTGGCCATCAGCGCCAGCACGATCCACGGTGCGGCCACCGCCAGCCGGGCGGCGTTGACCGTCCAGGACTGCCGGGCCTCCAGCTCGCCGCGGGTGCGGGCGTTCTCCCGCAGGAACTCGGACAACGTGCCGAGCAGCCGGCCGAGGTCGGTCCCGCCCACTTCCCGGGTCACCCGCAGGGCCTCGACGATGTTGTCGGCCACAGGGTCGGCCAGCCGGTCCTTGAGCAGGGTGAGCGCGCCCTGCAGCTGCCCCGAGGCGCGGTAGTCGGCGGCGAACCGGGCGAAGGCAGGGCGCACCGGCTCGGGTCCGCGGTACTGCAGCTGGATCAGCGCCTCGGGCAGGGACATCCCGGCTCGGATCGCCGAGCGCAGGTGGCCGACCACGTCGGGCCACACCTCGCGCAAGGCGGCCGCCCGGTGCCGGGCCCGGTGCTGGACCACCGCCAGGGGAACCCATCCGCCCAGGACGGCGGCGCACAGGCCGAGGACCGCCGCGTCGGTGACCGCGGCGACGAGCAGTCCGCTCAGCGTCCCGGACGCGGCGCAGGCGGCCAGCAGTCCCGCCGGACCGACCCGGGCCAGGTCCGCGCGCAGCAGCAGCTCGCGCAGCCGGCCGGGCCGGCGCGGGCCGGCCGCGCGCGGCGCCTCCTCGGCCCAGCAGGACCACCAGAGCAGGAACACGCCCGCCCCCAGCAGCACGCCCAGCGCCGCGCTCACCGCGCTGCTCCGACCGGGCCGTCGTCCGCCAGCAGCTCGCTCACCCGGTGCCCGGCCTGCTCGAACTTCCACGCCGCCGGCGCCTCGGCGGCCACTGCCAACAGGGCGCCGTCCGTCTCGGCGAAGACCGGGTACGTCTCGATCACGCCGTTCTCGACCCGGTTGCCGATCGCGAGGATCTCGCTCACCCGGCGGCGGCTGTGCCGGTCCCGGTGGCAGTGCACCACGAGGTCGAAGCACGAGGCCACCGTAGGCACCACGAACCCGGAGCTGATGTTCTCCCCCGCCAGCAGCGGCAGGGTGCAGATCTTGGTCACGGCGTCCCGGGCGGAGTTGGCGTGCAGACTGCACATCCCCGGGAGCCCGACATACCGTCGAGACGCAACACAGAAAGTGCCCCGGCGAGCTACCAACTCCCGGGGCACGGAACACGGCATTACGGGCCGTGCTCAGGGTGCATTCTAGCCATGGCTGCCACCCCTGGACACCCGGTAGAGCCATGCTCCCGGGTCTTCTCTCTACGTCTCTGGACCCGTTACCCAACTAGTGAATGACGTCCGGCAAACAGCTCTGTGCACGCCCTGAACCGGAGGGGCGAGGCGCGCCCGGCCAAGCGCTGCCCAACCCATGACAAAGACGCCCTCATTTCTGAGGGGGTCTAGCCGTCGTGGCCCGTTCCGGGATTTCGTGGGGAGCCGGTAGCCGGGGCGCTTTGGGGAGAGGGTCAAGGGCTGCAGCCCCGCGCAGCGGGTCCATGCTCCCCGCCACCGTACTCGACCCCACACAACCAACACGCACAAACGTCTTGGGCCACCTTCACCGCGCCCCGCCGGCGACTTGACCTACCTACGAACAGTGGATCCAGAACCTTCCACTAATGATTGTCGGGCGTTGCGGAAGGTGGTTTGCCGCGTGATGCCGCGGTTTATGTGGGTGTCGGTGATGGACGGGAGTAGAGCTTTTGCGGGCCTCTTGCGGACTCTGTGCGGACTGCCAAGACATTGGTCCCACTCGGGACACGCCCGGTTGGCGTGCCCAAGTGCGCGACATAGGCGATACGGTCGCATTATGGCTTTGGGAGACCTTACCGATCCAGTTGCCGTCGTGGCTGCCCTGGATGAATTTGATGCCGTGGGCCGTGAAGCGTTCCTGTCTAAGTACCGCTTTGGACCGGCTCGCAGCTACTTCGTTACTCGGGGTAAGAAGCGCTACGACTCGAAGGCTGTCGTTGGTGCCGCACACGGGTATCAGCATGGGAAGCCGCTGCGCAACTCGGAGTTCAGCGGCGGTGACGCAACCGTCGTTCGCGTGCTGGCTCGGATGGGCTTCCAGGTAACGATGGAGAACACACCGGGCCCTCTGAATGACTTCCTCGAAGAGGTCCTGCTCCTGCAACCTGATTGGAGCCACCGAAAGACCGTCGCCATGGATCGACGTGGTCAAATTGTGCGCAATGAGATTCCCAGCTGGCTGCGCTCCCATTTCGACGTGCTGATGCGGTCGGTGACCTGGCCTGAGGAGGACCTCGCGGTAGAAGGGCGTGACGGGACGGGCCCGAAGACAGAAATACCTTGGACACGCCTGTACTCCGAATCACGGAGTTCGTCAGCTACAACCGGGTGGTACGTCGTCTTCCTGTTCAGCGCGCTTGGCGACCGTTGTTACTTGTCGCTGTGTCACGGAGCTACTCGATGGGACGGATTCGAGTTCAAACCTCGACCTCTCCAAGAAATGCAGGCCTCGATGCGGTGGGCCCGTTCCGTCCTGCAGTCGAGGCTCGACCACGAAAGATTGCGAGACGGTATTGCGCTTGACGCCCGACGCAGTCTCCTCGGTCCCTCATACGAAGCAGGCACCGTAGCGGCGTTCGAGTATCAGCTAGATCTCATGCCTTCGGATGATGACGTCCTCCAAGACCTAGGACTGATGCTCGACCTGCTGTCGCAGCTGTACGTGGCCGAGGACGCAGATCCTCGCGCTCCTGGAGTTCCAGCACCTGAGGTCGAGTTTGTCACCGATGCGGTGGCTGAGGCAGCCGGCAAGCGGAAGAGGAGAGGGCGACAGGGCTTTGGACTCACCAAGCCCGAACAACAGGCCGTTGAACGCCGGGCAGTCGAGGTGGCGACTTCTCACTACGTGGCCCAGGGGTGGAAGGTGAAGGACGTTGGTGACCGGGAGTCCTATGACCTGCGCTGCGTGCGGGAGGGTCAGCGACTGTTCGTAGAGGTCAAGGGAACGACGTCCCTCGGGGAGTCGGTTCTGCTTACCAAGAACGAAGTCGCGCTACACCGCGTCGAGTACCCCAACAATGCACTGGTAGTTGTTCACAGCATCGTTCTCGCCCCGCGAGGAGAGAGCGCCGTCGCACACGGCGGGGAGTTGGAGGTAACCAGTCCATGGCACTTGGAGGATGCGGACTTGACCCCCATCGCCTACACCTATCGGAGAACTGCGGGCAACGCGGATACGGCACACGATGCCGCCGTTGAGCTGCTGGGTGACGCATTAGACCTCATAGATGTCGCGGCTAGCGACGAGTAAGGGCATATGTGCACCATCACGATTTTTCCCCCGCTTCAACACAGGCTGCACCCCCGCACGGGGCACATTGACCTGATCGTCGTAGGCGTCGTAGACCGAGCCGATTGACAGGGCCCTGCCCCCGGTGCCACATGCTTGGTGAATCCGCCTCATTGTGAGGACAACATCACGGGGACGCCTCTAGCTGCCGATGTCACAGCACCTGCTATGAGAGCATCGGCTGTAACGATGGAGGGACATATGTCGGTGAACGAGCCAACTCAAGTCACACCCGAAGAACAAGGTGAGAATCCAGTTGCGGATGAGAGGCTTTTCGCCCGCTTCGGAAATTTCATACTGAAGCTGCCCCATGGAAGTTTGTCATCTGATGAAGTTCATGCGGCACTAATGGAAGCACTAAGAGCCGACAGTCGTGTAAAAGCTCTGGCTAATAACACACCCGAACATTCCTGGACAGAAAATGATCGCTGGTATCCCGCATGGTCAAATGCTGAATGGGATCAACTTGTGAGTGGGTCGGACAGTTTTTACTCGAAGCGATTCTTCAGTCCGATAGCATTTGAAGTTTTTGTTCCCCTAAAGAATCAGCCGAAGATACACGGCGAGAACCCCATGGTGGATACTTATGACGTAGCTTGGGACGGCTGTACTGCCGTAGTAACGTGGCATCGCGGGGATGCTGAAGAGGACGCCCCGCCCGCAGTCGGTCAAGTAGTCGTCGATATTCTTCGGGAAGTTTGCAAGAATGCGGGATATGCACTCTATGTGCAAGCATGCAGCGTCGCATGCGAGCACCTTTTTGTGCATAAGGAGATCAGAGTCAACCGCTGGGATGCAAAAGATTATTCTGAGCAATTCCACCCTGAAGGTTCGAGAGAAATCGACCTGAACGTTTATGGACGTTATGGGCGTCTTCAACTCGTACTTCTAGTACACAACCTACTGGCATCCCCCTCTGCGGATTTCGCAAGACTAAAAAACATAGCTCGAAGAACGCTAGATCTCGACTATGGATCCCAAATTACAATGCATGAGTTAATTGCGCATGACTATGAGACTCTACGACGTTCACAAGAAGGAATACTTAAGCGACTCGGATTTCTCATTACGGGATCCTGGGGGGCCATTAAAGGCAATGGACGGCGAAAGCGCGCCAACTTCCTGATTGCATCGCTATGGCTCGCAATGTCGAACCTGGAGGCATTGCAGCGCTTATTTCGAGAAGCTGAACGCCGGTACAACGACTCCGTCCGGCATTCTGCTGATCCAGAATTATTTATCGGTGATCTCAAGTCGGACGAGGCGCGAGTGGGAGAAATCAATCCCTTTTTTGCTCGGGCAGCAGTCGAACATAAGGCCACGCGGCTGGATAATACCATTGTTGTATGGGCGACTGCTGGCGGAGCCATAACAGGAGCAGCGATCACGGCCGCCGCAGGTGGCCTCTTGAATTGAAGTAGCAACATAAGATGTCAGGAGTCCTGCGGAGCGGGGAGGCGGAAGCTTTCCGCGCAAGGGAGGTTGCGCGAATCTAAGAAAAACCGCTCAGTTTCGGAATGTCAGATCAGACCGCTTTTCACTGGCATTGTTAATGGTCAATCGAATTTCCAGGGCCGCGAATAAGGCCCCGAATGTATCGCAGAAGCTTGCTAATCAGCCAGACGAGCCCCGCTGTAATTAAACCCAGGATGATGGTGTAGGGCCACTGAGCATCAACGCTCATACGAGCAATCGTATAGCCCATCAATCGCCAGAGCAAGAACAGGATGACGGCGGCCCCTACGAATCCAGCTAGAACGACGCCGATCATAGCTAGAACTCCACGAAAACTGAAAAGTCGGTCCACCTTGGAGCCAATATCTTCAAGCCTTCGCAAGGTCCGCGCAGTACGCTTTTCCGTCAGCGCTGAATGATGGAGACCCAACCACATTCCCTCGCCCAAATTAATGGCGTCTGGTAGGTCAGCCACATCCAATTTATCTTGATCGGAAAGACTTTCGAGGTACTCCTCGTATTCCACGACACTCCTATGATGCACTTAGGGGAAAACAGCTAATAAACCGTCCATATTGATTAGGTAAATCGTCTATACGCACCTCAGATCTGGAAGTGTCTCAGTCCGACTGGAATTGGGGGTAAGCGCATCGGGTATGGCAGGTCCAGCCACTGGCGTCCTCGCGGGGGGGTGGAGGTGGCTGGTCCCGAGTCTAATGGCGTAGCAGGGTCCCCAGGATCCACTTGGTGAACCGCCGTGAATGTTCGCCCCATATGCAGGGGCTAGGCAGGTAAAAGTCCTGCCTTGTAGCTGGTCCGCCAATCCTGCAGCACTTCCACGCCCCTTTCGGCGGGACGCTTTCAGATGGACCGTTGTCTTTTATCGACTGGTAGGTAGTACTACTAAGACAAGGCTGCCACCTCGGGGAGAGATACCGCTATGCCGTAGGGGGTCGGCGGAAGGCCGGGGGGCAGGGGTGGTCCCCCTCCCTTTGCGGGGTCGGGCGTCCAGGTCCGCGGGATTGAGGGGGCGTCGGGAATTTGGCGGGCCGGCGGAACGTGGCTGGTCGTACCGCCGGCCCGGTCAGTGCCGAGCTGCTAGGGGTGCTCGGTAGGGGGTGGCGCCTAGATCAGCACGGCGCTGGTACGACCGGGGGCCGTGGTGGCATCGTTGACCCAAACCCGCTCATAAGCGGCAGTGATCTGTTGCCGCGTGTGCTGGTTTTGCCCGGTGCTGTTGAGCCTGAGGCTGACGCCCTCATAGTGGCCGGCGACGATTCCGAGGATTGCGCCGTCGATGTCGTCGCGGGCGTCCTTGGTGAGGCGGCGGACGGCGCGCGTGGTGCCGAGCTTACTTTCGTTCGTGGTCCTGAGGTCCTGGCCGATGCTCCGGATGCAGACTTCGGCCATGGCTCCGTCAACGGCCAGGACGGGGACCAGCGGGACCAGGCCCACGGCAACGATGTCGGACAGCGGCCCCGTGGCGCTAATGCCAGCGAACACAGCCAGCCGCGCCAGCTCACGGCGGGCCGTGGTCAGCGCCGCACCGGCGTCCCGGGCAACGGCGGCCTCGGCATCCAAGGAGATAGGCCCGGGGGCCCCCTGTCCGGAGGGGTCTCGGGGGGCGCCCTTGGCGGGGGTGCCCTGGGGGGCCAGTTCGGCAACAGCCCCCCGGAGGGCATCCACCGTCGCGGCGAAAGCCGGGGCGAGGTCCTTGGAGGCCTTGTCGGTGACCTGGGGCAGGTGGGCGGCCGTGATGGTGCGCCCGTGTTTGCCCCACTGCTCCCTGAGCGCGTCATTGGCCTGGGCGTCAGACACGCGGCGCCGGGCCTGGGCGAGGAACTTGGCTGGCGGCTCCTCGGTGTCGTGGGCCTCGGCAATGATCGTTCGGGCCACGGTGGCGGCGTCGGGCAGCGCGCGGAGAGCGGCCTGAATCCGCTCCTCGGGCGGGGTTGCCCGGTCGATGCCGGCCAGAGCGTATGCCGCGGCGAGGGTTTCGGGCACAAAAGCGGAGATGTTCGCTGGGGCGCGGTAAATGGATGGCATGAGGGATTCCTTAATCTCAGTGGGAGCGGTTGAGGAAGGCGGCGAGACTGCGCGCCTCGGGGGTCTCATTGGAGGGGGTGAACCGCTCAGCGGCCCAAGCTCCGAAAAGCTCGGCATGCGAGGAGTTGGGGGTCCTGTCGTGGGGATCGATGGGCAGGTGCTCAGACATAGTCATGGCTTTCTGTGAGTTGGTTTGTGTCAGATCGGTGGGTGGGCGACACAGTGGATGGAACTTGCTGTTGTTGCTCGGGTGAAGGGGGTAGGAGCACGCGGCGCACCAACGACCTGTTACGGGAACGGCATGGCCGTCTTGGTCGACATACCGGGGCAGGCCGCTCAGCGGGTCATCGCTCATGCCGCTCCCTGGGCCTCGGCCAAGCACTGCTGGCACGAAGCATTCGACGCGGTGTCGTGGCGGCAGGCCCCTCCCGTACGCGGGAACTCGGTAACAGCGGTTCCCTCGGTCACGCCGCCGGCCTTAGGCAGGTAGCCCCTTCCCGCCTGGTCGAGAAAGACGGGGGCATAGGTATCCGCGGCCTGGTTCGAGGCCGCCGAGATACCGTCCTGACCAGCACGGTGACCGTCGTTACCGTTGTCACCGGTTTCAGGGGATAGGGGGGCGAGGTAGCGCGACCAGGCATCCGCGAAGTGAGACCGGCGGTAACCCTTAGCGGTCGTGCCCCCAATTCGGATGGTGTTGTTGGTCGGGACCTCGTACTTGCTGACCATCTGGGCGAAGGTACGGCTGTCGAGGGGCTCGCCCTTGATAGCTGCCCACGGCGCGGTTTCCATGGCCCGCAAGGCGGAGAGCAGGTCGACGGTCGTCATGGCATCACGGTTTTCGAAGACCGTGCGCACGTCCTCCAACAACCGCACGCCGAGCGTGACGGGCTTGGCCTTGGCCGCCTTGACCAATGTGGTCGCCGCGTCCCGTGCCGTGCGGGGCCAGTGCGAACCGGCAGCATCGGCAATGGCGATCAGCGGCTCCCAGATATCCGCGTCCCGGTCCTCGATCCCCTCGGGCAGCACAGGCCAGGCATCCCGGACCTCGTCAAAGACGCGGGCCGTGACCCGGGCCAAGCGGTCCCTGAGCTCCTGCGCCTCAGCCGCGTACCTGCGACGCCGGTAAGGCTGCAGAATCTGGTCCGGGCGGCGCTTCTTCATCGGCACGACGATCGAACGGGTCATCAGCGTGTCGGGCAAATTGCCGAGACCGGCCAGGGCCACGGGGCAGAAACTGGGCCAGTCCTCGGGGATCTGCTCGCCGCCGCGGGTGACCACACGGCCTGCGGTGGCGCCCTTGCGGTAGCCGGAGTTGAGCAGTCCGCGCAGGTCCTCGTTGCCCTCGGCCTTCTTGGGGCTGAACACCGCGTCGGCCTCGTCCATGAGTAAGGTCGGCAGGCCGTTGGGGTCGCTGATCTTGCGGAAAACGTAGGCCACCGAAGCGTTGACAGTGAGCACCGCGCGCGGAACAAGAGCCTCGGTGATCTCCATGGCCCTGGACTTGCCCGACCCGGGTTCGGGAGACAGGAACGAGAGCCTGGGGGTATTTTCGAACGCGTCCACGACATGCGCGTGGGCGATCCACAGGGCATGCACCGGGGCGATCTCGTTGGTCGGGTAAGCGATGAACCGCACCGCGAACTCCTGGACGTGGTCGAGCACCTGCGCAAGGTCATCACTCACGCGGCACCCCTTCCCGCAGCACTCACGGGACGGCCTGTGAAGAAGTTCACCGGGCCACCGACGTAAGTGCAGTGCTGCCGAGCCCATTCCCCCGCCTCGCGACGGGCCTCGACCACCTCGGAGAACGTGCCAACGGCGCGCGTGAGGCGGCGACAGTCGGCGTCCTCGACCGTCATCGCGTAGAACACCCGGGCGGCATGCTCGGCGCGGGCCGCATTGCACTCGGCCGTATCGATGACGCCCTGCCTGTACCCGAGAGCAATACCGTCGAGACGGCCAGCCTGATAGTGAAGGAAAGTGCACTCGGTGAGCGCCGCATGGGGCTGCTCAGACATCGTCTTGCTATAATGATTCTGATGCATAGGGGTCCTTCCTAATGCGTCGGTCAGCTTATGACCCCCGGTGGTGAAGCACCGGGGGTTTTTGCTGTATTGGGCCTGGCAAAATGATTGAAGACTGTTTTTTTACGCTCGCTCCCCAGACTGCCGAAAAAGAACGCCGAGGCGTGCGATCTGCTCGGAAGTAAGTTCGGGCCAAGAACCAACTAGCTCACGGGCATAAACTGCAGGGTCATAATCACTAACTGCCTGATGTTTGGGCATAGGACCTCCAAGGGATCCTTAGGCAGTTTCAAGATGCGATTTTGTAAATACAACTGATAGCGGCCTGTTCATAAAAGAGCAAATAGCGCATCAGGCGCCGATCCCACGCTTCTGCTCCCATGCCTGAAGTGCCAATAGGGAATACCGCACATGTTTCCCCACCCGAATGTACTGTGGACCAGTACCCCGGTGATTCCATCGGTAAATAGTTTTCCTGGGCACTTGATATCGTTTGGCCACATCCTCAACCGTGAACCAACGATCTGTCATATCTTCTCCATTCGTGGCATGACTAAGGGCCAGCGCAAAAGTGCACTGGCCCTTTCGTTTGCTTAATTTACGATGCAGCTAGCATAGCTTTTTGGACGGCTTCCTCACCGGTAGGATCCGCGAAGTCCAAGAAGCGGTGCAGTTCAGGATCAAAATCCCCTCTTCTGATTTTGCGAGCTATTTTCTCGGCTCGATTCGAGCTGATCGGATACCCGCTCAACTCAGCGATTTCTTGTAGGGCGCATCGCAGTTCCCTGCCGCCCATCCCGGGATATATGTGCATCTCGTCCTTTGGGAGTACCGCGCCGGCTCCTCCGTCCGACTTGTTGCCCATTACTTTGCCTTATTCCCCTTATGAGGGTCCTTGAAGGGCGTTGGGCAGGAAATTTTACGGCGCATGTTCGCGGGTACGACGACCATTGCAGGTGGGATTACGTGTTCTGGGGAACCCGAGGCAAAATCCGCACACTCCTCGGGTCGAAGGTCTTGCCATGCGCCTTGCCCATGGCCAGCACCTCGACCGACATGAGGGCGGTCACCACAGCCCTCCGCGTCTCTATGTCTGCCGCGTCCCAGGCTTCCTGGACATTGCCTGAGGCCAACATGGCACCCACGGCCGGGGACGACTGCGCTTCCGCCATGGCTTCGGAAACCGCGGCCAGCTTGTCGTGAATACGGGCCGAAATCGTGGCCAGTTGACCCGCGGAGATGCCGCCCTCGGCACATTGTTCTGTGGCATCGTCCAACCGTTGCTGCAACGCGATGGATTCTCCTCGAAGCGCATCCATATCGACGCTGTCGTTTGAAGCAAAGACAATCGCCGCGTCGGACTGAGACAACCGTGCAACTGCAACTTCGGCGACAAGCTGATCCAACGCCGCGGCATTTCTCACTGGGTGACCCGCCTGAACCGACTTGCAACGATAGACCGTTCGTTTCGTTCCATCCCGATTGCTAGCCGAGGCGGATTTCATCGGCTGACCGCAGACGGCGCACACGGCCAGCCCTGACAACAGGTGCTTGACGCGCGTGCTCTGCGACTTACGTCGCGCCGGATCGGTCAGAACACGGCGAACAGCTTCCCACTCCTCACGAGAAACGATGGGAGGGAAGTCGGAGTTCCCAAGAATTTCGTCGTTCCAGCAGGTCAGCCCTGCGTTTCGCGGACGAAGCAGCATCTGTCGCAAGGTGGCATACGTGAACGGCCGGCCTGTTCTCGTGGTGATCCCGCGGGCATTCATACTTCGGATGACCGACCCCAAGGACCGCCCAGCCAGAACGTCCCGAACCGCCTGGGCAACTTCGTTCGCTTCCTCAGGCACCAAGGTCGGACTACCTGACTCCATAGCCCAGCCGAACGGGACGAGTCCGCCAGTGAACTTTCCTGCGGCCGCACGCTGATGCATGGCCCGCTTGACGCGTTCGGCCTTATGCTCCGACTCGTACCGCGCCCATGCGCCAAGCGTGCGTGCTACAGCTCGTCCAGACGGCGATGACAGGTCAACCTTCCCAGCCTGCACGCTGTGCGTTGCGACCCCGTACTCCTCCGCGATAGCAATGTACTCTTCCAGCTCAACAGGAGACCGGTGCAAGCGGTCCGTGTGCCAGCAAAGAACCTCCTTAACGGCTCCCGTCCGGAGAAGGTCGAGCAACTCGTTGTACGCCGGCCGCCGCCTTCCGGAGTAGGCGCTGACGTCATTGTCTACGAGGACCCGCGACACCTTCCAGCCGTGACGGCCGGCAAGGGCCCGACAGTCATCCTCCTGACGCTCAACCCCGAGGCCTGCGCCCGTGCGGTCTTGGCTGATGCGGACGTAAATTACTGCGCTACACATGTTCGCAGTCTACATTTGCATTGTCCCTTGACTTATCCCGGGAGTCCGCTGTTGAGCGCGATGAGCATGTCCAGGCTCTCCGCCTCCCTGACCTCCCCGACCACGAGGCGGTCCGGGCGCATCCGCAACGCCTCCTTGACGAGCCGGCGCAGGGGGATCTCGCCGGTGCCCTCGAGATTGGGCTGACGGCACTGCATCCCCACGACGTCGCGCAGCGGGACCTGCAGCTCGAAGATCTCCTCGACCGTCACCACCCGCTCCCGGGGGCCGATCGAGGCGCACAGACAATTCAGCAGCGTGGTCTTGCCCGCCTGCGTGGCGCCGGAGACGAGGATGTTGAGCCCGCTGGCCACGGCCGCGTCGAGGAAGCGCGCGGCGCGCGGCGGCAGCGCGCCCAGCTCCACGAGGTCGTCCAGCCGCCGGGCCCGGGCCACGAACTTGCGGATGTTCACGGCCCAGTGCCGGCGCGTCACGTCCGGGATCACCACGTGCAGGCGGGACCCGTCCGGCAGCGCCGCGTCCACGAACGGGGAGGACAGGTCCAGACGACGGCCCGAAGACTTGAGCATCCGCTCCACCAGGTTGCGGATCTGGGCCTCGGTCAGCACGAGGCTCGTCAGCTCGGACTCCCCGCCGCGGGCGGCGTAGACCTCCGCGGGGCCGTTGATCCAGATTTCCTCGATCCGCGGGTCGTCGAGCAGCGGCTGCAGCGGGCCGAACCCGGCGACCAGGTCCAGCAGCACCCGCCGGGCGGCGTCCAGGTCCGCCAGGGCCGGCAGCACCCCGCGCGCCGAGCGCTGGTCGTAGTCGCGCACCGCGGCGTCCACCAGCTCCCGGGTCCGCTCCAGCTCGAGCACCGGGTCCAGGCCCCGGCGCCGGATCAGCTCCCGCACCTCGGCCTCGACCAGCCCGAGCGCGTCCTCGGAGAGCAGTGCCGTCATCCGTCCCCCTGCGCGTTCCCCGGCGCGGGATCCGCGCCGGCGGCGCTCCCCCCGGAGCGCATGCACAGGAACATAGGCCGATCCGGCGTCGTCCCCACAACCCCCGTCCGGGCTCCTGTGGACAGCCGTCGCTAACCCGCGACGTTGTTCCCGTCCGGAAACACATGAAGTGTCACAGGATGCGGGCGCATGAAACCAGGTCGGCGAGGGCCACGTCCTGAGAGGGCGTGCAGGCCGGGCCGCCGGGCCGTAGGGTGGCGGGCGAACACGCTCCCCACCGGGCGTCCGCGTCACGACACCGCCCGTGCCGCACGCGCTGCCCCCGATCGCAAGGACCGCCGTGACCCATGTGACCACCGAGCAGGACGGCACACGCCCCGACGTCGCCGCTCGCCTCCGGGCGCTGCTCCGCGCGGGCGTCCCCTTCGCCGGGAACCTGCTCACGAGCGCGGCCGGAGCGGCCCTCGGCCGGCACCTGATGGCCCCGTCGCCGGTCCCGAGGGCAACCGTGCCCCGGGACTGGCCGGCCGTCTTCGCGCACCGGGGCGGCGCCGAGGTCGCCCCGGAGAACACCCTCGAGGCGTTCCGGGCCGCCGCGGCTCTCGGGGACGTGGTGCTGGAGCTCGACGTGCAGGCCTCCGCCGACGGCACGGCCGTGCTGATGCACGACCTCACGGTGGACCGCACCACGGACGGGACCGGCGCCGTCGCGCTGATGTCCACCGCGGAGCTCCAGCGTCTGGACGCCGGACACGCGTTCACCCTCGACGGCGGGACCTTCCCGTGGCGGGGGCGCGGAGTGCACGTCCCCACGCTCGCGGAGGTCTACGAGGCGTTCCCCGAGCACCCCGTGGCGATCGAGCTCAAGGGCAACCGTCCCGGCGCCGAGGAGATCGTCTGGCGGGCCGTCCGGGCGGCGGGTGCTCAGGAGCGCACGCTCGTCGCGACGAACCGCACGGCCTCGATCCGGCGGTTCCGCCAGGTCTCGGGCGGGGCGGTCCCCACAGCGGCCTCCCCCACGGAGTTCGCGGCCTTCCGGCTGCTGTGTCTGCTGGGCCGGCACCAGCACCACACGCTCCCGTTCCAGGGCCTGCAGCCGCCGGACTCGCTCCTGGGCCTGCGCGTGCTCACGCCCGGACTCGTGCGCAGCGCCCAGCAGGCGGGTCTGCGGGTGGACGTCTGGACCATCGACCGGGAGGACGACATGCGCCGCCTGCTGGGGTGGGGGGTGGACGGCGTCATGACGGACCGGCCGGACCTGCTGTCCCGGGTGCTCCGGGAGGCCTGATCCGCGCCGGGGCCGGTCAGGCCGCGGGGCGCTGGGCCGGAGAGGTCTCGGCGAAGTCCCGCACTGAGGCGCGCTGGGCGTGCTCGGGGGCCGGGGCCCAGGGCCGCTCCGCCTCGGCGACGGCGATGTGCCGGGCCAGCCGGGTCACGTTGACCTCCTGCTGGCGGTTGCGCAGCGCGGAGGTGGCCTGGGTGATCATGAAGATCACCACGAAGCCGTACAGGACGAGGTCGGTGCCGCGTCCGATCCCGAAGAAGTGGGCCACGCCCGTGAGCAGGTCGGGGAAGAAGATGGACAGCGCCGCGAAGACGAAGAAGGCCAGGCCCACCACGCGGCGGATCGCCTGGTGCTTCGCGTTGGCTCCGCCGCGGATCAGGGCGAGCGCGCCGTAGCCCACGGCCAGGACCAGCAGGATCTGGACGGCGTAGATCATCGGACGGCTTTTCCCTTCGACGGTGCGGACTGGGTGCGGACTACTTGACGAACAGCTCGGCGAGGATGTTCACGCCGTTGAGCAGCGACTGCCCCTTGGACTTCGAGTAGTCCGTGTAGATGATCTCCACCGGGTGCTCGACCCAGCGGGGCCGGATGTCGGCCAGCTGGTTGACGATCTCCGAGGCGTGCGCCATCCGGTTCTGGGTCAGCCGGATCCGGGTCAGGGTGCCCCGGTCGATGGCGCGCAACCCGTTGTGGGCGTCGGAGAGGTCCATGCCGGTGGACAGCTTCGAGAAGAACGCGGCGGTGCGCAGCACGACCCGCTTGAGCGGGGAAATCCGGGTGCGCCCGTCAAGGAAGCGGGAGCCCAGCACGACCTCGGCCTCGCCCGAGCGGATCCGCTCGACCATGTCCCACGCGTCGGTCACGCGGTGCTGGCCGTCGGAGTCGAAGGTGACCACGCAGTCCATCCCGGGGTCCTGCAGGGCGTACTCGAAACCGGTCTGCAGCGCCGCGCCCTGCCCCAGGTTGATGGGGTGCTGGACGACGACGGCGCCGGCCTCGGCGCAGATCCGGGCCGAGTCGTCGGAGGATCCGTCGTCGACGCAGACGACGTGCGGGAAGGTCTTCCGGAGCTCCTTCAGCACCTCTCCCACGACGGCCGCCTCGTTGTACACGGGCATGACGATCCACGAACGACTCACCCGGACATTCTCGCACAGCGCGCCGGACCCGCCCGTCAGGTCGGCGGCCGGACCCGGGCCGGCCGCTATGATCGACCCGACCCTTCCCCCCACCGTGAGGACAAGACCGTGCCCGCTGCCAGGCAGAGCCCCGCAGGACCGACGTGCTGACGGACTGGGGACCTCATCTGCCGGCGTTCCTGGTCCTGCTGGCGTTCCTGTGGCTGCCTGGGCTGGCGCTGCTGTGGGCCTTCGGGCAGCGCGGGGGCCGGATCCTGCTGACGGCACCGGTCTTCAGCGTCGCCGTCGTCGGGCTCACGGGCGTGGTCCTGGACCTGGCGGGCATCCCCTACGGCGCGCTCACCCAGGTGGCCGCCGCGGTGGTGCTGGCGGCGCTGGCGTGGCTGGTCGGCCGGCTCCTCCCCCGGGGCGGCCACGCGCCCGGCCCGCACGACGCCGGGGCGGACCCGGCCGACCCGGCAGAACGCTCCGGCGGCGCGGGCCGCTGGCTCTTCCCGGCGGGCGCGGCCGCCGGGCTGGCGATCGGGGCGGTGCTGCTGGTGCGCCGGATGGCGTCCGTGATCGGACACCCGGAGGCGATGGCCCAGCGCTGGGACAACATCTTCCACCTCAACGCCATCCGCTACGTCGTCGAGACCGGCAACGGCTCGACCCTGACCCTGAACCGGATGGTCAGCCCGGAGAGCACCATCGCGCTGTACCCCGCGGCGTGGCATCAGCTGGCGTCCCTCGCGGTGCCCCTGGCCGGCGACAGCGTGCTCGTGGCCCACAACCTGACGCTGCTCGCGGTGGGCGGGCTCGTCTGGCCCGCCTCGTGCATCTTCCTGGTCCGCTGCCTCGTCGGCCCGTCCCCCGTGGCGGCCGTGGTCGCCGGCACGGCCGCCGCCGGGTTCAGCGTCTTCCCGCTGGGTCTGATGGCCTGGGGGCCGCTCTTTCCCAACATCCTCGCCCTGGCGCTTGCCCCCGTGTCCCTCGGCCTGCTCGTGCGGCTGCTCGGCCCTGGGGTGAGCGCGGACCGGACGGCGCGCACCCCGGACGCGGCCGGCCGGGTCCGGCTGGCCGCCAGCCTGGTGGTCACCCTCGGCGCGCTGTTCGTCTCCCAGCCCAACGCGTTCCTCGCCCTGCTCGTGGTCGCGGTCCCCCTGGCGGCCACGGCGTGGTGGCTCGGGCTGCGGGCGGCCGCGGGCGCCCGGCGCCGAGGTCCCGCCCTCGGGCTCACGGCGGTCGCGGTCGTCGTGGTCACCACGTGGCTGCTCCTGTGGAACGTCCTGACCACGGACCGCGCGTGGGACCCCTTCACGTCCTTCGGCCGGGGCGTGGGCGAGGCCGTCATGTTCACGGCGAACGGCCGCGACGACGTCCCGTGGGTGCTCGTGGTGCTGACCGCGGCGGGGGTCTACGCCGCGATCAGCCGCCGCCGGCTGCGCTGGCTCGTGCTGGGGCACCTGTCGCTCGTGCTCCTGTACGCGGTCTCCGCCGGCGGGGAGGAGGGCCCGTGGCGGGAGTGGCTCACCGGGGGCTGGTACGTGGACTCCTACCGCCTGGCGGCCACCCTCCCGCTGACCGCGGTCCCCCTCGCCGCCCTCGGCGCCGCGCACGTGGTGGAGGGCCTGGCGGCCGGCGCCACGGCGCTCGCCTCGTTCGCCGGCCGGCCCCGGGCCGCCCTTCCCGTCGCGGCCGTCGTGGTGCTCGCCCTCGTGGTCCCCTACTCCCAGGTCGGGTCCCTCACCCAGGCCACGCGGTGGGGCAAGCAGTACTACGCGTGGGAGGGCGCCGAGAGCGTGCTGACCCGGGACGAGTACGAGCTCCTGGAGGACCTCGACGAGCTCACGGACCCCGAGGACGTCATCGCCGTCAACCCGTGGAACGGCGGCTCCCTGGCGTTCGCGGTCGGTGAGCGGCCCGTCACCCAGTACCACGTGGGGACGCCCGGCCCGGAGGTGCGGGAGATCGTGACGGGCATCGACGCCGCCGTCCCCGGCAGTCCCGCGTGCGAGGCCGCCGAGGAGCTCGACGTCCGCTACGTCCTGGACTTCGGGACCCAGTTCATCATCCCGGACGAGCCGTCCGCCCTCGCCTACACCGGGGTCAACGCCGTGGACCCGGCCGTGGACCTGAACCTGGTGCTGGTCGAGCGCAACGGGCAGGCCGCGCTCTACGAGATCGTCGGCTGCGACGGCGCCTGATCCTGCGGCGGGACCCTCGTCCCGCGACGGACGACGGGCCGTCCGGTTCCTCGCGGAGCCGGGCGGCCCGTCGTCGTCCGCGGGGCGCGGGCAGGAAGGATCGTCAGCCGGCGTTCTCCGCGGCGCGGAACTGCTCGATCACCTCGTCGATGGGCCCGTCGCTGCGGACCTGGCCGTGCTCGATCCACACCCCGCGGTCGCAGACCTTGCGGACCACGTCGAAGTCGTGGCTGACGACGAGCAGCGTCTTGCCCTCCTCGGAGAGCTCCTTGACCCGGCCCAGGCTCTTGCGCTGGAAGGGCTCGTCGCCCACCGAGAGGATCTCGTCGATGATGAAGATGTCCGGGTCGGTGAACACCGCCACGGCGAAGGCCAGGCGCAGGTACATGCCGGACGAGTAGAACTTCACCTCGGTGTCGATGAACTGCTCGATCTCGGAGAACGCCACGATCTGGTCGAACTTCCGGTCGATGTCCTCCTTGGACATGCCGAGGATCGCGCCGTTGAGGTACACGTTGTCGCGGCCGGTGAGGTCGGGGTGGAAGCCGGCGCCGACCTCGATCAGCCCGGCCACGCGCCCGTTGACCACGAGCGAGCCTCCGTCGGGGCTCATCACGCCGGAGACCAGCTTGAGGAACGTGGACTTCCCGGAGCCGTTGAGCCCCACGAGCGCCACGCTCTCCCCCGGCCGGATGCTGAGGCTGAGGTCCTCGAGGGCGCGGAAGCGGTTGGAGATGTCCTGGCGCCGCCCCCGCGCGAGCCACATCACCGTCTCCTTGAGGGAACGGGCGTGGCGGAGCGAGAACTCCTTGGCCAGGTGCTCGGCCACCACGGCAGGCTCGGCCGGCGGGGTGGTGCGGTCGGTGCTCATCGTCACAGCTCCTGCGCGAATCGGCCCTCGAGGCGACGGAACAGCAGGTCGCCCAGGAACATGACGACGGTGACCACCAACAGAGCCACCGGCGTCCAGAGGGAGAACAGGTGGGGCGGCACCTCGTGGGCGCCGGGGGTGGTGGTCGGCAGCCAGAACGCCGCGTGCGAGAGCTCCACGGCCACGGTCAGGGGGTTGAGCATGAACCCGGCGAACCACACCGGGCCCAGGACGTCCCGGACCATCGTCCACGAGTAGAGCACCGGGGCGGACCACGTGCTGACCATGACGATCAGGTCCACGAAGTTCTCGGCGTCGCGGAAGAACACGTTCGCCGCGCCGAAGAGCATGCCCAGCCCGGCCCCCAGCAGACCCACGATCAGGAGCGCCGCGGGCACGGCCAGCAGCGAGATCCACGTGGGCGACCAGCCCACGATGAGGGCGGCCAGGAGCATGACCACCAGCTGCGGCATGAGGTGCACGCCGGCGACCCACACGGAGGCCACCGGGAACATCTGCCGGGGCAGGTAGATCTTCTTGATCAGGCTCGCGTTGGCCACGATCGAGCGCGCCGCGTTGCCGAAGGACTCCGAAAAGAAGTTGATCAGGATGATCCCGGAGAACAGGTACACGGCGTAGTTCTCCATCCCGCGCTCCAGGCCCAGGAAGATGCCCAGGGCCACGTAGAAGACCACGAACTGGATCCCCGGCTTGACGTAGGACCACAGCAGCCCGAGGACCGTGCCCCGGTAGCGGATCTGCAGCTCCTTGTCGACCAGCAGCTTCAACAGGTAGCGCTGGCGGAACACCGCCGGCAGCCCCGTCCCGGGGGACGGCCTCCGGACGACCGTGGCAGCCGGCATCAGGCGCCGATCTCCGAGTGCTCGCGGAAGGTCGCCTCCCAGGCCGCCATGGAGGTGACCTCCGGCAGCGCGGCCCGGTAGCGGCGGGACAGCTCCGGCCATCGCCGGGCCAGCTGGGCGTGCAGCCGCAGGGACTCCGCCATCAGGGCGCGGGCCTCCCGGGGCGAGCGCTTGTACCAGGTGTAGCCGGTGCCGTCCGAGGCGGAGACCAGGGCGCTGTCGTAGCGGGCGAGCCGCCACCACCGGGCGTCCTGGTAGGGCAGGTGCACCTGCGGGTGCTGCTCGGCCTGCTCCTGCGGGCGCACGGCGAGGTGGCGCACCACGGCGGTGGTCGCGGAGGTGAGCACCTTCAGCCCGTGCGGGGCGGAGAGCCGCCGGGTCCGTAGGGGCTTGGCCGACGCGACCGTGGGGTAGGCGTCGAGGTCCGCCTCGTAGACGGCGTCGGAGTGCTGGGTCATCATCCGGCGCACGTCGCGGATCCGCTGGGGCAGCAGCTCGTGCAGGGCCTCGGGCCCGGCGAGGACGTCCCGCAGGGCCAGGACCCGGGCCTCCTCCGCGAAGTACTGCATGGACAGCAGGTGCCGCAGGTCCTTGATCCCGTTGCGCCCGAGCACCTCGCCGCCGCGGTCGAACGGGGAGTGCAGCAGGGCGGCCACGAGCTGGTTGCGCTTGTGGAAGTACGCCTGCCAGCTGATGGTGTCGTCCTTGTCCGCCCAGGCCAGGTGCCACACGGCCACGCCGGGCAGGGACACGGTGCGGTAGCCGGCCGCCTTGGCGCGGATGCCGTACTCGACGTCGTCCCACTTGATGAACACGGGCAGCGCCAGGCCGATCTCGCGGACGACCTGCGTGGGGATCAGGCACATCCACCACGCGTTGTAGTCCACCTCGATGCGGCGGTGCATCCACGCGGTGCTTCGCAGGTTGCTGCGGCGGAAGTCGTGGCCGATCTCCACGCCCTCGCCCGCGGGGCCGTACTGGAAGCTGTACGGGTCCATGGCCTCGCCGAAGTTGTGGATCTTCGTCGGGTTGAGCAGGTCGATCATGTGCCCGCCGACCAGCGTGGGCCGCTTGCAGAAGTCGGCGAACACGCTGATCCGGCGCACGGCCTCGGGCTCGATCTCGACGTCGTCGTCCATGAGCAGCACGTAGGTGCTGTCGGCGCGCACGGCCTCGTACATGCCGCGGGCGAACCCGCCAGCCCCGCCCAGGTTGCCCTGGTCGATGACGCGCAGCCGGTCGCCGAAGCGCTCCTGGACCTCGCTGAAGCCCGGCTCGTCGACGACCTTCTGGTTGCCCTGGTCCACGATCACGACCTGCGCGACCTGCGGCAGGTGCTCGCGCTGCTCGTCCAGGAGGCGGGCGTTGGTGAGGCAGTAGGAGGGCTTGTTCATGGTCGTGATCTGGAGGGTCACGGACCCCTCCGTGGTGCCCGTGCCGTCGCCCAGCCACTGGGCGCCCAGGACCTCGAGCTCCTGGTCCGCCGCGGTGGCGTCGAACCAGTACCACCCGCCGTCGGCGAAGGCCTTCAGCGGCAGCACGACCTCGGTCAGCCGCTCGGCGCCGGAGACCTCGTGCACCGACACGGGCACGGACTCGCCGCGCGCGTTGGAGCTGTGCACGTTCACCGAGCCGCGGCCCGTGGTGCGCACGCGCAGCACGACCTCGCGCAGGTGGGTGTTGTGCCGCCAGTAGCTGGCCGGGAACGCGTTGAAGTACGTGGCGAAGGACACGGTGCTGCGGGCCGGCACGCGCACGGAGGTGCGGCCGAGGATCGCCACGCCGCTGGCTGCCCCGGCGTCGGAGGCCACGTTGACCACGATCTGGGGCCGCTGCTCCTTCGTGTCCTCCTGCTGGGCGGCGGTGCCCGTGTCCGCCCGGGAGTCCAGGTAGAGGGGCTGGGTCGGGAAACGGTCCTTGGCCGGGAAGACGAGCTCCTGCAGCACCCGGTAGGAGGTGCCCTCGGTGCCGGTCCGTTCGGTGTCCTGGGTCGTCGCGGTCACGCGTCCACTCCCCCGCTCTCGATGGTGGCCCCGCCGGTGAAGTGGGGCTTGAGCTTGTTGTCGACCATGGACAGCGCGGCCCCGATGGCCATGTGCATGTCCAGGTACTTGTAGGTGCCGAGACGGCCGCCGAACAGGACCTTGTCCTCGCCGCGGGCGAGGTCGCGGTACTTGAGCAGCTTCTCGCGGTCCACCGAGGTGTTGACCGGGTAGTACGGCTCGTCGCCCTTCTCCGCGAAGCGGGAGAACTCGCGCATGATCACCGTGGCGTCCGTGGTGTAGTCCCGCTGCGGGTAGAAGTGGCGGAACTCCAGGATCCGGGTGAAGGGGACGTCGGGGTCCGGGTAGTTGATCACCGGGGCGCCCTGGAAGTCCTCGATCGGCAGGACCTCCTGCTCCAGGTCGATGGTCCGCCACGAGAGATCGCCCTCGGCGTAGTCGAAGTACCGGTCCACGGGGCCCGTGTAGACGACCGGGACCTGCCCGGAGACGGCGGAGCGGGAGTAGTCGTGGCCCTCGTCGAAGAAGTCGGTGTCCAGCCGGACGTCGATCTTGGGGTGGTCCGCCATGCGCTCGAGCCACGCGGTGTAGCCGTCCACCGGCAGGCCCTCGTACTTGTCGTTGAAGTACCGGTTGTCGTAGGTGTAGCGCACGGGGAGCCGGTTGATGATCGAGGCGGGCAGGTCCTTGGGGTCGGTCTGCCACTGCTTGCCCGTGTAGTGCTTGATGAACGCCTCGTAGAGCGGCCGGCCGATGAGCTGGATGCCCTTGTCGTTGAGGTTCTGCGGGTCCGTCCCCGCGAGCTCCCCGGCCTGCTCCTGGATCAGCGCCCGGGCCTCGGCCGGTGAGTACGCCGCGCGGAAGAACTGGTTGATCGTGCCGAGGTTGATCGGCATGGGGAAGACCTCGTCGTGGTGCCGCGTGTAGACCCGGTGCACGTAGTCCGTGAAGTCGGTGAACCGGTTCACGTAGTCCCAGACCCGCTCGTTGGAGGTGTGGAACAGGTGGGCGCCGTAGCGGTGCACCTCGATCCCGGTCTGGGGCTCGTTCTCCGTGTAGGCGTTGCCACCGATGTGGGGCCGCCGGTCGATGATGGCCACGTCGAGGCCCAGCTCGTTGGCGGCCCTCTCGGCCACGGTCAGGCCGAACAGGCCGGACCCTACGACGACGAGATCTGCGTTCACGGGCTAACTCCTGGGGTTGGTGTCCTGGTGGGCCCGACCGGCGTCCGGCCGGTGAGGGGGCGGCACGGGCGCGCCGGGCGTGCGCTGCGTACCAAAGTACCTGATCAGTCGGGGAAGCCCTGGAGCAGCCACTCGGCGGCGAGGCGACCGGAGGCCGCCAGGGAGGCGTTCTCGGCCGCCCACGCGGCCCGGCGGCGGCGCTCCCGGTCGTCGTCCTCGGCCAGCGCCGGGTCGAGCCGGCGGTCGAGGGCGGCGATCATGGCCTCGGCCACCGCGTCGGCGTCGTGGTCGACGGCCGCGCCCAGGCCGTTGTCCTGCACGAGTTCGGCCGCGACCCCCGCCCCCGCGTAGACGACCGGCGTCCCGCACGCGGCGGCGGCGTAGATCTTGGTGGGCTTGGTGAAGTCGTAGCCGATGCCCGGGAGCACCGCGCCGAGGGCGGCGACGGCCCCCCGGGTCCACTTCGCGGTCTCGGCGGCGGGGCGCAGCCCCTCGAAGAGCACGCTCCCCGGGGCGAGCCGCTCGGCGATCTCCTGGACGCGGTCGATGTCGGAGCCCCTGCCGAAGAAGCGCAGGCGGGCGTCGGGGTGGGCCTCGAGGACGCGGGGCATGGCGCGGACGAAGACGTCGGCGCCCTGCCACTCGGACATCGACCCGGCGTAGACGAAGTAGGGGGCGCCGGGCTCGGCCACCGGTCCGTCGGGGCGAAAGACGTCGGTGTCGATGCCGTTCTCCGCCACGAGCACCTTCTCCCAGACCACGCCAGTGACGGACTGCAGCTCGCGGCCCATGGCCTCGGACACAGTGAGCACGCCCGCGGCCCGCCGGGCCGCGAGGGTCTCCATGACGCGCATGGCCCGCTTCACCGGCGCGGAGACCTCCATCTTCTCGGCGGCGGTGGTCCAGATGTCGGGGGCGTACCAGACGTAGGGACGGCCCCGCAGGAGGGAGGAGACGAGCACGGCCATCCCCGTGGTGGGGGGCGGTTCGCTGACCACGAGGTCGGCCCGGGTGGCCAGCAGCCGGAAGAGGACGGGGACGTCGAAGCTGAGGTACTGGACGATCCCGCGCACGTAGTCGAACCGGTCGCGCAGGACGGGCCACCGGCGCACGTCGTAGGGCTCCGGCTCGATGACGGACCCGGCGGGCGGGCGCGTGGTGAGGACCGTGACCTCCGCCCCTGCCTCGGTCAGGCCACGGGCCAGGGCCCGCAGCCGGAAGGACGCGGCGGCCGGCTCGGGGGCGAAGATGCGGCTGACGATGACGATGCGGCGGGGAGTCACGGGACCACCTGTTCGGAGCTGCTCGACGGGAGGGGACGGAACGGACGGGGGCCGGGCACGACGACGTCGGCCACGGGCGCTCCAACTGTACTGGTCTTGCCCGGCCGTCCCGGGCGGGCGCGCCCCGGGGCCGCGGGGGCCGGCCGGGCGGACCCGCTCACCGGACGGTGCGGCTCGTCCACGCGAGCACGCCCGGCCGGAAGAGCAGGACGAGCACGACGACGGCCGGCACCGCCGTCGCCAGCCCGGGCCCCCACTGCCCCGACCGGAGCAGGGGGTAGGCGAGCACCAGGAGGAAGAGCTGGACCACGAGCGCGGCCGCGCGGGGCCACCGGAAGCCGCGCCAGAGGCCCCGTCCCACGCGCAGCAGCCACAGGGCGCCCCCGGCGAAGACCGCCGCGAGGAAGACCGTTCCGCCCACGGTCAGGGGCTCCTCGAACAGGAGGGACCAGACCAGCCGCAGGGCGGCCCCGGCGAGGACCAGCGCCTCGAGCAGCACCACGCCGGTCAGGACCGCGACCGCGCGGGGCCGGGCGTCCCGGGAGGGGGTGGGCATGGGGTTCTCCTTCCGGCCGGGCGGCGGGCCCCGGCGCTCCCCGCCACCCTAGTCCGCCCGCCGCCGGCGCGGCCCGCCGTGCGGATCGTGCGACGGCCCGTCCCGGGCGTCCTGTGAGCAACGCCTCACCGACCCGGCTGTGACGCGCCACCCAAAGCCCTTGTCCGCACCCCTCCGGCGTGGGAAGGTGGACGTCAGTTCTTCACAAGGCCCGTGCGAATGGGCCTTTTCTCTTGTCCCGGACGCGGCCGCCGCAGGATCCTTCTGCCCTGCCCTGACGGGACCCACCCTTGAAAGGAGCGATCGCTGACCATGGATTGGCGTAGTCGCGCAGCATGCCTGGAGAAGGATCCCGAGCTGTTCTTCCCCGTGGGCAACACCGGACCTGCTCTCCTGCAGATCGAGGAGGCGAAGGCCGTGTGCCGCAGCTGCCCGGTGATGGACACCTGTCTGCAGTGGGCCCTCGAGTCCGGCCAGGACGCGGGCGTCTGGGGCGGGATGAGCGAGGACGAGCGCCGCGCCCTCAAGCGCCGCGCCGCCCGCGCCCGCCGCGCCTCCTGAGCGCTCCGCTCGCACCGAGGACCGGGAACCCTGCGGGGTCCCGGTCCTCGCCGCTTCCCGGGCCCTCGCCGGATCAGTCGTCGAGACGGGCGCACACCGTCACCTCGGTGCCCCCGCCCTGCCGCGGTTCCCAGCGGATCCAGCCCCCGAGCTCGCCCGCCACGAGGGTGCGCACGATCTGCATCCCGAGCCCCTCGCCGCCGCCCGCCCTGCGGAAGGCGCCGACCCCGGACTCCTCGATGACCACGTCGCCCATCCCGGCGCCGTCGTCGCTCACCACGACCTCGAGCAGCTGACCGGCGCCGTCCTCGTCCTGCACCCTGGACGCCTCCAGGGTGACCGTTCCAGTCCGCCCGGCGAGGCCGTGCTCGACCGCGTTCGTGACGAGCTCGTTGATCACGAGCGCCAGCGGGGTGGCCAGGCGGGTCGGCAGCTCCCCGAACTCCCCGATGATCCGCGTGTGCACCGTCTGCTCGGGCGCGGCCACCTCCGCCGCGAGCCGGAACTGCCGGGCGATGAGCTCGTCGAAGTCCACGTTCTGCGTGAACCCCTGGGAGAGCGTCTCGTGCACCATCGCGATGGTCGCGACCCGGCGCATGGCCTGCTCCAGCCCGTGCCGCGCCTCGTCCGAGGTCATCCGCCGGGCCTGCAGGCGCAGCAGCGCGGAGACCGTCTGCAGGTTGTTCTTGACGCGGTGGTGGATCTCCCGCACGGTCGCGTCCTTCGAGACGAGCTCCAGGTCCCGGCGGCGCAGCTCGGTGACGTCCCGGCAGAGCAGCACCGCGCCGAGCCGTCCGGACCGGTCCCGCAGCGGGACGGAGCGGAAGTTGACGCTCACGCGCGCGCCCTCCACCTCGCTGCGCCACGCCGTCCGGCCGCTGAGCACGGGGGCGAGGGTCTCGTCCGCGTCCGCCCCCGGCACCAGCACGGGAGGCACGAGGTCCATGAGCCGCTCCCCGAGCAGCTCGCCGTCGATCCCCAGCCGGCGCAGTGCCGACTCCGCGTTGGGCGAGACGTAGGTCACGCGGTCCTCGGCGTCGAGCCGGATCGCGCCGTCCCCGACGCGCGGCGCGCCGCGGCGCGAGCCCGTCGGGGCGGAGAAGTCCGGCCACAGGCCCTCGTTGGCCATCCGCAGCAGCGCGTCGGCGGTCTCGCGGTAGACGATCTCCTGCCGGGAGACCACCTGACCCGGTGCCCGTCCGGCGTGCAGGGTCAGCAGGGCGAGCGTCCGCCCCTTGCGCACGAGCGGGACCACCTTGACCGGCCCGGAGGCACCGGCCCCCTCCCCCGACGGGCGCACCCGCTCGATCCGCCGGCCGACCCAGGCGGCCCGCAGGGGCCCGCTCAGCCCGTCGGGCAGCAGCTCGCCCACCATGTCCTTGTGGAAGACCGTGGGACCCGTCGCCGGCCGCACGTGGGCGAGCACCCGGAACGAGCTGCCGGGGGTCGGCATGCCGCGCCCGTTGCCGCTGCCCGCGGCCGGGATGTAGTCGGCCGGGAAGCTGAGGATCAGGTCGCCGAAGGCGAGGTCGGAGATGAGCTGCCAGTCCCCCACGAGCAGGTGGAGCCACTCGTAGTCCCCGGGCCCGAAGTCCTTGGTGTCCCTGAGCGGTTCCGTGAACGCCACGTCGCCTCCGGTGGTCGCAGGTGGGGAGGGGCCGGACGGCGCCCCCCGCGATCAGCGCCGCAGCCAGGCCCCGATCCTGCCGCCCAGCCTAGTACCGCGCACGAGCGGGTCCTCGTCCGCCCCCGCCTCCCCGGGCTCGGCGAGCACCCGGCCGGCCAGCTCCCGGAGCGCGGCCCGCACGGAGGATCCCGCCGCGGTCTCCGCGAGGACGGCCCCGGCCAGCAGCGCCTCGTCGCAGGTCTCCGGGTCCCACGGCACGAACAGCTCGACCGCCGGGCCGGAGCCGAACCGCGCCCACGCCTCCCGGACCCCCAGCTCGGGTGAGCGTCCCGCCGCCGAGCGGCGCAGCTTGTTGACGGCGACGACGAGCCGGGCCCCGGGCGCGGCCGCGGCGACGTCCGGCAGCCCCTTCAGCAGCCTCGGCACGCCGATGGTGTCCGCGGCGCCCACGGCCACCACCACGTCGGCGCGCTCCAGGACCGTGAGGGCCGCCGCGTGCCGGCGGGGAGCCATGGTGTCGACGGTGAGCTCCTCGTCGGCCTCCAGCGCGAAGCCGCAGTCCACCACCGTGGTGCCGAACTCCTGCACCGAGCGCTCCAGCACCGCCGCCACGGCGCTCGAGCGCAGCTCCGGCCAGCGGTCCTGACGGGTCAGCCCCGTGAGCACCCGGACGGTGCGCCCGGCGACGGCCACGTCCGCGGCCGTCCGCCGCAGGTTCGCCCCGTCCAGCCGCCCCTGGTCGGCGAGCCGGCACGCCTGGGCGAGACTCGCCGCCTCGTCCAGCATCCCGAGGGCCGCGGCCACCGAGGGTCCGTAGGTGTCCGCGTCGACGAGTGCCGTGTCCTGCCTCAGGAGCGCGAGCTCCGCGGCGAGGTTGACGGCCACCGTGGTCCGGCCCGGTGCTCCGGTGGGCCCCCACACCGCCACGATCCGCCCGGCGCCCCGGGGAGCCGGGAACTCGGCGCCGTCGCTGTCCTCCCCCTCCTGCGGGTGCCCGCCGGCCGCGGGGGCGGGCGCGCCGGGCACGGCGGCCGTTGCGTCGGCGCGGCCCGCCGCGACGACGTCGGCGTAGCCCACCGCGCTCCATGCGCCCGACACGGCGGCGACGGCCTCCTCGACGAGGCGGGCGGCGTCCTCGGGGGCTGCTCGCTCCGGGACGACCACGGCGCCGAGACCGGCGAGGCGGCGGTGGTCGTGGCCCTCCAGCACCAGCAGCGCCGCGCCGCCGAGCCGGATCTGCTCGAGCAGGCTCGCCGTGAGGTCCTCGGCGCCCTCCGCCACGAGGGCGGCCCGGCCGAGTCCGGCGCGCGCCGCGGCCAGCAGCTCCGTGAGGTCGAGGCAGCGGCGGACCACCGTGACCGGTCCGTGCAGCCGTTCGATGCCGTCGACGAGGGGCCAGGTGGAGACCCCGAGGGCCATGACCGGGAGGACCATCACCGGCCGCCCGCGAGATTCCACACGAGCGTGACGCGGGCGTCGTTGCCGAGCGCGTCCACGAGCTCCTCCATCGGGTCCTCGTCGACCAAGACGTGCACCACGGTGCCGCGGCCCGCGCCGAGGGCGGTCTGCTCCGTCTGCACGGCGGCGACCTCGGCCGCCGGGAGCAGCAGGCGGGCCGGCTCGTGGCCGCGGCCGGAGGGCTTCTGGGCGGCGACCCAGACGTCCACGCGCGTTCCCGCCCCGGCGTCCTGGGGCAGCGGATGGTCCACCGGGACGGCGACCGGCTTGCGGCCCAGCCGGTCCGCGGTGCCCAGCGCGGATCCTGGCAGCAGCTGGCCCGCCGGGATCCGCTGCGTCGCGACCGTGCCCGGCCCCGGTGCCGCGTCCGCCGGGACGTAGAGGTCCGCCGCGTCCTACAGCCGGACGTCGACGGCCACTAGGTCCTCCCCGGTCACGTCCTGGCCGACCTCGATGTCCCGGGCGGCCGCCAGGTAGGGGTCCGTGCGGTTCGTGGCGGTGACCACGGCGGTCACCCCGGCGACGGAGAGCAGCACGAGCAGCAGCCCGGTGAGCAGCCTTGGGTCCCGCCAGGTCGGTCTCCGGAACCGGGCCGACGGGGCGTCCGTGCCCCTGACCGTGCCGCTCATCGGCGACCGCCTCTCTCGTTGCCCGGCACGGCCGTGGGGACCGTGCTCGTGGCCCACATTCTGCCCGCGGCCGTGGTGCCCCGGGAACCTGTCGGTGCACAACTGGGGACAGGATGCGCGCCCCGGCCCCCCGTGCCCGCCCGAGGCGGGCGGTGGCGACGCCGCATGTGGACGGGGAGCAGTTGCGCCTCTTCGGTGGCAGACTGGAACGGGAGAGCAACCACGAGCAAGGAGGCGGAGGATGGCGCAGCAGCGCTTCCTGACCTTGGCGGACGTCGCCGAGATCCTCAACATCTCGGCGACGCAGGCGAGGGCTCTCGTGCGCAGCGGGGAGCTGCCCGCCATCCAGGTGGGCGGCCGCGGCCAGTGGCGCGTCGAGACCGCCAAGCTGGAGGAGTACATCGCCCGCGGCTACGAGCGGACTGCGGAGGCGGTGCGCTCGGGCGCGCTCGACTGATCCACCGGGACGGCGCCGCCGACCGTCTCACCCCGCCGTGAGCGAGGAGACGCAGACCAGCGCGGGGAACGGCACGGCGCGCAGCGCGGTCACGCTGCCCCGTCTGCGGTAGTCGTCGTCGGGGTGCAGGGCCAGGTCGAAGAAGTCCGCGCCTACCTGATCGACCGTCCCCTCGAGCTCGCCCAGCGGTCCACCGCCGGCGAGCCGGATCCGCACCCCGGCCCTGGCCCGGGCCAGGGCGCGCAACGCGTGCCCCAGGCCGAGCCGTAGGGCCAGCGGGTCGTCGCCGGGCGCCCACCCCCGGCCGAGGGACTCCCACCACAGGACGGACCCCAGCGGCACCAGGTGCTCGGTGCCCCGGTCCTCAAGGACGACCCAGCCGGAGCCCACCGTGCGCACCCGGCCCTCGAGCGGCACGGCCTCGGTGAGCAGGACCCGGACGGGTTCGCCCTGCCGGAGGCGCAGCCGGTCGGTCAGGCGCACCCGGGAGTACTCCGCGCGGGCCTGCTCCGCCGCCTCCTCCTCCACGCCCTGCTGGTGCGCGGAGGCCAGCTGCGCCTCCAGGTCCGCGAACAGCTGCTCCCAGCGCACTGCAGAGCCTCCCCTTCCGGCTCCCGGGCCGTCCGGTCGCGCAGGGCCTCAACGTAGGCGTCCGCCCTGCCCTCGTCAAGGAACGCCATGTCCCCCGCGGACCGCTGAGGCCTTTACACGGGCACCGGCGAGTGCTAACAATGTCTCACGACGTCAAACAGCAACAAATGCTGTCAAATGACATGAAACGTCACTTTCCGGGAGATCAGATGATCAGCACGCCAGGATCCGCGAGCACCGCGTCCGCTCCGCTGTGGTCGGTGCTCCTGGTGCCCGCCCTGGGTGCGGCCACCGCGGCCTGCGGCGCCGCCCTGGCCGGTGCGGGCGGCGTCCGCACCGCCGGGGGGCCGGACACCGGGACGCTGATCGGGCTCGCGGCGGCCGTGCTCGGCTGCGCCGTGGTGGCGGCCTGGATCCTCGCCGCCGCCCTGGCGGTGCTCGCGGTGCTGGCAGGTCACCACCGCTGGGAGCGCCTGGCCGGGATCTGCGGGCGGTGCTCCCCCGCTCTGCTGCGCCGCGCGGCGGCCACGGCACTGGGCCTGCAGCTGCTCGCGGCCCCGGCGGCGGTCGCCGTCGATGCACCCTCCCCGTTCTGGGGCGCCGGGGCGTCCGCGCAGGAGACGACCCCCGCCGCGGAGGAGACGACCCCCGCCCCGGAGGCGCCGGGCCCGGCGCCCGCCCCCGGTGCCGGACCTCGGCCCGGCCCCGACCGCGAGTCCGCCCCGGGCGGGGAGTCCGCCCCCGCGCCGTCGACGGCTCCAGATCCCTGCTTCCCGCGGACCGGCCCCTCGGTGGCGGAGCGCACGGTGGACGGCGCCGTCACGGTCGTGCGCGGGGACACATTGTGGTCCCTGGCCGCCTCCCACCTGGGCCCGGAGGCCTCCGACGAGCAGGTCGCCCGTGCATGGCCCCGCTGGTACGAGCTGAACCAGCCGGTGCTCCCGGACGGACCGCACCGGCTCCTGCCGGGTCAGCGGCTCGTCGTGCCCGGCGCCGGGGGGCCCTGACCCGCCCCGGCTCCGCGGCACCTCACCATCGACACACCGCAGCACCGTTCCCAGGAGGCCCGTCATGAACGCACCCACCGCCGGTTCCGACCCCGTTGCCCGTCCGCTCGCGCCCGAGCGCGGACGTCCGGCGGCCGGGTCCCCCGCCCGCCGGGGGCGCCCGGCGCCGCCCACGGCCCCCGGCGGCTACACGTGGGGCGCCACGCGTGTGCTGGGCCACGACGTCGAGGACGAGCTGGGCCGCGTGACGGCGCTGGCTCGGTCCATCGGCCAGGCGGCCGTGGAGGTGCTGGGCGGGAGTCGGCCGGCGGCACAGCTGGGCCGCTGGACCACCCCGGAGATCGTGGAGCGCTTCCAGCAGCGCGCCGACATGCTCCGGCTGCTCCAGGAGCAGTTCGAGGGCAAGGCCGCGCTGCAGGAGCTGCACCGGAATCCCCACGTGCGCAGGTGCCGGGTCTGCCGGGTGGACCGCGGGGTCTACGAGGTGGCCCTGGTGGTGGTCGAGCCGAGGCGCAGCCGGGCCGTGGCCATGCGGGTGGAGCGGCTGGGGCGGGGCTGGAGCGTGACGCAGCTCGAGGTCGGCTGACCCCGCCTTCCCGCCCCTGCGCATTCGACCCAGGCGGACTGAGCCCCCGGCGGACCCGGTCCTCGGCGGGCTCAGCCCTCCGCGGACTCGGCGCTGGCGGCCCGGGCGCGGGCCCGGCGCCCGGCCCGGTTGGCGGAGGCCGCGGCGGCGTCCGCGTCGTCCTCGCCGCGGCCCGCCGTGGTGGGCTCCGTGCGGGTCTGCGTGCCGCCGGTCTCGGCGGGCGCGGTGTACTGCAGGAAGCTGGGCTGGCGAGGGATCTGCAGGTCGACGGGTCCGCCGTCGGCGCCCACGCGCTGGCGGCGGATCTCCATCCGGTACAGGGTCGAGACCGTCTCCTCGCGGATCGCGCCCATCATCTCCTGGAACATCGCGTAGCCCTCGCGCTGGTACTCGACGAGCGGGTCGCGCTGGGCCATCGCCCGCAGGCCGATGCCCTCCTTAAGGTAGTCCATCTCGTAGAGGTGCTCGGGCCACTTGCGCCCGATGACCGACAGCAGCACGCGCCGCTCCAGGTTGCGCATGGCCTCCGCACCCACCTCCTCCTCCCGCTGGTCGTAGACGAGGCGGGCGTCCGAGAGGATCTGCTCGCGCAGGAACTCCGCCGTGAGCCGCGTGCGGCCCCCGGCCTCCTCCACGACCTCGTCGACCGACAGGGTCACGGGGTAGATGGTGCGCAGGGACTCCCACAGGCCGTCGAGGTCCCAGTCCTCGGGGTGGCCGACCGCCGTGCGGTCCTGGACCGTGGAGGTGACCACCTCGTCGACGAACTGGACGATCTGCTCCTGGAGGTCGTCGCCCTCGAGGACCCGGCGGCGGTCGCGGTAGACCGCCTCGCGCTGGCGGTTGAGGACGTCGTCGTACTTGAGGACGTTCTTGCGCTGCTCGGCGTTGCGCCCCTCGACCTGGCTCTGCGCGGAGGCGATGGCGCGGGAGACGATCTTGTGCTCGAGCGCGGTGTCGTCCGGCGCCCCCGCCATGAGCCGCTGGGCGGCACCGGCGTTGAACAGCCTCATGAGGTCGTCCGCGAGGGAGAGGTAGAAGCGGGACTCGCCCGGGTCCCCCTGCCGCCCGGAGCGCCCGCGCAGCTGGTTGTCGATGCGCCGCGACTCGTGGCGCTCGGTGCCCAGGACGTAGAGACCTCCGACGTCGACCACCTCCTGGTGTTCGGCGCGGGTCTCCTCCTCGCAGCCGGCCACCACGTCCGGCCACACGCGCTCGTACTCCTCCGCGTCCCGCTGCGGGTCCAGGCCCTTCTCCCGCATCCGGTCCACGGCGTTGAACTCGGCGTTGCCGCCGAGCATGATGTCGGTGCCGCGGCCGGCCATGTTGGTGGCCACGGTCACCGCGCCCTTGCGGCCGGCCTGCGCGACGATCGCCGCCTCCCGGGCGTGGTTCTTCGCGTTGAGAACCTCGTGGCGGACACCGCGCTGGGCGAGCAGCTTGGAGAGGTACTCGCTCTTCTCGACCGACACGGTGCCCACGAGAACCGGCTGGCCCTTCGCGTGCCGCTCCTCGATGTCCTTGACCACCGCGGCGAACTTCGCGACCTCGTTCTTGTAGACGAGGTCGGGGCGGTCGATGCGGACGAGGGGGCGGTGCGTCTCGATGGACACGACGCCCAGCCCGTAGGTGTTCATGAACTCCGCGGCCTCGGTCTCGGCGGTGCCGGTCATGCCCGCGAGCTTCTCGTAGAGGCGGAAGTAGTTCTGCAGGGTGACCGTGGCGAGGGTCTGGTTCTCCGCCTTGATCTCGACCCCCTCCTTCGCCTCGATGGCCTGGTGCATGCCCTCGTTGTAGCGGCGCCCGGCGAGGATGCGCCCGGTGTGCTCGTCGACGATCATGACCTCGCCCTTGAGCACCACGTAGTCCTTGTTGGCGCGGAAGAGCTCCTTGGCCTTGATGGCGTTGTTGAGGAAGCCGATGAGCGGGGTGTTCTGGGCCTCGTAGAGGTTGTCGATGCCGAGCCAGTCCTCGACCTTCTCGATCCCGGACTCGAGCACGCCGACGGTGCGCTTCTTCTCGTCCACCTCGTAGTCGGTGCCAGCGTCGAGCCGCTGCACGAGGCGGCCGAACTCGGTGTACCACCGGTTGGCCTCGCCGGAGGCGGGCCCGGAGATGATGAGCGGGGTGCGGGCCTCGTCGATGAGGATGGAGTCCACCTCGTCGACGATCGCGAAGCTGTGGCCGCGCTGCACGAGCTCGTCGGGGCTCCACGCCATGTTGTCGCGGAGGTAGTCGAAGCCGAACTCGTTGTTCGTCCCGTACGTGATGTCGGCGACGTACTGCTGGCGGCGGGTCGCCGGGTCCTGGTTGGCCAGCACCACGCCGGTCTCCATGCCCAGGAACCGGTAGACGCGCCCCATGAGGTTGGCCTGGTACTCGGCCAGGTAGTCGTTCACGGTGACGACGTGGACGCCCTTGCCGGAGAGGGCGTTGAGGTAGGCGGGGGCCGTCGCCACGAGGGTCTTGCCCTCGCCGGTCTTCATCTCGGCGATGTTCCCGAGGTGCAGGGCGGCGCCGCCCATGAGCTGGACGTCGTAGTGGCGCTGGCCCAGGGTGCGGGACGCGGCCTCCCGGACCACGGCGAAGGCTTCGGGCAGCAGCCGGTCCAGGGACTCGCCGTCGGCGACCCGGGCGCGGAACGCGTCCGTCTCGGCGCGCAGCTCTGCGTCGCTGAGCTCCCGGAAGCCGTCCTCGAGGCTGTTGATGGCGGTCGTGTAGGACCGCAGCCTTGTCAGGACCTTCTTGTCTCCGGTCCTGAGGACTTTCTCCAGGAATGACGCCACGTGCACACGCTCCTCGTGTTCGACTGCCGTGCTGGGACTGATGGGGGGGTGTCCGGCACCCGCTCCAGTCTACGGGAGCCGGTGCCGGTCTCCGGGCGCGGACGAGCCCGGTGGCCGCGACCACCGGGCTCTTCCGGGGCGGGACCCGGCCGGCACCCAGCCGGACTGGCCCGCCGACACGGGGGTGCGGTCAGCCGGCGGGCTCGGGCTGGTAGGCCCGGACGCTCTCCTCGGACTCCTCGCCGTTCTCGCTGAGGCTGATGACGCCGTAGCTCCAGCCCTTGCGGCGGTAGACCGCGGAGGGCTCGCCGGTCTCCTTGTCGACGAAGAGGTAGAAGTCGTGGCCGACGAGCTCCATGTGGTCGACGGCCTCGTCGACGCTCAGCTCGGAGGCCGGGAACCGCTTGCGCCGGATCTCGACGGGGGTGACCGCGTCGGTGAGGCTCACGCTCTGGTCGAACGCCTCCTGCTCGGCGGTCGCGAGCTCCGCGGCGGTGGTGTAGATGGGTCCGGAACTGGGGACCACGGGCAGGGCGCCGGTGGCCTCGTGAACGGCCGTGGGACGGTGGGCGCCGCGGTGCACCTTGCGGCGGTCGCGGGCCCGGCGAAGGCGCTCGAGGAGCTTGCTGTAGGCCTCGTCGAAGGCGGCGAACTTGTCGTCGCCGCGCGCCTCGGCCCGCAGGACGGGGCCGCGTCCGGAGACCGTGATCTCCACTCCCATGCCCTGGTGGCCGGGCAGCGCGTGGTCCTTGGTGACCTTGACATCAATGCGCTGGACCTTCTCGCCCAGCTCCTCGAACTTGACGACCTTCTCGGCGGCGTACTCCTTGAACCGCTCCGGTACGGCGACGTTGCGCCCCATGACGTTCAGTTCCATGATGCCCTCCAAATCTCGGGGGTGACGTGGGCGGATGGGGCCGCCCACCCGGGAGGATTGTTGCGTCCCGTGACTCAACGTTAGTTGAATCACACGGGATATTCACCCGGCCGGGCCGGACCCGAATCAGCGGTGAGCGGAACTGCCGGCGGCCGCACGGCGGCGAGCACCACCGCCCCGAGCACCTCGGCCCCGCCGGCCCGCAGCGCGCGGGCCGCCTCCCCGAGGGTCGCCCCCGTGGTGAGCACGTCGTCGACGACGACGCACCGGGCGCCGGGGGCCGCGGCGGCCCGCATGGACCCCGCGGGGCGGGCCCGCCGGCCCGCGGTGCCCAGCCGCTTCTGCGCCGGCCCGGTCAGCGAGGCCCCGGCCGCCCGGTGCCGCAGCCCGCGGCTGACGACCGCGCCGGCGGGGAGCGCGCCGCGGCGCGCGCAGTCCTCGAGCAGCAGCCGCACGGGGTTGAACCAGCGCCGCCGCAGGGCCGCGGGGCTGGTGGGCACCGGGACGAGCAGCACGGGCCCCGCCGGCCAGCCGGGGGCGGCCGCGTGCAGGGCCGTGGCCAGGCAGGCGGCGAGCACGGGGACCAGGTCGGTGCGCCCGGTGCTCTTGAGCGCGAGCAGACAGGTGGCGAGTTCGTGGGCGTAGCGGCCGGCGGCGACGACGGGCAGCGGGGGGTCGAGCAGCGGCGCGGCCGAGGACGCCTCGAAGGGGCGGGCGCAGGACCGGCGCAGCAGCAGGCGGCAGGCACGGCACAGCGCGGTGCCCGGGGCGCGGCACACGGCGCACTCCACGGGCAGGAGCACCTCGGCGGCCTCGGCCAGCCGGTCGAGGGCGCGGGCGGCCGCCCGGTCGAGGGCGCGGGCGGTGGGCGGGGTCGCGGGCATGCGGCCATCCTGGCCCGTGCCGGACGGCCCGGCCGGGGTGCGGCCGACGATCCGGACGGCCCGGGCTGTGGACCGCGGTCGGGCCCGGCGGGCCGTCAGCCGGCGAACGCCGTGTCCAGGACGTCCTCGCTCTGCGGCGCCCAGGCGTTGCCGGTGAGCATGTGCAGCGTGCCGCCGGCCACGGCGTAGACGGAGGACGTGCCGTTGCCCCCGCTGAGCCCGGTGAGGCCCTCGATACCGGGCAGCTCGCGGAAGCGCCCGGACACGTCGTAGATGCGGGGCCGGACGGAGCCTGTGCCGCCGAGCGGGGCCGCGACGAACTCGCGGTCGCTGAGCCACAGGGCCGCGTCCGCGTCGACGTCCGCGGCCACCCGGAACGGCTCGTTGAGCCGGCGGGGCGTGCCGTCGGGCTCGCGCACCACACCGGTCAGCCAGATCTGGGAGACCCCTTCGTCCTCGGTGACGACGAGCGCCCGGGTGCCCCCGCGCGAGACCCGCAGGGAGGTCACGGTCCGCGCGGCGAGCCACGAGGCCTCGACGCGGACCGGGTCCCCGGCGCCCGGGACGGCGCGCACTGCCCGGACGGTCCCGGCGGAGTCCCCGGTCCACACCCACCCGTGCTCGTCGAAGCTCGGTCGGGTCAGGCCGGTCCCGCTGAACTGCTCGACGGGCTCCTCCTCCCGGGCCACGGTCACGAGCGAGCCGGTGCCCGTGTCCACGAACGCGAAGTGCTCGGCGGCGGCGTCCATCGCGGGGCTGGACGGGTGGTGGCCGTCCAGCGGCGGGATCCCGTCCACGTTCTCGGTCTGGCCGCCCTGGTAGAACACGAGGTCGCCCTCGCGCAGCCCCACCTGACGGGACGGGACGGTGACGTCCTGGACGGGCGCGGCGTCCGTCCACCCCGCGCCCAGCTCCACGGGCGCCCCCTCGACGAGCAGCTCCACGTCGTTCACCGCGGTCAGCGACCGGAGGCTCAGCGCGAGCTGGTCGTGCATCCGGCGGTTGATCTCGATGTTCGCGGGGTCGAACTCGGGCACACTGAGCTCCACCGTGGCGGTGCCGTCCCGCACGGGCACCGCCGAGCGGGCGAGCGTGGTGCCCGGCGGGAACGCCGAGGTCACGGCCCCCCGGAGGTAGGGCGCCGGGCCGCCGAGCAGGGCCCGCACGATCGACGTCGAGACGGGCACCCGGTCCGGGAACCACCGGGGGTCGACCACCACGTTGGACAGGTCCTCGTCCGCGAAGTAGAGGTGGTGGGGCTCGAAGATGTCCTCGAAGTCGGCCGGGGTGAGCGCCGTGGCGTCGGGGGCGTCGGAGATCCGCCACTGGCCGTCCACCTGGACCACGTCGAAGTCGAGCACCTCGGTGGCGCCCGCCGGCTTGCGCTCGATCACGCCGCTGCCGTCCACCACGCTGTCCACCTCGAGGTTCACCCGGTACTCGTTGTCCTCGAGCCGGGGCACGGGCGCGGCGTCGCCCCGGTGCACGAGGGTGCGCGCGTCGGGGTGCCAGGTGCCCGCGAGCTCGGGGGTGAGGTACTCGCGGGCCACGGAGTAGTCGTCGGCCACGCCGGTCCCGGCCGCGAGGAAGCCCCGCACGATCTGCTCCGGCGTCGCGCCCTCGCGGGGGCCGGCCGGCTCGACGTCGTAGCTCGGCTGGACCGCGGACCGGGTGGGCTCCGCGTGCCGGTGCACGGGTCCCGTCCGGGGAATGGCTCCGCAGCCGCCGAGCGCCACGGCCGCGGCCAGGGCCAGTGCTGCCGTGCGGGTCGGCCGCCGGGTCCTGCTCATGGCCGGTCCTCCTCGACGTCGGTCGGCTGGGCCGCGGCGGGGGGCGCCGGCTCCGCCGCGGCCGCGGAGGCCAGGGCCAGGGTCCCCGTCCTCGTCACCACCGCGGTCTCCGGGTACGCGTCGGCGTCGGGCGGCAGCCCGAGCGGGCTCTCGTCGTCGGGCACGAGCCGCCGTCCGCGGGTCCGGGGCAGGGTGAGCCGGAAGCACGCGCCCTCTCCCGGGGCGCCCCAGACGTCGAGCCGCCCGCCGTGCAGCCGCGTGTCCTCGGTGGCGATCGCGAGGCCCAGCCCCGTCCCGCCGGTCGTGCGGGCCCGGGCCGGGTCAGCGCGCCAGAAGCGGTTGAACGCCTTTGCGGCCTCCTCCTCGGTCATCCCGATGCCGTGGTCGCGCACCGCCACCGCCGCGGCCACCTCGGAGGCCCCCACCACGATGTCGATGGGCCGGCCCTCCCCGTGCTCGAGGGCGTTGACCACGAGGTTGCGCAGGATCCGCTCGATCCGCCGCTGGTCGCCCTGGACGGTGCAGCGGGACAGCTCCGAGCGCACCCGCACCGTGGAGCCGGACGAGACGGCGAGCGGGGCGGCGGCCTCCACGACGTCGTGCACGACCGAGAACAGCTCGACGCTGGCCACCTCGAGCCGCGCCGCCCCCGCGTCGAAGCGGGAGATCTCCAGCAGGTCGGCCAGCAGGGCGTCGAAGCGGTCCACCTGGTGGTAGAGCAGCTCGGCGGAGCGCCGGTTGACGGGGTCGAAGTCCTCGCGGGCGTTGAAGAGCACCTCGGCCGCCATCCGCACCGTGGTCAGCGGGGTGCGGAGCTCGTGGGAGACATCCGAGACGAAGGTCTGCTGCATCGAGGAGAGCTGCTCGAGCTGGGTGATCTGGTCCTGCAGGCTGTCCGCCATGCGGTTGAAGGACCGGGCGAGACGGGCGACCTCGTGCGAGCCGCTGACGGGCATCCGCACGCCCAGGTCGCCGTCCGCGAGCTGCTCGGCCACGCGGGCGGTGCTGGACACGGGGCGGACCACTTCGCGGGTGACGTACCAGACGATCGCGCCCACGAGCAGCAGCAGGACGACCACCGACAGCAGCAGCACCGCGTGCATCGCGTCGAGGGTGCGCTGCGGCTCGGAGAAGTCGTAGACGAGGTAGAGCCCGTAGCGGCTGTTTTGGTAGAGGTCCACCACCGTGCCGACGACGATGACGGGGGCCTCCTCCCCGTTCTCCGTGACCCGGACCGAGGCGGGCTGCCAGAACACCCCGTCCTGCTCCGCGAGCCGCTCTTGCAGCTCCGGCGGCACGGTGCTCGAGGTCATCCAGGGGCTCTGGCTCTGCGCCGGGATGAGGGTCTGCCCGCTCGTGAAGTCCATCGGGAGCAGGATCCAGCGCTCCGTCTCCGCGCCGTCGACCGAGAGCGAGCCGAGGGTCGAGGCCACGAGCGCCTGCAGCTCGTCGCGGTCGGAGGCGTCCGAGGCGTCGAAGCTGGCCTGCACCTGCTCGAAGTCCGCGGTGGCCGAGGCGAGGACCTGGTCCAGCCGTTCCGAGAACAGCCGGTCCGCGATCTGGTGGGAGAGGAAGCTGCCCGTGACGAAGAAGGCCAGCGCGGTCAGGGAGAGGGACACGGCGATGGCCCGGAACTGCAGGGACTGCCGCCATCGGCGGGCCAGCAGGAGCCGCCCCAGCCGCAGCCGCCGGGTCGCGGCACCGGCCGGCCCGCGGCGCCGGAAGGAGACGGCGGCGTCCGACGGGGTCATCGGGCGGACGTGCCCGCCTTGTAGCCGACTCCGCGCACGGTGACCACGATCTCGGGGCTCTCCGGGTCCCGCTCGATCTTGGAGCGCAGCCGCTGCACGTGGACGTTGACGAGCCGCGTGTCGGCGGCGTGCTGGTAGCCCCAGACGTCGCGGAGCAGCATCTCGCGCGAGAACACCTGGTGCGGTGCGCGCGCCAGGGCGGTGAGCAGGTCGAACTCGAGCGGGGTGAGACCGATCTCGTGGTCCCCGCGGTGCACGCTGTGCCCGCTCACGTCGATGGTGAGGTCGCCGATCCGCAGCTCCTGCGAGTTGGCGCGCTCCACGGGGCGCAGCCGGGCCTTGACCCGGGCCACGAGCTCGGCAGGCTTGAAGGGCTTGGGCACGTAGTCGTCGGCCCCGGCCTCCAGGCCGCGGACCACGTCGACGGTGTCCGACTTGGCGGTGAGCATGACGACCGGGACGTCGGAGATCGTGCGGATCTCGCGGCAGACCTGGATGCCGTCCTTGCCCGGGAGCATGAGGTCGAGCAGCAGCAGGTCCGGGCGTACGGCCCGGAAGGTGTCCACGGCGGTAGCACCGTCGTAGCAGAAGACGGGCTCGAAGCCCTCCGCGGTCAGGACGATCCCGATCATCTCCGACAGGGCGGCGTCGTCGTCGACGACCAGTATTCGCGCGTTCATCGCCTCTCCGGTGGTGTGGGGCGGGCCCGCCGGGGCGGGGGCCGCCGTGGCCCGGGGCGTCCGGGGCGTCGTGGCCAGGGTGTCCTGGGCGTCGTGGTGGACCGGGGTCCACCTGCATTGTGGCCGATTGCGGCCCGCCCCGCACCTCGGCGCGTAGTGTGTCGGTCCACCGGGTGGGACGTGCTCACGCGTCGGCGGCCGTCCGGGCCAGCGCGGAGGCGGTTCCGGTGACCCGCGCGAGGACCTCGCGCAGCTCGGCTGGGCCCAGGGCGTCGAGCTCCTCGCGCGGTGTGATCCGGACCCGGTCGAGGGCGGCGGCGGGCAGCCCGAGGTCCCGCCACACGGACCACACGTCCGCGGCGAGGGCGCGGGCCGTGCCGCCGGCCGCGGGGACGAGACCCAGCCACAGCTGCATGCCGTCCTCGACGAGCGCGGCGAGCGGCTCCCAGTCGTGGACGGTGCCGGCGGGGGCCGGGACCTGCACGGCGTCCGCGCCGGTCTCCCGGGCGAGCCGGGGATCGACCCCGGGCGGCAGCCGCAGGGCGACGCCGGCGGCGCCGGCCGACCGGCAGGCCTCGACGACGGCGGTGAGCGAGTGCCGTGCCTCCGCGGCGGGGACCGCGCGCAGGGTCCGGTAGCCGCTCACCGTGGGCAGGCCGCCCGCGAGCACCCGGGCGAGCTCGGGCTCGTCCAGCTGGACGAGGACGTCCCGTCCGGGGGCCGCGGCGCGCACCGCCCGGACGTGCTCGAGGACGCCGGAGGCCAGGGAGTCCGCGATGTCGCGGCGGGCGCCGTGGTCCTTGAGCGCCCGCTCCCCCGCGTGCAGGTGGAGCCGGGCGGCCAGGCTGAGCGGGCCGACGAGCTGGGTCTTGACCGGGGCGTCGTCGGGGCCGCTCTCGGCGCCGATCACGTCGGCGAGCACGTTGACGTCACCGGCCAGCAGCGCCCGGGCGGACCGGGAGTCCTTGCCGGGCACCCCGGAGACGCGCAGCCCGTGGGGCTGCCGGTCCGCGTACAGGTCGTCGAGCACCGCGGCGGTGCGGGCCACGGGGTCGGCGGCCGCACCGCGGGCGGGCAGGACGGGCAGGAACGAGATGTGCGGGGCCCCGAGCTCGCCGCGCAGCAGCGTGACGGACTCGACGACGTCCGTGCCCGGCATCGCGCCGAGGGCCGTGCCCACGACGCCGGGGACGTCGGGGTCGGTGCGCCGGGGGCCGGGCGGGGCGCTGCGGGTCACTGGCGGTCGTCGTCCTGCCGCCGGTGGTCCTCGGAGAGGGCCACGTGGTGGCGGATGACCTCGCTGATGATGAAGTTCAGGAACTTCTCCGCGAACTCGGGGTCGAGCTGTGCGGAGGCCGCGAGCGCCCGGAGGCGGCCGATCTGGGCGGCCTCGCGCTCCGGGTCGCCGGCGGGCAGGCCGTGGGTCGCCTTGAGGACGCCGACGCGCTGGGTCGCCTTGAACCGCTCGGCGAGCAGGTGCACCAGGGCCGCGTCGATGTTGTCGATGGTGCCGCGGATGGACTGCAGCTCGGCGAGCACGCGGGGGTCGGCCTGCTCCTGGAGCGAGGACGCGGTGGCGTCGAAGTCCTGGTGGGCCCGGACGTCGGCGGAGGCGTGGGGGTGCGGTGCGGTCATGGCCGCCAGTCTATCGGGCGGGATCGGGCCGGCCCGCACCACCCGGGACGTCGGGGCGGGCCAGCGAGTGGGCGCGGTCGACCGTGGCCTGGCCGAGGACCCGGGTGCCCTGGTAGAGCACGACCGACTGTCCGGGGGCCACGCCGCGCATCGGCTCCTCGAGCCGGACCACGAGCTCGGGCAGCGGACCGTCGTCCCCCTCGACGAGCTCGAGGTGGGCCCGGGCGGGGACGGGGTCCCCGTGCGCCCGGACCTGGGCGAGGACGGGGAACGGGGCCGACGCCGCCCCGGCCGCGGCACCGGGCCGCAGGAGCGGCGCCGCCTCGGGCACGGGCGCCCCGGCCCAGGAGGGGCGGATCCCGCGCAGCTCGTCGACCGCCAGCATCGCCTGCGGGCCCACGACGACCTCGTTGGTCCGCGGCCGGATCTCCAGGACGAAGCGCGGCTTGCCGTCGGGGGCCGGGGTGCCGATGCGCAGGCCCTTGCGCTGGCCCACCGTGAACGCGTTGGCGCCGGGGTGGGTGCCAACCACGTTTCCCTCGACGTCCTTGATCTCGCCCTCGGTCATCTCGATGCGCTCCGCGAGCCAGCCGCGGGTGTCGCCGTCGGGGATGAAGCAGATGTCGTGGGAGTCGGGCTTGCTCGCCACGGACAGCCCGCGGCGGGCGGCCTCGGCCCGCACCTCGGCCTTGGACGGGGTGTCGGCCAGCGGGAGCAGCACGTGCTCGAGCTGCTCGGTCGTGAGGACGCCGAGGACGTAGGACTGGTCCTTCGCCCAGTCCGCCGCGCGGTGCAGCTCCCGGCCGCCGGCGGGGTCCTCGACCACCTTGGCGTAGTGCCCCGTGCACACGGCGTCGAAGCCCAGGGCGAGGGCCTTCTCGAGCAGGGCGGCGAACTTGATCTTCTCGTTGCACCGCAGGCACGGGTTGGGCGTGCGTCCGGCCGCGTACTCCGCGACGAAGTCGTCGACGACGTCGGCCTGGAAGCGCTCGGAGAAGTCCCACACGTAGTACGGGATGCCCAGGACGTCGGCGGCGCGCCAGGCGTCCCGGGAGTCCTCGATCGTGCAGCAGCCCCGGGACCCGGTGCGCAGGGTGCCGGGCGTGCGCGAGAGGGCCAGGTGCACGCCCGTCACGTCGTGGCCGGCGTCGACGGCGCGGGCCGCCGCCACGGCCGAGTCGACGCCACCGCTCATGGCTGCCAGTACTCGCACGGTGAGATCGTCTCCAGGGGTCGGGGTCGTGGTCCGTGTCGTCAACGGGGCGCGGCCGGCCGGTATTCCCCGGCCGCGGCGGGGCGGGTCCCGCGGGCCCCGCCGGTGCGGGATCGGACCGGCGCGGGATCGGACCGGCGCGGGCTCAGACGGGCGCCGCGCCGGAGAGCCCGGCGCGCAGCGCCCGCCGGTGGACCTCGGGCAGCGCGGCGAGCAAAGCGTCGACGTCGGCGCCGGTGCTCGTGCGGCCCAGGCTGAAGCGCTGCGCACCGCGCGCGGTGGCCTCCTCCAGGCCCATGGCCAGCAGCACGGAGGACGCGCGGGGCACCCCGGCGTGGCAGGCCGAGCCCGTGGAGGAGGCGATCCCGGCGCCGTCCAGCAGGAACAGCAGGGAGTCGCCCTCGCACCCGGGGAAGGTGAAGTGGGCGTTGCCGGGCAGCCGGGCGCCCGTGTGCTCCCGGTCCTCCGGTCCGCGCAGCACGGCGTCCGGCACGATCCGGCGCACGCCCTCCACCAGCCGGTCGCGCAGGCCCGCGAGCCGCTCCGCCTCGGTCTCCCGCTCCGTGGCGGCCTCGCGGGCCGCCACCCCGAAGCCGGCAAGCGCGGCGGCGTCGAGGGTGCCGGAGCGCACCGTGCGCTCCTGCCCGCCCCCGTGCTGGACGGGCGCCAGCCCCACCGTGCGCCCGGCTACGAGGGCCCCGGCGCCCACCGGTCCGCCCACCTTGTGGGCCGAGACGGCCAGCGTGGTGAGCCCGGGCAGGTGCGCGTCGACGGGCAGCGCGCCGAAGGCCTGCACGGCGTCGCAGTGGAAGGGGACCCCGAACTCCTCCGCGAGGGCGGCGATCTCCGCGACGGGCTGGACGGTGCCCACCTCGTTGTTGGCCCACATGACGGCCAGCAGCGCGGTGGCGCCCGGGTCGCGGGCCAGTTCCTCCCGCACCGCGGCCGGGTCCACGCGGCCGGCCGCGTCGACGGGCAGCCAGACGGCCTCGGCGCCCTCGTGGGCGGCCAGCCACTCGACGGTGTCGGACACCGCGGCGTGCTCCACCGCGGAGACGAGGACGCGGCGGCGGCCGGGGTCCTGCTCGCGCCGGTGCCGGTACAGGCCCTGGACGGCCAAGTTGTCGGCCTCGGTGCCCCCGGAGGTGAAGACCACCTCGATGGGCTCCGCGCCCAGGGCCGCGGCGACGTCCTCGCGGGCCTGCTCGACGACGGCGCGCGCCGCGCGGCCGGGGCGGTGCAGCGAGGACGGGTTGCCGCCGCGGGCCAGCTGCTCGGCGACCGCGGCGAGCGCGGAGGGCCGGAGGGGCGCAGTGGCGGCGTGGTCGAGGTAGACGGACTCGTGCGGCACGGACGCCAGTCTAGGGCCCCGGCCCGGGCGTGCGACCGGCGTCCGTAGACTGGCGGTCATGCTCCGCATCCTCTTCCACACCCCCGAGATCCCGGGCAACACCGGCAACGCGATCCGCCTCGCCGCGGTCACCGGGGCCGAGCTGCACCTCGTGGAGCCGCTGGGCTTCGACTTCGGCTCCGCGCACCTGCGCCGGGCCGGCCTCGACTACCACGACCTCGCGGTGCTGACCGTCCACCCGGACCTGGACGCGGCCTGGGCCGCCCTGGCCCCGGAACGGGTCTGGGCGTTCACCACCGACGGCGAGGTCTCGCACACGGACGTCGCCTACCGCCCCGGGGACGTGCTGCTGTTCGGGCCCGAGTCGGTGGGCCTGCCTGCCGCGGTGAAGGCGGACCCGCACGTCACCGCGCGGGTCCGCATCCCCATGCTGCCGGCCCGGCGGTCGCTGAACCTCGCGAACTCGGCGTCCATCGCCGTCTACGAGGCCTGGCGCCAGCTGGGCTTCGCGGGCGCGGGGAGCTAGCCCCGGCGCGGGCCCCGGCGACCGGCCGCCCGCCGGGGCCCACCGCTCACTGCTGCTCCTCGGCGTCGCCGACCGTCACGTCCGCGGTGCGCTCCTCGCCGTCCCGCACGAACGTCATCGTCCCGGTCCCGCCGGCGGGCAGCTCGCGCACGGCCGCCGTCAGGGAGCTCGCGTCCTGGATGCGGTGGCCGTCGAACTCCGTGATCACGTCGCCCACCTCCAGTCCGGCCTCGTCGGCCGGCGAGCCGGGCACGACCTCCTCCACCGCGGCGCCGTCGGAGAAGGCCCGGCTCCGGCCGTCCGCGCCCGGGGCGGCGCTCACGCTCGTGCCGAGGTAGCCGTGCGTGGCCCGGCCGTTGTTGATGATCTCCACGGCCACCCGCTGCGCGGTGTCGACGGGGATCGAGAAGCCCACGCCGATGTTGCCGGCCTCCGTGCCGGAACCGGCCGAGGCGATGGCCACGTTGATCCCGATCACCTCGCCGTCCGTGTCGATCAGCGGCCCGCCGGAGTTGCCGGGGTTGATGGCCGCGTCGGTCTGGATCACGTTGAGGAACACCGACGGCGAGGAGCCCTGCGAGCGGCCGCCGGAGCCGCCGTCCTCGTCGGGGAAGTTGAAGAAGAAGTCGTTGCCGCCGCCCTGCTCCTGGCCCTCGCCATCGCCCTCCGACGGCGTGGACGGCGCGGCGGAGGAGGCCACCGTGATGGTCCGGTTGAGGGTGGAGACGATCCCGTCGGTCACCGTGCCCGCGAGGCCCAGCGGCGCGCCGATCGCGATGGCCGTGTCGCCCACGTTGACGTCGTCCAGGGAGCCCAGGGTCGCCGGCGTCAGCCCCTGGGCGTCGACCTTGAGCACCGCGAGGTCGGACAGCGGGTCGGTGCCGACCACCTCGGCCGGCAGCACCCTGCCGTCGTCGAGCTGCACCTCGAGGGAGGGGCTGCTCGTGGTCCCGTCGAGGGTCACCACGTGCGTGTTGGTGAGGATGTGGCCCTCGTCGTCGATGATCACCCCGGAGCCGGAGCCGTTCTGGCCGCCGCCGGACGCGGAGATCGTCACCACGGACGGGGACGCCTTCACGGCCGCCGCGGTGACCGCGTTCACCTCGTCCTGGTCGTTGACGATGACCGAGCTGGACGTCGACCCGCCCGCCGCCGGTGCCGCGCCGCCGCCGTCCAGCAGGGCGTCCGTCCCGACGGCCGCCCCCGCCCCGACCAGTGCGGCCAGGACCATGCCCGTCACGAGCGATCCCCCCGAGAAGCGCCGCCGCTCCCGGCGACCCCCGGTGCCGCTCCCGGCGCCGCTCCCCCACGGGCGCCGGGCGGCGGGGTCCCCGGCGCCCTGCCACGCCCCGGCGTAGGGGCCCGCGTCCTGGCCGCCGGCCTGCGGTGCCCCGTGGCCGGCGCGCGCGTCCTGCTCGGCGCCGGACGCCCACGGGTCGTGGGCCGGACGGCCGTAGACCGGCGGGAGGGGTTGCGTGAGCTGCGGATCGGCACCGTACCGCGGGTCGCGGGGCTCGGACATGAGGGTCTCCTCCTGGAAACGGACGGGCCCGGCGGGCCCCGGTGCGGCCGGGGTGGCACGGGCGGCTCTGTCCCCAAGTATCCACGTCCGCACTGAGACGACGCTGAGAGCCCTGGCCGTTCCCCGGGCGCCGCCCGGACGGCGGCCGGGCACTACCGGGGCCCGCCCGCAGGTCATCAGCCGCCTTGTGGTTTCGCCCTGCGCGTAGGTCCGGCGCCGATCGCCACGCCGTGACGCCCTCGCCCTAGAATCGGGAGCACCGACCACGTGAGGGAGATCATGCACTGGCGCCCCATTGCCCGCCGGACCGCCGCCGGCTGCGGCCTGACGCTCGCCCTGTTCGCACCCGCGGGAGCGGCTCTCGCCCAGCCGCCCGTCGACGTGCCCCCGGGCGAGCGGATCGTCGACGAGTCCGGGGTGCTGGAGGATCCCTCCGCGCTGGCCGCGAACGTGCGCGAGCTCGCCACCCAGGAGGGGATCACCCTCACCGCCGTGTTCGTCGACTCCTTCACCGACCCCTCGGATCCCGACGAGTGGCTGCAGGAGTTCGCCGAGCTCAACGGGCTCGGCAGCTCGGACGCGGTGCTGGTCGTCGCCACGGAGGACCGGCAGCAGCGCTTCTCCGCGTACTCCACGGGGCCCCTCAGCACCGAGCAGCAGGAGCGCATCAACCGGCAGTTCATCACCCCGGCGCTCGCGGCCGACGACTGGGACGGCGCGGTCGCGGGGGCCGTCGAGGGCATCGAGACCGAGCTCTCCGGCGCCCCCGCCGGGACCGGGGAGAGCTCGGACGGGGGCGGCGCGGGCTTCGGCCTGCTCGGTCTCGGGGCGCTCGGCCTCGGCGGGCTCGCCGTCTACGGCATGGCCTCCCGCAACAAGAAGCGCCGGCAGCAGGGGTCCGCCCCGCAGCGCGGGCCCGGCGGCCGAGGCGCTCCGCATGGTCCCGGCGGCCCCTACCAGGAGGTCCCTGTGCCGGAGCTGCGCAAGCGGGCCGGGGAGCTGCTGGTGTCCACCGACAACGCCATCCAGCACTCCGAGCAGGAGCTGGCCTTCGCCCAGCTGCAGTACGGGGACGAGCAGGTCGAGCCGTTCCGCCGCGCCGTCCAGGACGCCAAGAAGCACATGCAGGCCTCCTTCGCCCTCCAGCAGCAGCTCGAGGACCACATCCCCGACACCGAGGAGCAGCAGCGGGCCTGGCTCGGCGAGATCATCGCCCGCTCCCAGGACGCCCAGCGCCCGCTCCAGGAGCACCAGGAGGCGTTCAGCTCGCTGCGCCGGCTGGAGTCCCGCGCCCCGCAGGCCCTCGAGGACGTGCGGCGCCAGGCCGCGGCCGTGCGCCCCCGCTTCGGCACGGCCGACGCCCGGCTGCGGGAGCTCACCGCCCGCTACAACGACACGGCGCTCGCCCCCGTCAAGGACAACATCGACCAGGCCCGGGACCGGCTCGACTTCGTGGACACTGCCGTGGAGGAGGCCCGCACCGACCTCGCCGCCGGGCGCACGAGCGACGCCGTGCTGGACATCCGCGCCGCCGAGGAGGGCGTGGGGCAGGCCGGGGGCCTGCTCGACGCCGTGGAGCACGCGGCCACCGAGCTCGCCCACGCCGAGGAGTCCCTCAAGGACGCCGTGACCATCGCCCAGCGGGACGTCGCCGAGGCGGACGCCCTCGTCCGGCGCGGCTCCAACCCGGAGCTCGCCGGGGCCGTCGCCGGCGTCGGCGCCGTCCTGCGCACCGTCGAGGAGCAGATGGGCGCGGGCCGGATCGACCCGCTCGGCCTGAGCCGGCGCCTGGCCGTGGCCAAGGACGAGCTCGACAAGGGGCTCGCGTCGGTGCGCTCCCAGAACGACCGGGACCGCTCCGCGCGGGAGACCCTCGCCCACACCCTCGTCTCCGCGCAGGCCCAGCTGAGCTCGGCGAGCGAGTACATCTGGGCCCGCCGCGGCGGTGTCGGCCCGGAGGCGCGCACCCGTCTCGCGGAGGCCGAGCGCTACCTGGAGGCCGCCCAGCAGGCCCGGAAGTCGGACCCCTCCGAGGCGCTGACCTGCGCCAACGAGGCCGTCCGTCTCGCCGGCGAGGCCCAGTTCATCGCCCAGCAGGACGTCGACTCCTTCTCCTACGGCGGCTTCGGCACGCCCGTGGGGATGGGCGGCCACCGGGGCCGCTCCAACAGCGGTCTGGGCGGCGCGATGCTCGGCGGCATCCTCCTCGGCTCGATCCTCAACGGCGGCGGGGGCGGAGGCTTCGGCGGTGGCGGCGGAGGCTTCGGCGGCAGCTTCGGCGGCGGGTTCGGGGGCGGAGGCTTCGGCGGCGGCATCGGCGGAAGCTTCTGATCCGCGCCGACCGGTCCCCGCCGCTGCCGGACGGGCACCGCGCACCGCCGCCCCCTGACCCCCGTCCGCCCCGTGACCCCTGACCGACCCACCATCCCGGGAGCCCCTCCCGGGAAGCACCAGAGGAGAGAAGGAACCATGATCAAGCAGTCCATCTTCGGCCGCATCGCCCAGCTCGCGAAGGCCAACATCAACGGCATGATCGACGCCGCCGAGGACCCCCAGCTCATGCTGGACCAGATGGTGCGCGACTACACCGAGAACATCCGCGAGGCCGAGGCCGCCGTCGCGCAGACCATCGGCAGCCTGCGCCTGCTCGAGCAGGACCACGCGGAGGACGTGCGCGAGTCCCAGGAGTGGGGCAACAAGGCCCTCGCGGCCTCGAACAAGGCCGAGGAGTACCGGGGCGCCGGCAAGTCCTCCGAGGCCGAGAAGTTCGACAACCTCGCCAAGGTCGCCCTCCAGCGCCAGATCCAGTACGAGACGGAGGCGCGCGGCGCCGAGCCGCAGATCCAGTCCCAGACCCAGGTCGTGGAGAAGCTCAAGGACGGGCTCAACAAGATGCGGGGCAAGCTCCAGGAGCTGTCCAACAAGCGGGACGAGCTCAACGCCCGGCAGAAGACCGCGCACGCGCAGTCGCAGGTCCAGGACGCGCTCAAGGCCTTCGACGTGCTCGACCCGACGAGCGAGGTCTCCCGCTTCGAGGACAAGATCCGCCGCGAGGAGGCCCGTGTCCTGGGCCAGCAGGAGCTCGCCGCGTCCTCCCTGGACGCGCAGTTCGAGTCCCTCGAGTCCCTGGGCCAGCAGTCGGAGATCGAGGCCCGGCTCGCCGCCCTGAAGTCCCGCAACGCCGAGCGGATCGTCTCCTCCGAAGAGGTCTGACCCGGTCCCGTCCCCGGGCACGGAAGAGCCCCCACGGCCGAGGCCGTGGGGGCTCATTCCCGCCCGGGGTCCTCCGGGCAAGGCGAAGGCCCCCGGACCGTGACGGTCCGGGGGCCTTCCGTGGTTGCGGGGGCAAGATTTGAACTTGCGACCTCTGGGTTATGAGCCCAGCGAGCTACCGAACTGCTCCACCCCGCGGCGACATGTATGACTATACGTGCCGCGGGGTGGACCCGCAAATCGGCTACTCGGCGGGCTGCTCGGCCGGCTCCTCGGGGGCCAGGGCGCCCTCCGCCTCGGGGGCGACGACACCGTCCGCCTCGAGCGCCCGCTCGATGGCGTCCTGCAGCCGCTGCTGGGCCTCGCCGTAGGACGTCCAGTCGCCGTCCTGCAGGGCCTCCTCGGACTCCTGGATCGCCTGGTTGGCGTCGCTGAGGGCGTCCTCGAGGCTGGCGCCGCCGGCCGGGGCCTCGGCCCCGTCCTCGCCGGCGTCGTCCGGGCTCCCGGCCTCCGCCTCGTCGACGCCCGCACCGGACGACGTCTGGGCCCCGGAGTCGCCCTGGAAGACCTCGTCGAGTGCCTCCTCGAGGGTCGGTGCGAAGCCCACCTCCTCGCCGAAGCCGACGAGCACGCGCCGCAGCGTCGGGTACGCGGCGTCGCCCGAGGACTGGACGTAGACGGGCTGCACGTAGAGCATGCCGCCGCCCGCGGGCAGGGTGAGCAGGTTGCCGTTGATCACCTCGGAGGCGCCCTGGCGGAGCAGGTTCAGCTCCGTGGAGACGTCGGTGTCCGAGTTGAACAGGTTCTGCGCCTGGCCCGGGCCGGGCACCACGGAGGAGCGCGGCAGCTCCAGGAGGCGCAGCGTCCCGTACTCGTCGCTCTTCACCCCGTCCTCGCCGGTGCCGGCGTCGGAGTTGGCGGAGAGGTACCCGTACATCACGTTGCGGGTGTTGCCCGTCTCCGACTGCTGCGGGATGAAGGAGGTGGTGAGCGAGAAGTTGGCCTCTTCCTCACCGGGCATCCGCATCGACAGGTAGTACGGGGGCAGCGCCACGTCCGAGTCCTGCGTCGGGTCGTTGGGCACGGACCACACGTCGTCGTTCTGGTAGAAGCTGCCGGAGTCCGTGACGTGGTAGCGGTTGAGCAGCTCCCGCTGGACCTTGAACATGTCCTGCGGGTAGCGCACGTGCGCCATGAGCTCCGCCGACATCTCGGAGTAGGGCTTGAGCGTGCTCGGGAAGATGTTCTGCCAGGCCTTCAGCACCGGGTCCTGGTCGTCCCACGCGTACAGGTTCACCGAGCCGTCGTAGGCGTTGACCGTGGCCTTGACCGAGTTGCGGATGTAGTTGACCCGCTCCGGCGGCAGGGCCGCCGCGGCGCCCTGGGCCGTCTGCGTGTCCTGCGTCGCCTCCTGCAGCACCGACGGCGTCGAGTACGGGAAGGCGTCCGAGGTGGTGTAGGCGTCCACGATCCACTGGACCTGACCGTCGATGATGGCCGGGTACGGGGCGCCGTCGACCGTCAGGTACGGGGCGACCTTCTCGATGCGCTCGCGCGGGTCCCGGTCGTAGAGGATCTGCGACTCCGGGCGCACGGCGTCCGAGAGCAGCATGTCCGAGGACTGGAACTTGATGCCATAGGCGAGCCGGTTGAAGAAGTTGCCGATGCTGGGCCCGCCGTTGCCGGCGAACGTCGTCTTGGCGTCGCCGGCCTCGTCGCCGGCCGTCTGCGGACGGTCCAGCTCGAGGGGCTCGTCGCCCTCGGCGCCGCCCACGATGGAGTACAGCGGGGAGTTCTCGCCGAAGTAGATGCGCGGCTCGTAGTCGTCCGAGATCACGCCCCGGGACGGGATGCCGGACTGCATGAACTGCGGCTTGCCGTCCACCTCGACCCGGTTGCCGTAGGCGGCGACCACGCCGTAGCCGTGGGTGTAGACCACGTGCTGGTTGAACCACCCCTGGTTCTGGTCGGGGTTCAGCTCACGCGTGGCGATGACGGTGTCCTGGACCTCGCCGTCGATCTCGTAGCGGTCCACGTTGAGGGTGTCCGGGAACTGGTAGTAGGGGCGGAACTGCTGCAGCTGCGAGAACGCCGCCGAGACCACGTTGGGGTCCAGCAGACGGATGTTCGAGGTGGTCTCGGTGTCCTGGCGCAGGGCGCCCTGCTCGGTCTCCGTGGTGGCGTCGTACGGCATGACCTCGGCCGCGTCCAGCCCGTAGGCCGACCGGGTGAGGTCGATGTTGCGCTGGATGTACTGGCTCTCCAGGGCCTGCTCGGTGGGCGTGACCTGGAAGCGCTGGACGATCCACGGGTAGATCCCGCCTGCCACGACCGCGACCACGAGCAGCATGGCGGTGCCGATGACCGGCAGCCGCCAGCGGCCGATGAAGGACGCGACGACGAAGAGGATCGCGACGATCAGCGCGGCCGCCGCCAGGATCGCCTTGGTGGGGATCACGGCGTTGACGTCGGTGTACAGCGCGCCGGTCCACGTCCCGGACGTGGACTGCAGCGTGGAGTACCGGTCCAGCCAGAAGTTCGCGGCCTGGAGCAGCAGGAACAGCGCGGCCAGCACCCCCAGGTGCACGCGGGACGCCCGGGTGGTGCTGAGCCCCCGCTCGGTGATCCGGATGCCGCCGTAGACGTAGTGCATCAGGATCCCCGCCACGCCGGCCAGCAGGATCGCCGAGACCAGGAACCCGATGAGGAAGCGCAGGAACGGGAGGGTGAAGACGTAGAAGCCGATGTCGAGGCCGAACTGCGGGTCCTCCTGGCCGAACGGCTCCTGGTTGAGGAACAGCAGCACGGTGTCCCACTGGGTCATCGCCGTGCTCGCCGCGAAGAGCCCGAAGAGCACGGGCACCACCACGATGACGATCTTGCGGACCGGCTCGAGGGCCTCCTGGTAGCGGCGCAGGTTGTCGTCCACGATGGACTCGGCCGTGATGGGCCGGCTGCGGTAGGCGAGGAAGAGGCTGGCGAACATCAGCGCCGCCACGAGCACGGCGGCGACCACGAAGATCACGATCTTCGTGACGTTCTCGGTGACGAACACGCTGAGGTAGCCCAGCTGGTCGTACCACAGCACGTCCGTGTAGAGCTGCGTCAGTCCCACGAAGGCGGCCACGAGGACCAGGACGACCACGACCGTCGGCCACAGCGCACCCCGTTTCCGCCGCTGTCCTGCTGGCTGCTGCCTCGGTGGTCGGGGGGCTGTGGGTCCGGCGGTCACTGGTTACCTCTGCAATCGGGGTCGTTCGTCAGGTGTGGTGCGTGAAGTCGTGGGGTGCGGCCTGCGTCGAGGAGGAGCGCCGCCGGCGGGTCGCCGGGGCACCCCGTCCATTCTGCCCGCGGGCTTCTCGGGGGTGCAATCGTGCACACGGCGCCCGTCATCGGGCGGCGCACCCCGGCAGCGCGGAGAGGTCCTCGCCGCTCCGGGCGGCCTCGGCGGCGGCCACGGCGTCGTCGAGGGTGCGCACGGACACGACCGTCAGCCCCTCGGGGACGTGACCCTGCGCCTCGGCGCAGTTGTCCGCCGGGGCGAGGAAGACCTCCGCCCCGGCCGCCGCGGCCCCCTCGAGCTTCTGCCGGATGCCGCCGATGGGCCCCACCTCCCCCTCCGGGGTGATGGTGCCGGTGCCGGCCACGTGCCGGTCCCCGGCGATCGAGCCCGGGGTCATCTCGTCGACGATCCCCAGCGCGAACATCAGCCCCGCGCTGGGCCCGCCGACCTCGTCGAGCTCGAACGCCACGTCGATCGGGAAGTCGTAGGCGGCCAGCAGGAACACGCCGAGCTGCCAGTCCCCCGACGCCTCGTCGCGCACGGTGTCCACCTCGACGTCGCGCGGCGACCCGGCCCGCTCGACCTGCAGGGTGACGCCGCGCTCCCCCGCCGCGTCGAGAGCCGACTTGAGGGACGGCAGCGACGGGACGGGCTCCCCGTCCACGCCGCGCAGGACGTCGCCGTGCTCGAGCACCCCCTCCGCGGGGCCGCCCGGGACCGTGTCCTGCACGGAGAGCCGGGTGCTGAAGTCCTGGCCCAGGTGCGTCAGCGCGGCGGCGACCGAGTCCTCCTGCGAGCTGCTCATCGCCGCCATGCTGTACTGGTCGGCCTCCTCCCCCGACACGTCCCGGGGATAGAGGGTGTCGGCCGGCACCACGGAGGCGGACGGGTCCAGCCAGGACCCGAGGACGGTGAGCACGTTGACGTTCTTGTTGGGCCCGCCGGTGACGTAGACCGTGGTCAGGTCCAGGACGGAGTCGCTCGGGTAGGTCGGGGCGCCGGACACCCCCAGCAGCTGCCGGCCGTCGTGCTCCCCCACCGTGTTGAACGTGGGCCCGGGAGCCTCGATCACGAACGGGGCGGGCAACACCGTCCCGGCCAGCAGCAGCCCCGCGGAGCCCAGCAGCGCCCAGGACTCGAGGCCGCGGCGGCGCAGGGCGCGGCGCGGGCGGGGGGATGCGGTCACGGGCGGTCCTCGGCGTCGTCGTCGGAGGGACCGGAGGCTGTGAGGCCGCACGGTCCGGACGGTCCAGCTTATCGCGCGGGACCCGGCCCTGAGCTTCCAGCGAACTGGGAGTTGGCTCATGGTCGGCCCTGTCCGGTGCTCGCTACGCTGGGAGCAGAGACGTCGGGCGCGCCCGTGCCGCCCGATCCCCCGACCCGATCGAAGAACGGTGGACCCATGACTCCCCAGCCTCCCAACGACCGCCCCGGGAACACCCCGGGGGACGACTCCGGCGACGGCCCCAAGGACCCCTTCCAGGAGATGCTCGAGCGCCTCATGGGGCAGAGCGGGATGAGCCCGGAGGACCTCCAGCGCGCCGGCGTGCCGGTGGACCCCCAGGCGATGTCGATGATGTTCCAGCAGATCCAGTCCATGATGGGCGCCGGGGCGTCCGAGGGACCGGTCAACTGGAAGCTCGCCCACGACCACGCGCGGCAGATCGCCGCCGCCGACGGCGACCCGTCGGTGACCCCCGCCCAGCGCGGCGCGGTCGAGGACGCGATGCGCCTCGCCGAGCTGTGGCTGGCCGACCACACCGAGTTCGGCCAGACCTCGATCCGGCCCCAGGCGTGGTCCCGCGCGGAGTGGATCGAGGCCACCCAGGAGACCTGGAAGGACATGACGGGCCCGGTCGCGGAGTCCGTGACCAAGGCGCTCACCGACGCCCTCACCCAGCAGCTGCCCCCCGAGCTGTCCGCCATGATGGGCGGGGCCTCGGGAATGCTCGCGGGCGCCGGCGGGATGCTGTTCGGGATCCAGCTGGGCCAGGCCATCGGCGGCCTGTCCCGCGAGGTGCTGTGCTCCACCGACATCGGCCTCCCGCTCGCGGAGGGCCGCTCCGGGCTGCTGCCCGCCAGCATCAGGGCGTTCGGCGAGGGCCTGGACATCCCCGCGCAGGAGATCATGCTCTACGTCGCCGTGCGGGAGGCGGCGCACGTCCGGCTGTTCGCGGCGAACCCGTGGCTGCGCCAGCACATCCTGGACCTCGTCAAGCGCTTCTCCGCGGGGATCCACATCGACATGTCCCGCATCGAGGAGGCCGCCCGGGACATCGACCCGATGGATCCCTCGAGCATGCAGGAGGCCCTGTCCTCCGGGATCTTCGCCCCGCAGCAGACCCCGGACCAGGAGGTCACCCTCAAGCGGCTCGAGACGGTGCTCGCCCTCGTGGAGGGCTGGGTGCACGTGGTCACCGTCGCCTCGACCGCCAACCTGCCCTCCGGGGAGGCCCTGTCCGAGACCGTCCGGCGGCGCCGCGCCGCCGGCGGGCCCGCCGAGCACGCGTTCGGCTCCCTCGTGGGGCTCGAGCTGCGCCCGCGCCGGCTGCGCGAGGCCGCGCAGTTCTGGGAGTACGTCGGCGAGCGCCGCGGGGTGGAGGACCGGGACGGCCTGTGGGACGCCGCGGAGCTGCTGCCCACCGACGAGGACCTGGACGACCCCGCGGGCTTCTCCGAGCGCCGCGGGCTGCTCACCGCGTCCGAGGACGAGGTCGACGCCGCGCTCCAGCGGCTGCTCTCGGGCGGCTACGAGGGCCCCGACGGCGGGCCCGGCGCGGACGGCGGTCCGGCCACGGACCCTGCTCCCGGCGCGGACGGCGGGCCCGCCACGGGCGGCGGTTCCGGGCGGCCGGAGGACGACAAGCCTCAGGACGGGGACGGTTCCCGCTGATCCGCGCCGGTGCGTCCGGCGTGCCGGTGCGCCCACGCGGCGCCGTCCAGGAACGCCCGGGCCTTCTCGGCGAGGGGGTAGCGGGCCTCGAGCTCCCGGAACCGGGGACTGTGGTCGGCCTCGAGCAGGTGCGCGAGCTCGTGCACCAGCACGAAGTCGAGCACCCACTCCGGGGCCTCCTGCAGCTGCGCCGAGATCCGGATGACGCCGGTGGCCGGCGTCGCGGAGCCCCACCGGGTGTGCTGCCGCCCGGACCACCGCACGTCCGAGGGCCGGGCGCGGCCGTCGAGGTGTCGCCGCGACAGCTCGTGGGCGCGCTGCAGGAGGTGGTCGTCGGAGCGCCGGTCGGCGCCCTTGGCCGCCTCGCGGCGCCGACGCTCCACGACCCGGGGCACCAGCTCCCGGGTCCAGTGCTCGATCTCCCGCCGTGTGGCCGTCTGGGGGACCGAGAGCACCACCATGTCCTCGCTCCAGTGGGCGGACACGGTCTTGCGCCGGCGGGCGGAGCGGCGCACGACGACCTCGGGCTGCGACGGTACGGGCATGGGGCCATTGAACACGCCGCGGGCACGGGCCGCGAAACGCCGGCCCGCGCCCGTGTGCACAGCGCTCCGCCGTGCACTGTGGACGACCCGCCGGCGGGCGCGCCGCGGGCACGGTCCGGGCGAGAGTGACGACGTCCCGCCCGCGCGTCCCGGAAGGCGTCCCGTGCCCACCACCCCGTTCCCCGGTCCTCCTCAGGGTTCCCCGCACGATCCGGAACTGCGCCTGTCCTGTCTCGAGCGACCCCGTCCGGACGAGGTGCACGTCCTGCTCCTGGGCCTGGACGGTCTCGCGGCGGCGCTGGCCGTGCGCCTGCTACGCTGCGGCGTGCTCGGGCTCAACGTCAACGACGCCGCGCCCGTCGCGGCCGCCGACCTCGGGACCGGCGCGTACCGGCCCGCGGACGTCGGCCGGTCCCGCGAGGCGGCCCTGCGCCGGCGGCTGCGCGAGCTCGACCCCCGGTGCGCCCCCGTCAGCGCGCCGGAGCTGTTCCCCGGGGCGCTGCTGCCGGGCACGGTCGTGGTGCACAGCTCCGGGCGGCCCGGCCCGGACGACCCGTTGCCGCCCGGAGCGGTGGAACCGGAGGCGTGGGCGGGGATCGACCCCCGCCACCCGGTGGTGTCGCTGCACCACGCCGACGAGGTCCTGCTGCGCTGGCCCACCGTGCCCTGGGCGCACCGGTCATGCCCGGACTGCGTGCGGGCGACGCTCGAGCACACGCAGCCCCGCACGGCGCCGCACGGCCCCGCCGCCGTCCTCGCGGCGTGGGCGGGCGCGGCCCACGCGGAGGCCGTCGCGGTCCGCCTGGCCGTCGAGGTGCTCGCGGTGGCCCTGGACTCGCTGTGCGGCGCCGGAGCCGGGGGGCACGGGCCCCGGGAGCAGGGCGGCGCCGTCCTCTTCGCCCCGCCGTGGCCGGACGCGGTGTCCTGGCCGGAGCCGGACCGGAGCCGGTGCCTGTGCGGCCTCGATCAGGCGTGAGCGCGGGCGCCGCCCGGGCGGGACCGGCGCGGGGCCGGGCGGTCTCCGCCGGTCTCCCGCAGGGCGTCGAGGAAGCGTGAGGGCTTGCGCGTGGGCCGGCCGCCCGGGGTGCGGGACAGGGTCCAGGACAGGACGAGGTGCTCCCGGGCGCGGGTGATGCCCACGTAGAGCAGCCGGCGCTCCTCGTCGATCTCGTCGGCGGTCTCGGCGAAGCCGATCGGCATGAGCCCCTCGCTGAGGCCCGCCAGGAACACGGCGTCCCACTCGAGGCCCTTCGCCGAGTGCAGGGACGCCAGGGTCACCCCGTTCATCACGGGGGCGTCCTGCTGGGCCATGCGCCGCTCGAGCTCCGCGGCGAACTCGGGGAGCACGAACTGCTCCTCGCGGGCGGCGGCCTCCGCGGCCATCCGGTCCGCGAGGGAGACCAGCGCGGCCAGCGACTCCCACCGCTCGCGCACCGCGCCCGTGGAGCGCGGCGCGCGGTCCGAGTAGCCCAGCGAGGAGAGGATGTCGCGCACCAGGCGCGTGGGCTCGTCCGAGGCCTCGGCGGCCCGCGCCGCCGTGCGCAGCTGCACCACGGCCTGCTTGACCTCGGGCCGGTTGAAGAACCGTTCCGTGCCGCGCAGCTGGAAGCCGATGCCCGCCTCCGCGAGCGCGGTCTCGAAGGCCTGCGACTGCCCGTTGGTGCGGAAGAGGACGGCGATCTCGGACGCGGGCACACCGTCGTCGACCAGGTCCCGGATGCGCGCCGCCGTCCCCGCCGCCTCGGCCTCGTCGTCCGCATACTCGTTCCAGGACGGGGGCGGCCCGTCCGGGCGCTGCGCCACGAGGCGCAGCGGGGTGGCCCAGGCGCCGGGGGTCGAGCCCCGCGCCGGCCGGCGGGCCGCGAGCAGGCGGTTGGCGGTCTCCACGACCTGCGGGGTGGAGCGGTAGTCGCGCACGAGCTCGATCACCCGCGCCTGCGGGTGCCGGGCCGGGAACTCGAGCAGGTGCCGGGAGGTGGCCCCGGTGAAGGAGTAGATCGTCTGGGAGGCGTCGCCCACCACGCAGACGTCGTCCCGGCCCCCGAGCCAGGCGTCGAGGAGACGCTGCTGGAGCGGGGAGACGTCCTGGTACTCGTCGACCACGAAGTGCCGGTACTGCTCGCGCACGGTCGCGGCGACGCGCTCGTCCTCCTCGAGCACGGCCACCGTGAGCAGCAGGACGTCCTCGAAGTCGATCAGGTGCCGGTCGGTCTTGAGCTCCTCGTAGGACTGGTACAGGCGCTGGACCGTGCGCACGTCGTAGTTCAGCGGCATCTCCCGCCCGGCGGCCTGCGTCGGATAGGTGTCGGGGGTCAGCATCGAGACCTTGGCCCACTCGATCTCGGCGGCGAGGTCCCGCACGGCCGCGCGGTCCGTGGACAGGCGCATGTTCTGCGCGGCCTCGGTGATGAGCCGCGCCTTGTGCTCCACGAGCCCGGGCAGGGGCCCGCCCACGGCCTGGGGCCAGAAGTACTGCAGCTGGCGCAGGGCCGCGGCGTGGAACGTGCGCGTCTGCACCCCGGCGGCCCCGAGCTCGCGCAGCCGGTTGCGCATCTCGTTGGCGGCGCGGGCGGTGAACGTCAGGGCCAGGACCTTCTGCGGGGTGTAGACGCCCGTGGCGATGCCGTAGGCGATCCGGTGGGTGATGGCCCGGGTCTTGCCCGTGCCGGCGCCCGCGAGCACGCACACGGGTCCGCGCAGCGTGGTCGCGACCTCCCGCTGCTCGGGGTCCAGGCCGGCGAGAATGCGCTCCTCGAGGGTCGACTCCACGTCCGTGCCGGTCTCGCTGCTGGTCACCACGCGGTCTCCGGCAGGTCCTCGCCGAGCCAGTGCGCGATGAGCGCGTGCGCGATCGAGACCCGCCCGGGCAGGGTCACGGACCCGGTGCGCGCCGCCTCCCGCAGCTGCGCCCGCGTGAACCAGCGCAGCTCCAGGATCTCCTGGCCGTCCGGGACGGCCGCGCCGGAGCGCACCACGGCGCGGCAGCCGAGCATCAGGGAGCGCGGGAACGGCCAGGGCTGGGAGCCCAGGTACTGCACGTCCCCCACGGTCAGGCCCGCCTCCTCGGCGACCTCGCGGACCACGGCCTGCTCCAGGGACTCCCCCGGCTCCACGAACCCGGCGAGGGTCGAGAACCGGTTGCCCTTCCAGAGCGCGGAGCGGCCGAGCAGCAGCCGCTCCCGGTCGGGGTCGGGATCGCCGTCGCTGACCGCCACGATGATCGCGGGGTCGGTGCGCGGGAAGTGCAGCGACTCGTCGTTGGGGCACCGCCGGGCCCAGCCGGACCGGATCACCTCGGTGGGCTCCCCGCACTGCGGGCACCGGGGGTGGTCCCGGTGCCACAGTCCCACGGACTGGGCGGTGACGAGCAGCGAGGTGTCCCCGGTCGGGAGCACCGGGCCGAGCTCCCGCAGGCCGGCCCAGCGCAGCTCCTCCCCGCCCCGGCCGGCGGCGAACGCGGTGACGGCCGCCACCAGGGGCTCGGGCACCGCGAAGGGCTCCGCCGCGGCGTCCTCGCCCCCGGGTTCGGGGGCGGCGACGGCGCGCAGCAGGACGCGGGGGCCGGGGGCCCCGTCGGCCCCGGGCAGCCGGCCCAGGTAGACCTCCGGCCGGCGCGGGTCGTGGGACACGGCCGGGAGCTCGGCCGCGGGCACCAGGACCAGGGCGTCCCCGGCCACGGGGGCGAGACCGCCCGCGAGCACGAGCACGAGCGTGGTGGGGTCCTGCGCGGCGAGCACGCGCACGTCGTGGAGCTCGCGGTCGACGGCGTCGCGGTCGAAGGCCGTCGCCGCGAACGGCAGGCGGGCCGGCGACAGACGCTCGGGGGCGGGCACGGGGCGGGAGCCGGAAACGGGCTCGGAAGGGGTGGAGGCGGGCACGTCCCCCACTGTAGCGACCCGGGCGGACCACGGGTCCGGCGGGTGGGGACGGGGACGGCTGCCGTGCCTCTTGTAGGGTGGATGGCGTGAGCACGTCCCTCGAGCACCTGGCCGCCGTCGCCGCCGCAGGCGTCCCCGGACTCGCACCCGTGGCCGTGGGGCCCTCCCCCGACGACGACGCCGACTTCCGCTCCGCCGTGGTCCTCGACGCCTCCGGCCGGCGCTGGCGGGTGCGCTCCCCGCTGAGCCCCGAGGCGAGCGTCCGCCTGGAGACCGAGCACCTCGTGCTCCGCTCCTTCACCCCCGCCGTCCGGTCGCGTCTCCCGTTCCTGGTCCCCACCGCCGCCGGCTCCGTGGCGCACGGGGACCTGCACGCCTTCGTGCACTCCCACATCGAGGGCGCCCCGCTGGACATCGACGCGCTCGCCCGCATGGCCGCCGAGCCGGATCCCGAGCACCACCGGCACGTGCCGAGCGCCGAGCCGCCCCCGACGCTCACCGTGCAGCTCGGGCGGCTCCTGGCAGCGATCCACGCCCTGCCGCCCGCACTGGTCCTGGACGCCGATCTGCCCGGCTACACCGCCGAGCAGTGCCGGCAGCGGCGCCGCACGGAGCTGCGCCGGGCGGCCGACACGCGGCGCGTGCCGGCCGCGCTGCTGCACCGGTGGGAGCAGGTCCTGGAGGACCGTGCCGTGTGGCGGTTCCGGCCGCGCGTGGTCCACGGCGATCTGCAGGAGGACGACCTCGTGATCTCCCGCGGACGGGTGCGCGGGGTGACCGGGTGGACCGACCTGCACGTGGGGGATCCCGCCGAGGACTTCGCGTGGCTCTTCGCGGCGCGCGACGCCCGCCTCGCCGAGGGGGTGCTCGAGGCCTACGCCGCGGCCTGCCGCCGCACGTCCTTCCAGGCGCCCGACGGGGCACCGGACCCGCACCTGCTGGACCGGGCCCGGCTGGACGCCGAGCTCGCCCTGGCGCAGTGGCTCGTGCGCGGCGTGGACCGCGGCGCGCAGGACCTGGTGGCCGACGCGGAGCAGATGCTCGCCACGCTCGAGCAGGACGTCGCCCGGCGCCCCGAGCCGGAGCCGGTCGCGGCCGCACCGGAGACCGCGCCGGCGGCCCCGGGGCAGGACGACGCCTCCCAGGACGCGGCCCCGGACCGCGCGCCCGAGGACACCGCCCCGGAGGCCCCCGCCCCGGCCGGCGTCCCCGAGGCCCCCTCCGGCCGGACGCCGCCGACGGGATCGGGCGGCGGCTCCGCTCAGGGGCGCAGCACCACGTCGTAGGCCTCCCGGACCACCGCCTCGAGCTCCTCGGCCCCCGACAGGTCATGCGGACGGACGACCCGGTCCTCGGCCACGTAGTAGAAGGCGGCGGTGACCTCCTCGAGCGGGACGGCCCGCAGCCGGGACCACGCGAGCCGGTACACGGCCAGCTGCGCCGACCGCTCCTGCAGCTCCCGGCCGGAGGGTGCCCGCCCCGTCTTCCAGTCGACCAGTTCCCACGTGCCGTCGCCGTTGCGGAAGACGGCGTCCACCCGGCCGCGGACCGTGACCCCGGCGATCGGGGTCTCGAGGGGGAACTCCACGGCGTACGGCTGGCGGTCGGCCCACGGGCTGGAGCGGAACGTCGCCGCGAGCTCGGGGAGGTCGTAGGCCGCGTCGACGTAGTCGTCGGCGGTCCCGGGCAGCTCCCCGACGTCGAAGATCGCGGAGCTGCCGTAGTACTGCTCGATCCAGGCGTGGAAGGTGGTGCCCCGCCGCGCCGCGGTGCCGGGCCGGCGCGGCATGGGCCGGCGCAGGCCCGACACGACCTCGAGCGGATCGCGCGCGAGCGCCACCAGGGTCGAGGCAGAGACGTGGGACGGCATGGGGACGGTCCGCTCGGCCCGGCCGTCCTCGTGCCGGGCGAGCAGGATCTTCGCCTCCTCGGACCATCGGCGCGGGTCCGGCGCGAGCCCGTCCCGCTCCGCGACGCCGAGCAGGTCCTCGACGTCGAGGTCCGCGGTGTCCTCGAAACCGCGCTCCCGCACCGCGCGGGCGGCCCGCTCGAGCACGGCCCGGCGGCCCCGGTGCGGGGGCGGGCTCACGCGCACGGCGCTCTGCCCGTTCTCGTCCGTCACGGTCTCGGTGACCTCGGGGCCCTCCAGCGGGTCGTACGGCCAGGGGGCGCTCAGCACGGTGGCGGCGGCCGGGTTGCGCGCCCCCTCCGGGACCTCGGCCCAGGGGCCCGGGCGGACGGGCGGCTCGGGGCCCTCGGTGAGCGGTGCCAGCTCCGCGACGAACACGGAGGGCTCCTGGCCCTTCGCGGCCGTGCCCCGGAACACGGTGCAGGACAGCTCCAGGACCTCGCGGGCCCGGGTCACGGCCACGTAGGCGAGACGGCGCTCCTCGTCCTCGGCGTGCTGGGCGGCGAGCTCCAGGAACTCCGTGTGGGAGTCCTCGAGAGCCTTGAGGTCGCTCGTGTCCACGGCCCACTGCGGCAGGAACCGGGCGTCACCGCGCAGCGGCCAGGCCAGGGTCCCGGTGTCGAGGGTCCAGCGGGAGGGCCTGTCGGTCGGGAAGTTCCCGGCGTTGAGTCCCGGGACGTAGACGTGGTCCCACTCGAGGCCCTTGGAGGCGTGGACCGTGACGAGCTGGACGGCGTCGTGCCGCGTGCGGTCGGGGCCGGGTTCGAGACCGTTCTCCTCCGCCAGGGTGACGTCGAGCCACGCGAGGAACGCCGAGACGTCGCTGCTCGCGGAGAACGCGGTGAAGGACTGCGCGGCCTCGTGGAACGCGTCCAGGTTGCGCCGCGCCTGGTGGACGGGGCGGTGGGGGTGCGCGGCGACCTCGACGTCGAGGCCGAGCACCGTCTCGACCTCGTGCAGCAGGCTCGGCAGGTCGTCGGAGAGGAAGGAGCGCAGGTGGTCCAGCTCCGTCCGCAGCCGGATCAGGCGCTCCCGCGCGGTCTCGGACAGGGTGCGGGCGTGCGCGGACGTCCAGCCCCGCCACGGGAGGGTCTCGAGGGCCTCGATCAGCGACGCGTGGTCGGAGAGGTCGGGCTCGACGAGGGCGTCCTCCTGGGCCTCCTCCGCGGTCACCGGGCTCTCGAGGTCCTCGGCCCGGCCCGCCTGCGCGGCCTCCGTGCGGCGGCGTTCCAGGTGGGACGCCCAGTCGCCGAGGGCCATGAGGTCCCGGGTCCCGATCCGCCAGCGGGCCCCCGCGAGCAGCCGCACGAGCGCGTCCGAGCGGCCGGGGTCGTCCAGCACCCGGAGGGTCGCGACGACGTCGGAGACCTCCGGCGTGCTGAGCAGCCCGCCCAGGCCCACGACCTCGTAGGGGATGCCGCGGGCGGCGAGTTCCCGGCGCACGGGCTCGATCTGGGAGCGCTTGCGGCAGAGCACCGCCATGGTGGGCATCTGCTCCTCCGGGTCGCCGCGGTGCTGCTCCCGGCGCTCCCGGACGCGCTCCGCGAGCGCGACGGCCTCCTCGACGTCGGTCGCGTACCGGCTGATCCGCACCCGGCCGGTGCCCGCCCCGGGACGCGGGGTGAGCTCGGGGACGGCGAGGGAGGACGTGCTGCGCGCCCACGCCGGCAGGGTCCGCAGGGGCGCGGCGATGGTGTTGGCGACGTCCAGGATGCTCGCGTCGTTGCGCCACGCCGTGGTGAGGAAGCTGGGCTCCCCGTCCAGGCCGGGCGCGACCGGGAAGGAGTCGTAGAAGCCGAAGAGCTGCCCGGACGACGCCCCGCGGAAGCCGTAGATCGACTGCTGGGGGTCGCCCACGGCCATCACGGAGTGCCCCTGCCCGAAGAGCGCAGCGAAGAGCCGCAGCTGGGCGTGCGAGGTGTCCTGGAACTCGTCGAGCAGCACGACCCGGTGCCGCTCCCGCTCGGTCCGGCGGGCTGCCGGGTCCTGCTCCGCGAGCCGGGCGGCGGCGGAGAGGAGGTCGCCGAAGTCCATGGCCTGGGCCTCGTGCTTGCGCCGGGAGAAGTCGGTCACGAGCTCGGCGAGGACCCACGCCGTGCGCTGGTTGTCCTCGACCTTCTTCAGCTGGGCGCCCAGGGTCTTCTTCCGGCGCCCCGGCGGTGTCGTGGCCAGCGCGCCGAGCAGCTCGGCCGCGAAGCGCTCCACGTCCGCCGGGTCCACGAGGTGCTCCGCGCACGCCGAGGCGAGGTCGAGGACGGCGGCGACCATGGTCGACTTCGCGGGCATGGTCTCGAGCAGCTCCCCGGTCCAGGCCTCCACGGTCTGCGCGGCGAGCTGCCACGTCCGGGCCTGGCCCAGCAGCGTGGTGTCCGGCTCGATCCCGATCCGCAGCCCGTAGTTGCGCACGAGCGTGTTGGCGTAGGAGTGGTAGGTGCTGACCGTGGGGTCCTGGGGAGCGGCCGGGAGGTCCTCCTCCTCGGCGTGGGCCGGAGCGACGAGCCCCTGGGCGCGCAGCCGGGCGAGCCGGGAGCGCATGCGCTCCCCCAGCTCGCCGGCGGCCTTGCGGGTGAAGGTCACGCCGAGGACCTGGTCCGGGGCGACGACCCCGTTGGCCACGAGCCAGACCACCCGGTCGACCATGGTGGCGGTCTTGCCCGAGCCCGCGCCCGCGACCACCAGCCGGGGGGTGAGCGGGGCCGAGATCACGGCCGACTGCTGGGCCGTGGGGAGGTTGCCGCCGAGCAGCTCGGCCAGCTCCTCGGGACTGTACCGGGGCTCGACGCCGCCGTAGGGGTGCTCGGCGGCGTCGTGCCGGGAGCGGTCGTCGGGGGCGTCGGTCATGGGCGCTGTCGTCTCCTGCTGTCCGGGTGGGACGGGGCCGGGATCCGTCCTCATGGTTCGCTCACCTGCCGCCCCTCGGCGCACAGCGGGCAGATCTGCGGCAGCTTGCACCCGTGCCCGTTGAAGGCGCCCTCGGCCTGGTCGTGGCGGGCGGTGAACCGTTCCCCGGCCACGAGCTCCGCGGCCCGGGTGATCAGGTCCCGCGCCCACGTGGCGTCCGGGTCGAGGGGGTCCTGCTGCTGCACGGAGGGGGACTTGGCACGGGTGCCGAGCTGGACGAGCAGGGCGCCGCCGGAGAGCTCCGTCACGGTGCCGCCGGGCAGCTCGAGGACGGTCTCGTCCTCGCCGGCGACCATGGCCGTGCCAGCTCCCGCCGTGAGCGCCACCTGGTAGGCCGCGAGCTGCGGGTGCTCGGCGATCTTCGCCCCGGCGGGCTGGTTCCGGCCGGTCTTGAGGTCGACGACGACGTAGCGGCCCTGCTCGTCGAGCTCGAGCCGGTCCACGCGGCCCCGGAGCAGGGCGTCGCGCGCCCGCCCCTGGACGAGCACGCTGAACGCCCCCTCCACGGAGGCCAGCCGGCGGCCGTGCTTGCTGCGGGCGTCCAGGACGTACTGGGCGAACTTTCGCAGCATCTGTTGGGCCCGCTCGAGCTGGACCGCGGACTCCCAGGTGTCCGGCAGCCCTAGCGTGGGCCAGCGGTGCTCGAGCTCGGCGACGAGCTCCGAGCCCGACGCCTCCGGCAGTTCCTCGGCGATGGCGTGCACGAGCGAGCCGAGGCTGCGGCTGAGGTCGGTCGCGGCCTCGGCCCGCGAGGCGGCCACGAACCAGTCGAGGGGGGACCGGTGGATGGTCTCGATCCGGGACGGGGAGACGGGCACGGGGGCCCCGTCGTCGAAGACGGGCGCCGTGCTGGAGAGCGTCGCCGCGCCCCACCAGGTGTCGGGGTGGGCGCCGGGCACCGGGCGCGGGGAGGAGGAGATGCGGTGGAGCAGCCGGGCCGCGGCCTCCGAGCGTACGGGGTCCTCCTCGTGCAGCTGGACCCACTGCCGCAGCTCGGCCACGAGGGCCCGCAGGGTCATGGGCCGGGGGGCGTCCACCACGGCCCGGGCACCGTCCCCGGGGCGGGAGCCAGGGGGGTCGACGAGGTCGAGGAACTCCGAGGGCTGCTCGTCCTCGCCGGAGGCCGCCGTGACCACGAGCGTGCCGCAGCTGCGGGAGACGGCGGCGGAGAAGGAGCGCAGCTCGTCGTGGCGGACCTCGCGCATCCGGGTGACCGGGGTGACCCGCGCGGCCTGGTCGACGCCGAGGTCGAGCGCGTCCGTGAGCAGGTCCGCGCCGAGCAGCTGCCCGCGCAGGCGGGTGTTGGGCCACACGCCCTCCTGCACGCCGGCGACGAAGACCACCGGCCACTGCCGGCCCGCGGCGGTGGCGGGCGTCATGATCTCGACCGTCTCGTCGGTCGGGGCGCGGGCGGCCAGGGTGTCCATGGGCAGCTCCTGGTTGTCGATGTAGTCCAGGAACTGGGCGGGGCCGGCCCCGGGAAGGTGGTCCACGTAGCGCTCGGCGGACTCGAACAGGCCCACCACGGCGTCGAGGTCGCGGTCGGCCCGCTCCCCCGCCGGGCCGCCCTCCAGTGCCCGGCGCCGCCAGGGCTCGGCGACCCCGGCTGCCTCCCACAGCGCCCACAGGACGGTCTCGGCCGTGGCGCCCTCCTCCCGGAGGGCACGGGTTCCGGCCGCGAGCATCCGGGCGATCCGGCGGGCCGGCACGGAGCGCACGCCGGCGGCGTCGAGCGCCCCGGGGGCCACGAGGGCCTCCACGAGCAGGTCGTCGCTGGTGCGCAGGCCCCCCGCGGCGAGCTCCTCCGCCCGGAGCCGCTGGCGGAGCCGGCGGACGTCCATCGGGGAGGCGTTGCCGATCCGCGAGGAGAGCAGGTCGACGGCCGCCTGGACCGTGAGGGCACCGAAGTGCGCGTCCTCCTCGCGGTTCGCGGCCGCAGCGGCGGCCTCGGTCACGATGCGCAGGGCACCCAGCAGCGGGCGCACCGCGGGCTCGTCGCGCACCGGCGTCTCCGCGGCGGAGGTGCTGACGGGCACGCCGAGGGCGGAGAGCTGGCGCTCGAGCCCCTCCAGGTAGCGGCCGTTGCGCACGATAACGGCCATGTTCGCCAGCGGGACGCCGTGCACCAGGTGGCGCTCCAGGACCTGGTGCGCGATCCAGCGGGCCTCGTGCAGCGGTGAGGAGAGCACCACCGTGGTGACCTCTCCGGGCACCGCGCGGTCTCCGGCGCCGTCCACCGCGACGTCCACCGGCGCGGTCGCGGCGTCCGCGCCGTGGCCCGTGTCCGCAGCGCCCGGGGTGCTCCCGGCGGGCCGGAGGGCGCGGGGGTGCCGGGCCCCGGCCACGGCCGGGATCCGCTCCGCCACGCGCTGCCACACCTCCGCGACGGCCCCGGGCATCCGCCGGCTCGTGCCCAGGGGGTGCCGCCGCAGGGGGCGCGCGGGCTCGGCGAGCCGGTCCTCGAGGGTGCGCAGCAGGTCGGGACGGGCCCCGCGGAAGCCCTGGACCACGGTGTCCGTGCAGGCGGTCAGCACGGTGTCCCGTCCCCGGCACAGCACGGCGAGCAGTCGGTGGATCGAGGGCGTCGCCTCGTGCAGGTCGTCGACGAGCACGAGGTCGAGGCGCTCCTGCTCGGCCCGCAGGAACTCCGGCTGCTCCTCGAGGACCCGCGCGGCCTCCGTGACGAGGGCCGCCGGGTCGTAGGACTCCGGCATCCGCAGCCGGCGCACGGCCTGGTACTCGGCCTGCATCGTGGCGGCCGCCGCCCAGTCCGGGCGCTCCAGGCGCCGGGCGAGGCGGCGGAGGTCGTCGGGGGCGAGGTCGTACTCGGACATGCGGTCGAAGAGCTCGCGCACCTCCTGCCGGAAGCCGCGGGTGGCGAGCGCCTCCCGGAGGTCCGGGGGCCACACGACTGGGGCCCCGAAGCCAGCGGCGTGCCCGGCCATGAGCTCGCCGATCAGCACGTCCTGCTCCGGGCCGGACAGCAGCTTGGGCCCGTGCGCGACGCCCGGGAGCAGCCCCTGGTTCTGGGCCCGCCGGAGCAGGTCGAAGGCGTAGGACTGCCAGGCCCGCACGGGCGGGGAGCTCATGGTGGCCGAGACCGCGGCCGTGAGGTCGTCCCGCAGCCGGGCCGCCGAGAGCCGGGACGGCGTGAGCACGAGCAGCCGGTCCGGGTCCAGGCCCCCGCCGATCCGGCGCGCCGCCAGCTCCACGAGCACCCGGGTCCGCCCGGTCCCAGGGCCGCCGAGCACGAGCCGGGGGCCGCACCCGGCCGGGAGCCCGGCGATCTCCTCCTGCTCGGGGCTCGGCCGCCACGGGGCGCGCTCCGGCGCGGAGCCGTGCGGCGGCACCAGGGTCCAGCGCACCGGCCCCGCCCCGGGCAGGGCGGAACTCGTGGCGTGGGTGCTGTCCTCGGTGTGCCGCATGGGTCTCATCTCATCACGGGACTCCGACGGTCTAAGCGCTCCGCGTCCGCGCGCCCCGGACGGTTCCCGCCCGGTGCGCACGGAGGCGGAGGCCGGGGCGGCCGCGTCCGTGCCGGGTCGGAGGGGGCCGGTACGGTGGGAGCCATGTCCTCGCCCTCAGGCCCCGCCGGCCCCACCGACCAGCTGCCCCTGTTCGACGCCGCCCCGCTGCGCGCGCCGAGGCCCGCCCCGCCCGCGCCGGACGACGCCGCGGAGCAGGACGTGCTCTTCGACCTCGAGGGGTCCGCGGGCGCCCCGGAGGCGTCCCCCGCGTGGACCGAGGGTCCGCGCGCCTCCTTCGACCTCGAGACGACCGGCCGCGACCCGCACACGGCCCGCATCGTCACGGCGTCCGTCGTGCGCACCGACGCCGCGGGCGCCGTGACGGACGAGTGGGAGTGGCTGGCGGACCCGGGGGTGGAGATCCCCGAGGAGGCGGCCGCCGTGCACGGGGTGAGCACCGAGCGGGCCCGCGCCGAGGGCCGGCCCGCCGCGGAGGTGGTCGCGGAGATCGCGGGCGTGCTGGCCGACCTGTTCGCCGCGGGCACGCCCGTGCTGGTCTTCAACGCCTCCTACGACTTCACGGTCCTCGCCCACGAGGGCCGGCGCCACGGGGTGGAGGTCCCGCAGCCCTTCCCGGTGCTGGACCCCTACGTCCTCAACAAGCAGGTGCACCGGTACCGGCGCGGCAAGCGCACCCTCGGGGCGCTGTGCGAGGAGTACGGGGTCGAGCTCACCGCGGCGCACACCTCGGCGGCGGACTCGGTCGCGACGGAGCGGCTCGCGGTGCTGATGGCCCGCCGCTTCACCGAGCTGGTGCGTCCGGCGGCCGCGCTGCACGCCGACCAGGTCGGATGGGCGGCCGAGCAGGCGGCGAGCCTCCAGGAGTACTTCCGCCGGACCCGCCCGGACGCGGTGGTCGACGGCGCGTGGCCGCTCCGCCGCCCCAAGGACGCCTGAGCGCTCCCCGGGACGGCGGCCGGCCGGGGTCAGGCGGCCGGCCGGGCCTCGGCGGCCGCGCGCGCCGCGGCCGGCAGGGCGGAGACGATCCGGTCCATCGCGGCGTCGTCGTGCGCGGCGGAGAGGAACCACGCCTCGAACACCGACGGGGGCAGGTAGACGCCCTGGTCGAGCATCGCGTGGAAGAACGCCGGGTAGCGGAACGTCTCCTGCGCCTTGGCCTGCGCGTAGTCGTGCACGCCGGCGGCGGAGGTGCCGAAGGCCACCGAGAACAGGCTGCCGGCCGACTGGATCGAGTGGTCGACCCCGGCCTCGGTCAGCGCCGCGCGCACCGCCTCCTGCAGCTGCGCCGAGCGCCGGTCGACGGTCTGGTAGGCGATCCGGTCCGCGGTGCGCAGGGTCGCCGCGCCCGCGGCCATCGCCACCGGGTTCCCGGACAGGGTCCCGGCCTGGTAGACGGGGCCCAGGGGCGCCAGGTGGTTCATGACCGCGGCCCGTCCGCCCACGCCGGCGACCGGCAGCCCGCCGCCGATGACCTTCCCGAACATGAACAGGTCGGGCTCCCAGCCGTCCTCGCCCGCGGCGGTGAGACCCCAGTAGCCGGCCTCGTGCACGCGGAACCCGGTCAGCACCTCGTCGAAGATCATCAGCGCCCCGTGCTCGCGCGTGAGCCGGCGCAGGCCCGCGTTGAAGCCTTCGCCGGGGGTGACCACACCCATGTTGGCGGGCGCGCCCTCGGTGATGACGGCGGCGATCCGGCCGGGGTGGGCGGCGAAGGCCTCCTCCACGGCGGCGAGGTCGTTGTAGGGCAGCACCAGGGTCTCGGCCGCGGTGGCCGCGGTGACCCCGGCGGAGCCGGGCAGGGCGAGGGTCGCCACGCCGGAGCCCGCCTCGGACAGCAGGGAGTCCACGTGCCCGTGGTAGCACCCGGCGAACTTCACGACGAGGTCCCGGCCGGTCACGCCGCGCGCCAGGCGGATCGCGGTCATGGCCGCCTCGGTGCCGGTCGAGACCATGCGCAGCTCGTCGATCGCGCCGATCCGCTCGACCACGAGCTCGGCCAGCTCGGTCTCCCCGCGGGTCGTGGCCCCGAAGGACAGGCCGCGCTCCACGGCCTCGTGCACGGCCTCGATGACGGCCGGGTGGGAGTGCCCGACGAGGGCGGGCCCCCACGAGCTGACGAGGTCGACGTACTCGCGGCCGTCGACGTCGGTGAGGTACGGCCCCTTGGCCGCGGTGATGAAGGGCGGGGTGCCGCCCACGGACGCGAAGGCCCGCACCGGGGAGTTGACCCCGCCGGGCATGACCTTGCGCGCGCGGTCGAAGAGTTCCTGGGAAACGCTCATGGGTTTGTCTGCTTCCTTCCGCCGGGGGTGCCGGCTCGGGGGACGGTGGGGGTCAGGAGAGGCCGTTCTCCTCGCGGAACCAGTCCGCGAGCTCGACGGCGAAGTAGGTGAGCACGGAGTCGGCGCCCGCGCGGCGGATGGACAGCACGGACTCCTGGATCGCGGCCCGGCGGTCGATCCAGCCGTTGGCGGCGGCGGCCTCGATCATGGCGTACTCGCCGGAGATCTGGTACGCGGAGACGGGCACCGGGGAGACCTCGGCCACGTCGCGGAGGATGTCGAGGTAGCTCATGGCCGGTTTGACCATGACCATGTCGGCGCCCTCGTCCAGGTCCAGCTGCAGCTCGTGCAGCGCCTCCCGGCGGTTGGCGGGGTCCATCTGGTAGCTGCGGCGGTCGCCCTGCAGCTGGGAGTCCACGGCCTCGCGGAATGGGCCGTAGAACGCGGAGGAGTACTTCGCGGAGTAGGCCAGGACGGCGACGTCGGGGTGCCCGGCCTCGTCGAGGGCGGAGCGGATCACGCCGACCTGGCCGTCCATCATGCCGGAGGGCCCGAGCACGTGGGCGCCCGCCTCGGCCTGGGCGACGGCCATCCGGCCGTAGATCTCCAGGGTCGCGTCGTTGTCCACGGTCCCGTCCTCGGCCAGGACGCCGCAGTGCCCGTGGTCGGTGAACTCGTCCAGGCACAGGTCGGCCATGACGACGAGGTCGTCGCCGACCTCGGCGCGCACGGCGCGCAGCGCCCGGTTCAGGATGCCCTCGGGGTCGCACCCGGCGCTGCCCTCGGGGTCCCGCTCGGCGGGCACGCCGAAGATCATGAACCCGCCGAGGCCCTTGGCCGCCGCCTCGGCGGCGGCGCGCCGGAGCGAGTCCATGGAGTGCTGGACGACCCCCGGCATGGAGCCGAGCGGGGCGGGCTCGGCGAGGCCCTCCCGGACGAACACGGGCAGGATGAGGTCGGACGGATGGACCCTGGTCTGCGCGGCGAGCCGGCGCACGGCCGGGGTGGTGCGCAGGCGGCGGGGGCGGGACACCAGGTCGTAGCGGGGGGTTCGGTGGGTCACGGAGTTCGTCTCCTCGGTCGCAGGGATCGGTGTCGTCGGGATCGGTGTGGTCGGTGCGGCCGGCGGCGGAGCCGCTGCCGTCGGGGTCGGGGCGGGCGCCCCCGGGACCGCCCGGGAGGCCCGCGCGGGGGCGGCGAGGGCCCGGGCGAGGGCGTCACGGATCCCCTCCGGGGTGGGCAGGGACGCGGCCACGGACGGCAGGCCGCGCTCGGCGGCGGCGCGTCTCGTCGGCTCGCCGATGGCCACGAGGACGGTGCCGGCCAGGACGGCGGGGTCGTCGCGCACGAGCTCGGCGAGGTGGGACGGCGCCGTGAGCACCACGGCGTCGGCCTCGCCCGCGGCCAGGACCCGCAGCAGGTCGGACCGGTGGAGCTCGGCCGCGGGCCCGTCCACGCCGCGGTCCGTGTCGTCGGCCGTGTCGTCGTCCGTGCCGTCGGCCGTCCCCTGGGCCGCGGCCCGCCGCACGAGGGGCGCGGGCGCCGGCCAGGGCACGGTCTCGTAGGCCGTGGCTGTCAGCACCCCGTACCCCCGCGCGGTCAGACCGGTCTCGAGGGTGGGCCGGGCCCGGGCGGAGAGCGGCAGCAGGACGGTGCCGGGAGCCGGCTCCGGCGGCCAGTCGGCGAGCAGCCCGACGGCCGAGTGCACCGCGCCGGGCACGAGGTCCGGCGGCAGCCCGGCGGACGTGAGGGCCGCGGCCGTGGCGTCCCCCACCGCGGCCACGCGCAGGCCGGCCAGCCGTGCCGCGGCGAACCGGTCGCCGAGTGCCGTGCCGGACGGCTCCCCCGCGACCGCGCGCAGGGCCCGGACGGTGGTGACCGAGGTGACCACCAGCCAGGACCCGGCGGCGGCCCCCGGGTCCGCCGCCCGCTCCAGCAGGGCGGTCACGGGACCGGTGTCCCCGGGGAGGGTGGCCTCGAGCAGCGGGGCGAGCCGGACCCAGGCCCCGTGCCCGTGCAGCAGCGCCACGAGCTCCCGGGCCCGGTCGGCGGAGCGGGTCACGACGACCCTGGCCCCGCGCAGGGCGGCGGCCGGGTCGGCGGAGCGGTCGGCGGGGCCGGGGTGCGGCACGGGTCTCAGAGCGTCAACCGGGCCAGCCGGCCGGCGCCGTCGGCGAGCAGCTCGTCGCCCAGCCGGTGGCCGAGGGCGCGGGCGTCGTCGACGCCGCGCTCCGCGGTGCGGCCGCTGCGGCGCATGACCCGGCTGCCGTCCGGGTCGGCCACGACGACGTCGAGCACGAGCACGCCGTCCTCGATCCGCGCGAAGGTGCCCACGGGGGCCGCGCAGCCGGCCTCGAGCCGGGTCAGCAGCGCCCGTTCCGCGGTCACGGCCAGGCGGGTCTCCAGGTGGTCCACCGCGGCGAGGGCGGCGGCGAGCGGGGTGTCCCCCGAGGCGTCCTCGGTGCGGCACTCCAGGGCCAGGGCGCCCTGTCCGGGGGCGGGGAGCATGACGGACGGGTCGATCAGCTCGGTGATCGCGTCCTCCAGCCCGAGCCGCCGCAGCCCGGAGGCGGCGAGCACCACGGCGTCGAGGTCGCCGGGGGCCACCCGCCCCAGCCGGGTGCCCACGTTGCCGCGGATGTCGACGATCTCCAGGTCCGGGCGCGCCGCGCGCACCTGCGCCGCGCGCCGCGGGGAACCGGTGCCGACCTTCGCGCCGGCGGGCAGACCGGTGAGGGTGAGCCCGTCGCGGGCGCACAGCGCGTCCCGGGGGTCCTCCCGCTCCGGCACCGCGGCGACCTCGAGGCCCGGCACGGGAGCGGTGGGCAGGTCCTTGAGGGAGTGCACGGCCAGGTCCACGGATCCCGCCAGCAGCGCGGCCCGCAGGGCCGTGGCGAAGACCCCGGTGCCGCCCATCTGGGACAGGGGCCCGGTCAGGACGTCGCCCTCGGTGCGGATCGTGACGAGCTCCGGCTCCAGCCCGCCCGCCGCCGCGACGGCCCGGGCCGCCGTGGTGGTCTGGGTGAGCGCGAGCCGGGAGCCGCGGGTCCCGACCCGCAGCACCGGGAGCCCCTGCGCCGCGGCCGTCACGACCACCGCACCTCCCCCGCCTCGTCGAGGGCGACCGGGAGGGGCTCGCCCTGGGGGCGCTGCGCGATGGTGGGACGGGGCTCGGTGGCGCCGCGCAGCACCTTGACGCAGCAGTCCGGGGCGCAGTCGTCGAACCACGTGCCCTCGGCGCACGCGGAGAGCCGCGGCGGGGCGGCGCGCCCGGCGACGCGCTGCTCCACGAGGTCCGCGAGCCCGGCCACGAACGCCGGGTGGGTGCCCGCGGTGGGGGTGCGCACGGCCGGGAGGCCGAGCCGTTCGCAGGTCTCCAGAGCCTCCGTGTCGAGGTCCCACTTGACCTCCATGTGGTCGGAGACGAAGCCCAGCGGCACGAGGACCACGCCGGCGACACCGCGCTCGGCGAGCTCCTCGAGGGCGTCGTTGACGTCCGGCTCGAGCCACGGCACCTGCGGCGGCCCGGAGCGGGACTGGTAGACGAGGTCCCAGGTATGGTCCCCGAGCTCCTCCGGCCCCACGCGCTCCAGCACGGTCCGGGCCACGGCCAGGTGCTGGGCGACGTAGGCGGAGCCCTCCTCGAAGTCCATCCGCGCCGGCCCGGAGGCCTCGGCGTCGGTCGTGGGGATGGAGTGGGTGCAGAACAGGACCGCGATCCTGCCGCCGTCGGCGCCGAGCCGGTCGCGCACCTGCGCGAGGCCCTCCCGGAGCCCCTCGACGAAGGGCTGCACGAAGCCCTCGGAGTCGTAGTACTGGTGGACCTTGTCGACCTGCATCTCGTCCGTGAGGCCCAGCTCCTCGAGCGCCACGCCGTAGTCCTCGCGGTACTGGCGGCAGCCGGAGTAGCTGGAGTAGGCGCTGGTGGCGAGCACCAGGAGCTTGCGCAGCCCGCGCGCGTGGCACTCCCGCACCACGTCCGCCACGTAGGGCGCCCAGTTGCGGTTGGCCCACAGCACGGGCACGCTCAGGCCCCTGCCGAGCAGCTCGGCCTCGAGGGCGGAGCGCAGCGCGCGGTTCTGGGCGTTGATGGGGCTGACGCCGCCGTTGGCCCGGTAGTGGGTGGCGACCTCCTCGAGCCGCTCGTCGGGGATGCCGCGGCCCTTCGTGACGTTGCGCAGGAACGGCAGGACGTCGTCCTGCCCCTCCGGCCCGCCGAAGGACGAGAGGACGACGGCGTCGTAGTGCTCCGGCGGGTGCGCGCGGGCCCGGGACAGGGCGTTCTCGGCGCTCATCGGAGCACCTCCGCGAGCTCCTCGGAGCGGATCCGGCGGCCCGTGTAGAACGGTGTCTCCTCGCGCACGTGCAGCCGGGCCTCCGTGTTGCGGAAGGCCCGCATGACGTCGACGAGGTCGACCAGCTCGGGGGCCTCGAGCGCGAGCAGCCACTCGAAGTCGTTGAGCCCGAAGCACGCGATGGTGTTGGCGAGGACCTGGGGGTAGTCGCGCGCCGCCATGCCGTGGTTGCGCAGCATCTCGGCGCGGCGCTGGGCGTTCATGTAGTACCACTCGTAGGAGCGCACGAACGGGTAGACGCAGACCCAGTCCTCGGGGGCGACGCCGCGGGCGAAGGACGGCGAGTGGTTCCGGGTGAACTCGGCGTCCCGGTGCACCCCCATCGCGTTCCAGGCCTGCGCGGTGCCGGCCAGGAGCTCCGTGCGGCGCAACCGGCGGACCGCCGACTGGAGCGCCTGGGGGTCGTCGCCGTGCAGCCACGTGAGGACGTCGGCGTCCTCGCGCATCCCCGAGACGTCGTAGGCGCCGCGCAGCGTCACGCCCTCGGCCGCCAGCTGCTCGACGACGCCGTCGAACTCGGCGGCCGCGGAGGCGTCGTCGCCGGCCGTGCGGGCCGCGGCGCCGCCGGCGGGGCGGGCGAACACGGACCAGACGGCCCAGTGCAGCCGCTCCGCGCCGCCGTCCTGCGTCGGCTCGGGCGTGGCTGCGGGGTGACCGCCGTGCTCGTGGGGGCTGGTGTCGTGGGACAAGGCTCAGTCCTTTCGTCGGGTGCTGGTCGGTGGGGTCCGTGCCGGTTCGGTGGCGGCCGGCGCGGCGTCGTCCGGGACGCCCGCCTCGGCGAGCAGGGCACGGACCTGGGCCCGGGTGTCGGCGACGACGGAGGCGAGGCCCGTGCCCGCGAGCCACCCGCCGACCGCGACGGCGTCGGGCAGCGCCGCGAGCGCCCGCCGGAAGTCGGCGACCCGCTGGGCGTGCCCGACGCCGGTGCGGGGCAGCGCGGAGCGCCAGCGCACGATGTCCGCGCCGACGAGCTGGGCGGGCCGCAGGGGCATGCCCATGAGGGTCGAGGCGTCGGAGAGGGCCAGGCGGATGAGCTGGTCGTCGGGCAGGGCCACCTCCGGGGGCACGGCGGTGGCGTCGGGCTGGGCGCGCCCGTAGGAGAGCCGCAGCACGTGCCGGCCGGGGCCGGCCGCCTGCCGGACCCAGTCCCACTTGGCGCTCGCGTGGGTGAGGGCCTTGGCGCGCACGCCGCGGGCGTCCTCGCTCACGAGCAGGCCGGTGCCCCGGGGGGCGCCGTCGAGGCGCGGCTCGTCGACCACGAGCGTGGCCAGCGCCACCTGGGGCCCGGACCCGGGGGCGAACCGCTGGAGCCCCTCCTCGTGGCTGGCGAGGAGCCGGACGGCGGTCGTGCCGTCGGTGGCCATCACGAGCAGCTCCCCGCGCGCCACGGCGGTCTTGTGGCCGAAGCGCGGCTGGCGCTGGATGACCATCCAGCCCTCTCGCCGGGGGTCGCGGTCGAGGGCGATGACGTCGTAGCCGGTGACGAGCTTCACGCCCGCCCGCTCGAGGTCGTGCACGAGGGTCTCGGACAGCGCGTTCATGCCGCCGCGCAGCCCGGCCACGTTCGCGCCCGCGGGCGCGGCGCGGCGCAGGGCGCCTGCCGCGGCGCCGAGGGACCCGTGCTCGCGCAGGGCCCGCCGCAGGCCGGGGGCGACGGCGTCGACGTCGAGGTCGTCGGGGTGGGCGGAGTGCACGCCCGTGGCGAACGGCGCGACGAGCCGGTCCAGCACCCGCTCCCCCATCCGCGCCCGGACGAGGCCGCCGAGGGAGCGCTCGGTCATGCCGAAGAAGGCCGGCAGCCGGCGGTCGAGGCTCGCGCGCAGCATGCCGGCCCGGCCGAGGGCCGCCCGCAGCCGGGGGGCGGTCGGGTCGGCGGGGATGCCCAGGATCCCGGAGTCAGGGGCGGGCACGGCGCCCTCCGGCAGGAACAGCCACGAGCCGGAGCGGTTGGGGTGCACCACGCGCTCGCCGAGGCCGAGCTCGTCCAGGAGGTCGGGGACCGCCCGGGAGCGGGTCGCGAAGGACTCGGCGCCCGAGTCCAGGACGAGGCCCGCCACCTGGTGGGCGCCGACGGCTCCCCCGAGGTGGTCCTCGGCCTCGACCAGGGTGACGCGCAGCCCGCGGGCCGCCAGGTCGCGGGCGGCCACGAGCCCGGAGATGCCGCCGCCCACCACGAGGGCGGATCGGGGCGGGGTCCGGCGGGCGGGCCGGCCGTCCTGCTCCGCGCTCACGGCCTGCCGCCGCGCGGGGTCTGCTCCAGCGGCTGGTCGTGGACGAAGGACACGAGGTCCGTCAGCACCTGCGGGTCGGTGCCCGGCGGGACGCCGTGACCGAGGTTCACCACGTGCCCGGGCGCCGTGGCCCCACCGGCCAGCACCTCGCGCACGTGCTCGGCGAGCACGGGCCAGGGGGCGGTGAGCAGGGCCGGGTCGATGTTGCCCTGCAGCACGGTGGACCCGCCGAGCCGCCGGTCGGCCTCGGCCAGCGGGATCCGGTAGTCCACGCCCACCGCGTCCGCGCCGGCGTCCCGCATCGCGGCGAGCAGCTCACCGGTGCCGGTGCCGAAGTGGATCCGGGGCACGGCGAGGTCCTCGACGGCGCGCAGCGCGGCCGCCGAGTGCTCCACCACGTGCGCGGAGTAGTCGGCCAGGGACAGGGAGCCCGCCCAGGAGTCGAAGAGCTGCACGGCGGAGGCGCCGGCCTCGACCTGGGCGCGCAGGAACGCGCCCGAGGTCCGGGCCGCCCACTCGGCGAGCGCCCGCCAGGCCGCCGGGTCGGCGTGCATCATCGTGCGCGGCAGCAGGTGGTCCCGGGAGGGCCCGCCCTCGACCATGTAGGCGGCCACGGTGAACGGTGCCCCGGCGAAGCCGATGAGCGGGGTCGCCCCGAGCTCCGCCACGGTGCGGGCGACGGCCTCGCGGATCGGGTCGAGGGAGCCCTCGGCGAGCTCGGGCAGGGCGGCGACGTCGGCGGCCGTGCGCACGGGGCGCTCCAGGACGGGGCCGCGGCCCGGGACGATCTCGACGTCCACGCCGGCCACGCGCACGGGCACGACGATGTCGGAGAAGAAGATGGCGGCGTCGACGTCGTGCCGGCGCACCGGCTGGAGCGTGATCTCGGCGGCCATCGCGGGGTCCAGGCAGGCGTCGAGCATGGCGGTGCCCTGGCGCAGGGACCGGTACTCCGGCAGCGACCGGCCCGCCTGCCGCATGAACCACACCGGGCGGCGGTCGGGCGCGCGGCCCGTGAGGGACTGCAGCAGCGGGGCGTCCAGCGTGCCGGGGGCCCGCAGCGGATGGCCCTGCGGCAGCGCCCCGAGCGATCCGGTCAGGCGCCGGAACGCCGCCGAGGGGTGGGTGCCGCCCGTGGGGTGCCCGGGAACGGCTGCGGTCGACGTGTCCGGCGTGCTCGCCGTCTCAGGGGTGGTAGGCATAGTGCTCCCATTGTGCCAAGGAACACCGACGTCGTTTACCGACGCAGCGTCACCGGGGTCCGGGAGGGACCGGTCGGTGACGGACGTGAGCGGCCTCTCGGACGTCACCGAGGCGCGGATCCGCGGTGACCGTCTAGTATGAATGCACTGTGGTCCTCTTCGCTCTCGTCGCCTCCCATCAGAACGTCGATCTGAACACCGTTGCGCGTCTCAGCACCGGTGCGCTCGGGCTGTCCGAGGAGATGGTCCGCGGCGGCCCGCTCCGGGGCGCCGTGACCCTCTCGACGTGCAACCGGCTCGAGATCTACGGGGAGCTCGAGGACACGCCGGGCGTCCCGTCCGGGGCGGCGCTGGACCGGGTCCTGGCCGAGCTCGCCGAGCAGATCGGCTCCCGCGCCGGGCTCGACCCCGAGTTCGTGGCCGACTCCCTGCGGGCCTTCACCGACTCCGGCGCCGCACGCCACCTCTTCACCGTGGTCTCCGGGCTGGAGTCCGCCGTGGTGGGCGAGCGCGAGATCACCGGGCAGGTCCGGCGCGCCCTCAACGACGCCCAGCAGGCGGGGACAGTCTCCGGCAAGCTCCAGCGGCTGTTCGAGGCGGCCGCCCGCACCGCCCGCAAGGTGGGCACGCAGACGGCCCTGGGCGAACGCGGCCGATCCATCGTCTCCGTGGCCCTGGACCTCGCCGACGACGTCACGTCCGGCACCTGGACGTCGCGCCGGGCCCTCGTGTTCGGCACGGGCGCCTACGCGGGGGCGACCATGGCGGCCCTGCGCGACCGCGGCTGCGCGGACATCGAGGTGTACTCGGCGTCGGGCCGGGCGGAGCAGTTCACCGAGAACCGCGGCGGCACCCCGGTGGGGACCGCGGAGCTGGCCGCGGCCCTGGAACGCGCCGACGTCGTGATCGGCTGCAGCGGCGGCTCCGCCCCCATGGGCGCCGCCGCGTTCCCCGCCGGGTCCCGCACCGTGGTCGACCTGGCCCTGACCCGCGACTTCGACCCCGCCGTGGCGGACCTGCCCGGCGTCGAGCTCATCACCCTCGAGTCGGTGCGCGTAGCCGCCCCGGACGAGACCCGGGAGTCCGTCGACGCCGCGAGCGGGATCGTCGAGCGCGCCGCCCAGGAGTTCGCCGCGAGCCAGGAGGCCCGGGACATGGACGCCGCGATCGTCGCCCTGCGCAAGCACACCATGGCCGTCCTGGACGCCGAGCTCGAGAAGGTCACCTCCCACCACGGATGCACGGCCGCCCAGGAGCAGATCGAGCTCGCGATGCGGCGCATGGTCCGCTCCCTGCTGCACACCCCCACCGTCCGCGCGCGCGAGCTCGCCGCGCAGGGCCGGCAGGACGAGTACATCACCGGCCTGGCGGCGCTGTACGGCATCGAGGTCCCCGCGCCCGCCGCGGAGGAGAGCGCACCACCGGCGGCCGGGGCGCCGCCGGAGGCCGCCACCCGGTCCCAGGCCGCGGGGTAGGGCAGCATTCGTTCGGCCGGCGCCGCCGGCCGGTTGAGGAGGAACGGTTCATGACTGAGACCAGGAGAGGCCGCCCGGCGCGCCTCCCGCGCGAGGCCCGCCGGCGGCAGCTGCTCGAGACGGCGCTGACCGTGTTCTCCTCGAACGGCTACCACGGGTCGTCCATGGACGACATCGCCGACGCCGCCCAGGTGAGCAAGCCCGTCCTCTACCAGCACTTCCCCGGCAAGCGCGAGCTGTACCTCGCCCTCGTGGACCACTACCTGCAGGAGCTCTCGCTCGGGCTCGTCACGGCCCTGCAGGGCAGCGACGTCAACCGCGAGCGGGTCGAGTCCATGCTGGACGTCTACTTCGGCTTCGTCGAGGCCAATCCGGAGGCCCACCGGCTGATCTTCGAATCCGACCTGCTGGCGGACCCGGAGGTCGCGGAGCGCTTCGAGAGCTTCCACCTCGCCGTGGCGGACTCGATCGCCGGGGTCCTCGGGCCCAACGCGGGGCTGAGCCACCCGCACGCCGTGCTCGTCTCCCGTTCCCTCACCGGCATGGCGCAGACCGCCGCGGTGCACTGGATCCGCAACCCGGGCACCGGCGGCCGGGCCGAGGCCCAGCGCCAGATCTTCCGTTTAGCTTGGGGCGGAATCTCGATCATCGACGAGGACTGGCAGTAGCGCCCTCCTAGACTGGCCGGGACGCATCCCGCAGCCCCGACCAGGAGGAACCATGGAAATCAAGATCGGTGTTCAGCACGTCGCCCGGGAGATCGTCGTCGACTCCGCGCTCGAGGCGCCGGAGGCCGTGGAGCTGATCACCGCGGCCATGTCCTCCGGGTCCCCCCTGACCCTGACGGACACCAAGGGCAACGTGACGGTCGTCCCCGCGGGCGTCATCGGCTACGCCGCCGTCGGCGCGGAGCAGAAGCGGGCGGTCGGCTTCACCCCCTTCACCAAGGACGACTGAGACCCCGTCCGCCCGGCACGGCGGACCCGGCCCGGCGACCGCACGGAGCGTGCACGGTCGTCGGGCTACACTGTTGAGTGCACTGGATGACCGGTCGTACCCGCGATCCCACGAACGACAGACACCTACTCGCCCCCGCTCCCCGCGAACAGGCCCCCACGGCGGCCTCGCGCAGGACCGGACCCGGGCGCCACGCTCCCGTGGCCCGCCCGGTCGAGGCGGCGCACGCTCACGATCGGCTTCCACCCAACGCACGCCCCCCGGCGCCCGCCAGCACGGCGGCCCGGAGGCCGGACCCCGAGGTCCCCTCCCTTCAGCGGGCGTGCCCGAACGAAGGAAACCGACTGTGACCGACCACATCACCGACACCGCACCGGACGCCGCCGCGCCCGACGACGGGACCGTCCTCGACGGCACCCCCGAGGTGGTCGTCGAGACCACCGAGCACCCCGAGCCGCTGCCCCAGGACTTCGCCGAGTTCGGGGTGCGCCAGGACATCGTGGACTCCCTCGCCGCCGAGGGCATCGTCCACCCCTTCCCGATCCAGGCCATGACCCTGCCGGTGGCGCTGTCCGGGCAGGACATCATCGGGCAGGCCAAGACCGGCACGGGCAAGACCCTCGGCTTCGGCATCCCCGTGGTCCAGCGCGTCGTGGGCCGCGGCGACGCGGGGTGGGACCAGCTGAAGAAGCCGGGCGCCCCGCAGGCGCTCATCGTGGTGCCCACCCGCGAGCTCGCCGTCCAGGTCGGCCACGACCTGGCCACCGCCGCGCGGACCCGCGACGCCCGGGTGGCCACCATCTACGGCGGCCGCGCCTACGAGCCCCAGATCGAGCAGCTGCAGGCGGGCGTCGAGGTCGTCGTCGGCACCCCCGGCCGGCTCATCGACCTCAACCGGCAGCGCCACCTCGACCTGTCCGCCGTGCGGGCCGTGGTGCTCGACGAGGCCGACGAGATGCTCGACCTCGGCTTCCTGCCCGACGTCGAGAAGCTGCTCTCGGCCGTGCCCGAGGTCCGGCAGACGATGCTCTTCTCCGCGACGATGCCCGGGCCCGTGGTGGCCATGGCCCGCCGCTACATGACCAAGCCCATGCACATCCGGGCCGCCGCGCCGGACGAGGGCGCCACCAAGAAGGACATCCGCCAGGTGGTCTACCGGGCGCACCACCTCGACAAGGACGAGGTCGTGGCCCGGATCCTGCAGGCCGAGGGCCGGGGGCGCACGATCGTGTTCACCAAGACCAAGCGGGCCGCCGCCAAGCTCGCGGACGAGCTGATCACCCGCGGCTTCGCCGCCGCCCCGCTGCACGGCGACCTGGGCCAGGGCGCCCGCGAGCAGGCGCTGCGCGCGTTCCGCAACAACAAGGTCGACGTGCTCGTGGCCACGGACGTCGCCGCCCGCGGCATCGACGTCGAGGACGTCACGCACGTCATCAACTTCCAGTGCCCCGAGGACGAGAAGACCTACCTGCACCGCACCGGCCGCACCGGCCGCGCGGGCAACAAGGGCACGGCCGTGACGTTCGTGGACTGGGACGACATCCCGCGCTGGCGGCTGATCGACAAGGCCCTGGAGCTCGGCATCCCCGAGCCCCGCGAGACCTACTCCTCCTCCGAGCACCTGTACGAGGAGCTGAGCATCCCGAAGGGCACCAAGGGCCGGCTCCCCCGCTCCAGGCGCACCCACGAGGGGCTCGGCGCCGAGGTCCTCGAGGACCTCGGCGAGCCCGGCGGGCGCAAGAGCGGCCCGCGCGGCGAGGGCCGGGACGGGCGCTCGCGCGACCGCGGCGCCGGCCGCGGCGAGGGGCGCGGCTCCGGTCGCGGCGACCGCGGCGGCTCCGGCCGCGGTGAGGGGCGCGGCGGTCGCGGCCGCCGCGACGACGCCGCGACGTCGTCCGCTCCGCGCGAGGACGCCCGGGCGCCCCGGGCGGCGACGCGCGAGACGGCTCCCGAGGCGCCCCGGGAGACCTCGGTGGAGCGCACCTCGGACGGCACCACCCGGCGCCGCCGGCGCCGCCGCAGCAGCGCGGCGGCGCCGGAGCAGAGCGGCACCGCCGGCGAGTGAGCCCCTTCGCCTTCGACGCCGAGGGCCCCGACGCGGTGGTCGCCGCGGAGAACCTGGATCTCCTGCGGCGGCTGCCCGGCGGGGCCTTCCGCATGATCTACGTGGACCCGCCCTTCAACACGGGCCGCACCCAGCGGCGGCGGGAGTCCACGGTGACCCCGGCCGCCGCCGGGGAGGGCGACCGCACCGGCTTCGCCGGCCGCTCCTACACGACCGTGCTGGGGGCCCTGCGCAGCTACGACGACGCGTTCGCCGACTACTGGGGGTTCCTGGAGCCCCGTCTGCGGGAGGCGTGGCGGGTGCTCGCCGACGACGGGACGCTGTACCTACACCTGGACTACCGGGAGGTGCACTACGCGAAGGTGATGCTGGACGCGATCTTCGGGCGGGAGTGCTTCCTCAACGAGATCATCTGGGCCTACGACTACGGCGGGCGCTCCCGCCGCCGCTGGCCCGCCAAGCACGACAACGTCCTGGTGTACGTCAAGGACCCAGAGCGGTACCTGTTCGACAGCGCCGAGGTCGACCGGGAGCCGTACATGGCCCCGGGCCTGGTGACCCCGGAGAAGGTGCGGCTGGGCAAGCTGCCCACGGACGTGTGGTGGCACACCATCGTCTCCCCCACCGGCCGGGAGAAGACCGGCTACCCCACGCAGAAGCCCGTGGGCCTGGTGCGGCGGATGGTTGCCGCGAGCTCCGCCCCCGGGGACTGGGTCCTGGACTTCTTCGCCGGCTCCGGGACGCTCGGCGCCGCCGCCGGGCAGCTGGATCGGCGGTTCGTGTGCGTGGACCGCAACCCGGAGGCGATCGAGGTCATGCGCGCCCGACTGCCGGGCGCGGCCGTGTGGGACTGAGCACGGGCTCGCCCGGCGGCGGCGGGAGCCTCAGGGATAGCGCACGGGGACGCCGGAGCTGGCCTGCTCCTCGATCCGCACGAGCGACTGGACGGACGTCAGGTTCTCCCCCAGCCGGTTGGGCTTGCCGGCCCCGTGGTAGTCGCTCGAGCCCGTGACCACCAGGTCGTGCTCGGAGGCCATCCGGACGAGCCGGGCCCGGGCGTCGTCGGGGTTGTCCCGGTGCGCGACCTCGAGCCCGCCGAGTCCGGCGTCGATCATGGCCTCGAAGACCTCCGGGCCGACCACCCGGCCGCGGGCCGCGGCGAGCGGGTGGGCGAACACGGGCACGCCGCCGGCGGCCCGGACGAGGCGCACCGCGTGCACCGGGTCCGGGGCGTAGTGGGGGACGTAGTAGCGGGAGCGGCTGTGCAGCACCGACGCGAAGGCGGCGGTGCGGTTCTCCACGACCCCCACGGTGACGAGCGCGTCGGCGATGTGCGGGCGGCCGACGGTCGCGCCCTCGCGCACGTGGTCCAGGACCACGTCCCAGTCGATCGGGTAGTCCTCGGACAGCAGCTCGACCATGCGCTCGGCCCGGGTGCGCCGCGAGCAGCGGGAGGACTCGATCTCGGCGAGCAGCCGCGGCTCCCGCGGGTCGTGCAGGTAGCTCAGCAGGTGCACGGAGATCCCGTCGTCGGTGGTGCAGGAGATCTCCATACCCGGGACGAAGGCGACCCCGAGCGCCACCGCGGCGTCCCCGGCCGCCTGCCACCCGGACGTGGTGTCGTGGTCGGTGAGGGCGAAGACGTCCAGGCCCGCCGCGTGCGCCGCGCGGGCCACGTCCGCAGGGCTCTCCGTGCCGTCGGAGTCGGACGAGTGGGTGTGCAGGTCGATCTTCACCCGCTCCACGATACCGGTCCGGGCCGGACGGCCCGCCGCCTCCCGTGGCACGATGAGACCGACGACGCGAGGAAAGGAATCATGACAGAGCACAGCACCACACCCCAGGACGCGACGCAGCCGCTCTCGGACCGGGTCGAGAACCGGTCCCAGCGCCCCGACTCCGCCGCCTTCCAGCAGTTCATGGCGTCCCAGTGGGCGGAGGCGGAGCCCACCGAGGTGGAGCGGGCCCCGGTCGCGGACTTCGCCGCCGAGCGGCGCAGGCGGATCTCCGAGCGGTTCCCCGGCGAGCGGCTCGTGCTCCCCGCCGGGCCGCTCAAGGTCCGCTCCAACGACACCGACTACCGCTTCCGGCCGCACTCCGCGTTCGCGCACCTCACGGGTCTGGGCGTGGACCACGAGCCCGACGCCGTGCTGGTGCTCGAGCCCGTCCAGGAGGGCGCCGGCGACGACGGGGGCCACCACGAGGCCACCCTGTACTTCCGCCCCATGGCCGGCCGGGACTCGAAGGAGTTCTACGCCGACGCCAAGAACGGCGAGTTCTGGGTGGGCCCCCGCCCCACCCTCGAGGAGCTGGGCGCCGCCTACGGGCTGCGCACCCGGGACCTCGGGGGCCTCGAGGACGCGGTCACCAAGAACGCCGGGCCCACCGCCCTGGGCGGCCTGCGGGTCCGGCTCGTGCGCGAGGTGGACCTGAACGTCGACGCCCTGGTGGACACCTCCCGGATCAACACCGGTGTGGACCTCGAGTCCTCGGACGCCCTCGACGGCGAGCTCGCCGAGGCGCTCTCGGAGCTGCGGCTCGTCAAGGACGCCCACGAGGTTGGGCAGCTGCGAGAGGCCGTGGACGCGACCATCGCGGGCTTCACCGACATCGTGCACGTGCTTCCGGCCGCCGCGGGCCACCGCCACCGCGGCGAGCGCATGGTCGAGGGCGCCTTCTTCGCCCGCGCCCGCACGGACGGCAACGATCTTGGCTACGACACCATCGCGGCGTGCGGCAACAACGCCACGGTCCTGCACTGGATCCGCAACACCGGGAGGGTGATCCCCGGGGAGCTGATCCTCGTGGACGCGGGCGTGGAGGCAGACTCCCTCTACACCGCGGACATCACCCGCACCCTGCCGGTGAACGGCCGCTACTCGGAGGTGCAGCGGCGGATCTACCAGGCGGTCCTGGACGCCGCCGACGCCGCGTTCGACGCCGCGGTGCCCGGCAACCGGTTCCGGGACGTGCACGCCGCCGCCATGGAGGTCCTGGCCCGGCGGCTGGAGAGCTGGGGCCTGCTGCCCGTGCCCGCCGAGGTCTCGCTCTCCGCTGCCGGCCAGCACCACCGGCGGTGGATGCCCCACGGCACGAGCCACCACCTGGGCCTCGACGTGCACGACTGCGCGCAGGCCAAGCGGGAGCTGTACGTGGACGGGGTCATCGAGCCCGGCATGGTGTTCACCATCGAGCCCGGCCTCTACTTCAAGGCGGAGGACCTCGCGGTGCCGGAGGAGTACCGCGGGATCGGCGTGCGGATCGAGGACGACGTCCTGATCACCGAGGACGGCAACGTCAACCTCTCGTCCGGGCTGCCCCGCACCCCGGACGAGGTCGAGGCGTGGATGACCGGTCTGTGGCACGCCCGGGAGGGCGTCGACCCCAGCTGAGCCGGCGGCCGCCGGCCGTCAGCGGGAGGCGTCGGTGGACGTGCTCCCGCCGGTCGTCGGCCCGGACCGCTCCGTGGCCGCGTCCTGACCGGAGGTGCCCTGTCCGGCGGCGTCCCCGTCAGGCTCCTCGGCGGGGAGCCTGATGCCGTACTGGGGCCGGCCGTCGGGCAGGTCCTGGAACATCGCGGAGCGGCCGGGCGCGTCGGCCTGCTCGCCCTGGCCCGTCCCGGGGACCGCCGGCGCGGGACCCGCGGTGCCGCCGGCCGGCTCCGGGGCGGCGCCGTGGGAGGGCCGCTGCCACGGGGCCCCCGCCGGGGGCCGCCCCGGCGTCCCGGGCTGCGGGGGGCCCTGCCGCATCCCCTGCGGGGGGCCCTGCTGCTGGCCCTGCTGCGGAGCGGGCCGCGGCGCGGTCCGCGGCAGGCTCTGCAGCCCGCGCAGCCCCTGGAGCACCTGTTGGGCGCGCTGGGCCACCTCGGGGGCGGCCACGACGTCGTAGGACGTGGCGACGATCTGGTTGGTCGAGGTGAAGTCCCGCTTCCCGCGCTGCATGGCGTAGGTGATGGTGGCGAGCAGCATCCAGAAGGCCCCGCCCATCAGCACCGACACGAGCAGCGTGGACAGCCACTGCTCCCCGCCCAGCAGCGACAGGATCATCCCGAGGAACGCGCCGAAGACCATGCCGTTGAGCGCGCCCTGGCCCGCGACCTTCGGATAGCTCAGCCGGCCGGTCACCTGCTCCACGGACTTCAGGTCGTTGCCGACGATCGCGATCCGGTCCACCTCGAACTGCTCGTCCGCCAGGTGGTCCACGGCCTTCTGCGCGTCGGCGTACGTGGCGTAGCGCCCGATCACCTCCCCGCGGGGCAGACCGCGGACGGCGGGACTGGCGGGGGGCAGGGACCGTGGCGAGCTCATGCCCCCATTCTCCCCCATCCGCTCCCCCCGCCGCGCCCCGACCAGGGCCGCGCCCCGGGAGGGGGCCCGGTGAGCCGGTGGGTAGTCTTGTACGGTGAGCAGCCACATCGACAAGATCTTCATCGCGCGCCTGATCGGCCTCGACGTGTTCGACCCCCTGGGGGACCGTCTGGGGCGGTTGCGCGACGTCGTCGTGCTCATGCGCGGCAGCTCCCGGTACGGCCGCTCCTCCCGCCGGCCCCTCGTGGTCGGCCTCGTGGTGGAGGTCCTCGGCAAGAAGCGGGTGTTCGTGCCGATGACCCGCGTGACCAGCATCGACGCGGAGAAGATCATCAGCACGGGGCTCGTGAACCTGCGCCGCTTCGAGCAGCGCGGCGCGGAGACCCTCGCCGTCGGCGAGGTCTTCGACCGGACCGTGGTGCTGCGCGACGGATCCGGCTCCGCCACGGTCGAGGACATGGCGATGGAGCGCAAGCGCAACACCGGGGACTGGCTGATCACCCAGCTCTTCGTGCGCCGCACCGGCACGGGCGGGGGCCTGATGCGCCGCCGCAACGAGACGCTGATCATCGACTGGGAGGACGCGGGGGACCCCTCCGCCGCGGGCCACCAGCCGGCCACCCAGTGGGTCGCCTCCCACGAGGAGCAGCAGCCCGCCGACCTCGCGGACGAGCTCCACGACATGTCGGCCAAGCGCATGCTCGAGATCGCCCACGAGCTCCAGGACGACCGGCTCGCCGACGTCCTCGAGGAGCTCCCGGAGGAGGACCAGGTCTACATCCTCACCAACATGGAGCCGGACCGCGCGGCCACGGTGCTCGAGGAGATGGAGCCCGACGACGCCGCCGACCTGCTCAACGAGCTGCCCGAGGCCCAGGCCGAGGAGCTGCTCGCGCGGATGCAGCCCGAGGACGCCGAGGACGTCCGGCGCCTGCTGGAGTACGAGGAGGGCACGGCCGGCTCGCTCATGACCCCCGTGCCGATCATCCTGCCGCCGGAGGCCACGGTGGCCGAGGCGCTCGCGCACATCCGCCAGGAGGAGCTCAGCCCCGCGGTGGCGGCGGCCGTGATCGTCTCCCGCCCCCCGCTGGAGACGCCCACCGGCAAGTACCTCGGCATGGTGCACACCCAGAAGCTGCTGCGGTATCCCCCGCCCGAGGCGGTGGGCAACCTCATCGACCGCTCGTTCGAGCCGGTCTCCGACCTCGCCTCCCTGCAGGACGTCGCGCGCGAGCTCGCGACCTACGACCTCACGATCATCCCGGTGGTCAACGACCACGACCGGGTGGTCGGGGCGATCACGATCGACGACGTCCTCGACGCCCTGCTGCCCGAGGACTGGCGCACCGCCGACGACGGGACCCCGATCCGGAAGGTGGGCAAGCGGTATGAGTGAGCGCGAGCCCCGGCGCCCCCGCGTCGGCACCCGCGGCAACGCCCTCGACCAGCCGCGCGAGCACCGGCCCGGACTGCTGGACCGGTTCCGGCCGAACCCCGACGCCTTCGGGCGGATGACCGAGGGCTTCGCCCGGTTCATGGGCACCCCGCAGTTCCTGCTGTGGATGACGGTGTTCGTGGCCCTGTGGCTGGGCTGGAACACCATCGCCCCCCGGGAGCTGCAGTTCGACTCGAAGGACCTCAACTTCACGCTGCTCACGCTGATGCTCTCGCTGCAGGCCTCCTACGCGGCGCCCCTGCTGCTGCTGGCGCAGAACCGGCAGGACGACCGGGACCGGGTGACCCAGGAGGAGGACCGCCGCCGGGCGCAGCAGAACCTCGCCGACACCGAGTACCTGACCCGGGAGATCGCCTCGCTGCGGATCGCACTGCGCGACGTCGCCACCCGCGACTTCGTGCGCTCGGAGCTGCGCTCGGTGCTCGAGGAGATCCTGGACTCCCAGGACGACGCCCCGGACGCCGACGAGCCGGGGGCCCCGCCGCGGCGGGGCCTCCGCCGCAGGAGCAGGAACCCCGACCGCCCCACCGCCCCCGAGACCCGAGGGATCCCCCGTGCCTGAGCCCCGCCCCGACGACGTCCTCGCCCCCGAGACCCTCGACCCCGCCCTGCGCGCGGCGCTCGACCGCGTACTCGACCCCGAGCTGCGCCGGCCCGTGACCGAGCTGGGGATGATCCGCTCCGCCCGCCTCGACGACGCCGGCCACGCCGCGGTGCACGTGCTGCTGACGATCAGCGGCTGCCCCCTCCGCTCGACCATCGAGCGGGACGTCCGGGACGCCGTGGGGACCGTGGCCGGGGTGCGCTCCGTGGACGTCGAGATCGGGGTGATGACCCCCGAGCAGCGCACCGCGCTGAAGGACCGGGTGGGCCACACCCGGACCGTCCCCTTCAACGACCCGTCCTCCCTAACGCGGGTGCACGCGGTGACCAGCGGCAAGGGCGGTGTCGGCAAGTCGACAGTCACCGTGAACCTCGCCGCCGCGCTCGCCGCGCGCGGCCGGTCGGTGGGCATCGTGGACGCCGACGTCCACGGGTTCTCCGTGCCCGGGCTGCTCGGCATCGACCGGGCGCCCACGCAGGTGGGGGACATGATCCTGCCCCCCGTCGTGGACGTCCCCGAGGAGGCGCGGGAGGACTCCGGGCGCCCCGGGGCGCTCAAGGTCATCTCGATCGGGATGTTCGTGGACCCGGACCAGCCGGTGGCCTGGCGCGGGCCGATGCTGCACCGCGCCGTGGAGCAGTTCCTGACGGACGTGCACTTCGGCGACCTGGACCACCTGTTCCTCGACCTCCCGCCGGGCACGGGCGACATCGCGATCTCCGTGGCCCAGCTGCTGCCCTCCGCGGAGGTGCTCGTGGTCTCCACGCCCCAGCAGGCGGCGATCGAGGTCGCCGAGCGCTCCGGGGCGCTTGCGGTGCAGACCGGCCAGAGGGTGGCCGGGGTGGTGGAGAACATGGCGGGCATGCCGATGCCGGACGGCAGCGTGCTCGAGCTCTTCGGCGCCGGCGGGGGCACCCGGATCTCGGAGTCCCTGACCCGGCGGCTGGGCTACGACGTGCCGCTGCTGGGCGCCGTGCCCCTTGACGTCGCCCTGCGCGAGGGCGGGGACGCCGGCCGTCCGGTGGTGTGGTCCGCGCCGGGCTCGCCCGCAGCGGTCGCCCTGCGCGCGGTCGCCGACGCGATGGGCGCCCGCCCGCGCGGGCTCGCCGGACGGCCGCTGGGCCTGGGGCCGCGCTGACGCACCGCCGGCCCCGCGGGTGCGGGGGCCGGCTCAGGTGGCCTCGGTGTCGAAGGGGGCCCGTTCGCCGGGGGCCAGGCGGGTCAGCACCGGGCCGGGGCGTGGCCGGGGTGCGGCGGGCGCCGCCGGCTCGTCGTCCTCCAGGAGGGCCTGGCGCACGATGGTGCGGGGGTCGTACTGGCGGGGGTCGAGCCTGCGCCAGTCGACGTCGGCGATCTCCGGCCCGAGGGTCTCCTTGAGCTCCTCGGTGGCGCCGGTCGCGTAGCGCTTGGCGGCCTTGACCAGCTCCTTGAGCTTCTCCGCGTACTCCGGCAGCCGCTCCGGCCCGATGATGAACAGGGCCAGGAGCACCAGGATGATCGCTTCGCCGCCGTTGATGCCGAGCACAGGAAGTTATTTTACCAGTCCGGGCGCCGGTGGCCGGTCAGCCGAAGATCTCGCGCAGGCCGACCAGCACCGTCTCGACGACGCCGGGGTCCCTCGGGGACGGCTCCACCACGCGCCCCCGCTCATCGGCCACGACGAGACCCACGGTGTGGGCCATCGCGGACGGTCCGGAGTCCCCCGAGACGGTGTAGACGACCTCGTCCCCGACGAGCACCGCCCGCCACGGCGGCCCGGCGTCCACCCACAGCGGCACGCCCTCCACGGCGACGCGCTCGAGGCCCTCGGCGCTCACGGGCAGCCCGGTCAGCCCGTCCATGGGGTTCTCGCGGTCGACCCCCCCGCGCTGCTCCACCACGACGACCTCGTCCTCGCCGCGGTGCAGCCTGACGGCCACGACCGGGTGCCCGGACAGGGTGCCGCGGGTCATCGAGCCCACCCGGTAGCCGTCCGCGGCCAGGGTGGGCAGCGTCCAGCCCTCCGTGCGCAGCAGGTCCGCGGACACCTCGTCCGCGTGCAGCACCCCGTGCGTGCCGTGCCACGCCGAGACCGGCACCCGTTCCTCGGCGCTGTGCGCGGACTGCATCACGACCGTGCGCCCGACCGCGTAGCCGGAGCCCAGGACGAGGGTGAGCACCGCGCTCACGGTGGCCGCGGCCACGGGCACCGCGCTGCTGGGGCGGGCCGGCGCGGTGCGGTCCGGGCGGGGCATCGGTCCTCCTCGTGCGGTGGTCGGGGCGGCGCGGTCCGGGTGGGCCCGTGCCGCCCCGTGCCGCGGTCGGCGTCGGGAGCGGGTGCACGGACAGCTCCGTGAGGAGGCCTGCGAACAGGTCCGTGGAAGACGTCGTGATCGTCTCCATGATCGACCGGGAAGCTGGATGCCGACTGGACGGTGGCCGGACGGACGGGCCCAGCCGGTAGGATGGCGCGCATCCACTACAGCGACGAAGGGCGGACCATGGGCGCGGACAAGACGACGAGCTGGTCGTACGCCGAGGCGTTCGCCGCCGAGGACGAGCTCGCCTACCGCGCCCGGGAGCGGTCCCTCGCCCTGCGCATCCCCCCGGTGACCCCGGGGACGGCCGCCGCCCTGACGGTGCTCGCCGCGGCGGCCCGGCCCGCCACCGTGGTCGAGGTGGGCACGGGGGCCGGGGTGTCCGGTCTCGCGCTGCTGCGCGGTCTGCCCGGCACGTCCGTGCTGACCACGATCGACACCGACATCCGGGCGCTGCGCGCGGCCCGCGACACGTTCCGGGAGGCCGGTATCCCGACGAGCCGGACCCGCACGATCCCCGGCCGCGCGTCCCTCGTGATGCCCCGGCTGAGCGCCGGCGCCTACGACCTCGTGTTCCTCGACGCCGACCCCGAGGGGACCCTCGATTACGCCGAGGAGGCCGTCCGGCTGCTGCGCCCGGGCGGGATGCTCGTGGTCAACGACGCCCTGTCCCAGGACAAGGTGGCGCAGCCGGCCAACCGCGAAGAGAACACCCGGACGATGCGGGCCGTGCACCGGCTGTTCCGGGAGGACGAGCGCTTCAGCACCGCCCTGCTGACGACCGGCTCCGGGCTGCTGCTGGCCGTCCGCCGCTGACCGGCCGGGTCCGGCCGACGGTCCCGCGGACGGCGGGGGCCCGGCACCACGTGGTGCCGGGCCCCCGCCGTCCGCGCCGGTGGTCATTCGGTGACGCCGGCCAGGCACTCCTTGAGCTCCGCGGCCTCGGCCGGCTTCAGCTCGACCACCAGCCGTCCGCCGCCCTCGAGCGGCACCCGCATGATCAGGCTCCGTCCCTCCTTGGTGACCTCCATCGGTCCGTCACCGGTTCTCGGCTTCATGGCCGCCATGTGGGAACTCCTCTTCCTCGATTGGTGTGGCTCCCATCCTATCCGAGCCGCGACCGTGGACCCGGACCACCCCGGCGCCCGGGGGTCCGCGTCGGCGTGGCCGGCGCGGGGTGCGGACGGGATCAGGGCGGGTAGTCCCCGCCCCCGGGCAGCTGCTTCCAGTGCCACAGCCAGCCGACCCAGACGAGCTGGAACAGCGCGCCTGACACCACGCAGGCCACCCGGTAGGCGCGCGAGTCCGAGACCGCGGCCAGCGGCAGGGCGAGGGGGAAGAGCGGCAGCAGCAGCCGGAAGGTGCTGCTCTGGGGGTGCAGGAAGAGGAGCAGGTACACGGCGTAGCTCGCCAGCCACACGCGCGTGAGCAGGTCCAGCCGCTCCCGCACCACGCGGGTGCGCAGCAGCACCGTCCCGCCCGCGACCAGCAGCACGGGCGCGGCGAGCCCGAGCATGGGGCCGAACAGCCCGGCGGCGGCCTCGAACCAGGGCACCACCGGCTCCAGCCCTCCCCCGCCCCGCCACGCCGTCTCGGTGTCGGTGTACGCGGTCGGCTCGCCCGTCACGGCCCACGCGATCGCCGGCCAGGCGAGGGCCGCGCCGCACGCCAGGACCGCGAGGCCGAGCAGCCCGTCGACGGCGTCCGCCGTGCGGCGCAGCTCCCCGGCCCGGTGCCGGCGCACGGAGCGCACGAACCACGTGATCCCGAGGGCCGCCGCGAAGGGGACCCCCGCCGGGCGCGTCAGGCACATCAGGAGCACCACGGGGGCGGCCGTCAGGTGGTTCCCCCGGGCCACCAGCAGCAGGGCGCCCGCGAGCAGCAGCAGGTGCAGCGACTCGGCGTAGGGGACCTGCAGCACCGGCGCGACCGGGCTGAACGCGACGAACGCGACACCCCACAGGGCGGTGGCCGGAGGGGCGAGCCGGAGGAACAGCCGGTGGACGAGCAGGACGGCGCCCAGGCTCGCGGCCAGGGACACGGCCGACGCGGCTGCGTCCCATCCCGCGCCGGTGACCGCCGAGACCGCCCGCACGACCAGCGGGAAGACCGGGTAGAACGCCCAGGCGTTCTCCTGCACCTGCCCGGCCGCGTCCCGGGGCAGGGACGCGGGATAGCCCTCCCGGGCGATGCGCTCGTACCAGTCCGAGTCCCAGGTCCCGGTGAACTCGAGGTAGCCCAGGGCGCCGTCCCCCCACGGACCGGGGCCCTGCTGCCGGCCCACCGTGGTGAACACGGCCCAGGCCCAGAGCCGGGAGGCAGCCCAGACCAGCAGGGCCTGCGCCCACCAGGGGGCCCGGGCCCACCGGAGGGCCACGGCCGTCCGGCCGCTCACGCCCCCGGCACCGGGCGGGACGGCGGGTCCTCCGGCGGCGGCAGCCGGTCCGCGAGGTGGGCCAGCACGGCGTGGACCTCCGCGGGGTCGTAGCCGCGGCGCCGGACGGAGAACGCGATCCGCTCCACGTCCTCCGCCGTCGGGTGCTCGGGCAGCACGAGCGGCGCGCCAGGGGCGCGCGCCACGGCGATCCCGTCCCGGGCGGGCACGACCCGCTCGGCGAGGCGGTCGCGGCCGAGGACCACGACGCCCACGACCGTGAGCAGCAGCACGAGCCCGGACAGCACCACGAGGATCTCGGTCATGCCCTCCAGGCTATGCGCCGCCGGGCGGACCGGGGCGCCGCAACATTTCTACGGACGGGTAAGCAATTAACACGATTGCAACGTGTTCGGCATCACGCAGAACGAATCTGGGATATCTTTCCGGTATGTCACACGCCACTCCGCCGGCCGCCGCTCCGGCCTCCTCCACCGCGGGGACGGCCGAGGTCCTGGTCCGCATGTCGCACGTCAACAAGCACTTCGGGGACCTGCACGTGCTCCGGGACATCAACCTGGAGGTGAAGCGCGGCGAGGTGGTGGTCGTGATCGGCCCCTCCGGCTCCGGCAAGTCCACCCTGTGCCGAGCCATCAACCGGCTCGAGAGCATCGACGACGGCGAGATCCTCATCGACGGGAAGCGGCTGCCCGAGGAGGGCAAGGCCCTCGCGAAGCTGCGCGCCGACGTCGGCATGGTCTTCCAGTCCTTCAACCTCTTCGCCCACAAGTCGGTCCTGCAGAACGTGACCCTGGGGCCCGTCAAGGTGCGGGGCAGGTCGGCGGCCGAGGCGAAGAAGCAGGCCATGGAGCTGCTGACCCGGGTGGGGGTCGACAACCAGGCCGAGAAGCTGCCCGCGCAGCTCTCCGGCGGCCAGCAGCAGCGCGTCGCCATCGCCCGCGCCCTGGCCATGGAGCCGAAGGTGATGCTCTTCGACGAGCCCACCTCCGCGCTGGACCCCGAGATGATCAACGAGGTCCTCGACACCATGGTGGCCCTCGCGAAGCAGGGCATGACAATGATCGTGGTCACCCACGAGATGGGCTTCGCCCGCAAGGCCGCCGACCGCGTGGTGTTCATGGCCGACGGCATGATCGTCGAGGAGAACACCCCCGAGGAGTTCTTCACGAACCCCCGCTCCGAGCGCGCCCAGGACTTCCTCGGCAAGATCCTCGGCCACTGACCGTCCCCCGTCCCTCCGACCCACGCCACCATCTCCACAGCAAGGAGCACACCATGCGCAGCAGCAAGCCCCTCGGACTGGCCGCGATGGCCGCGGCCGCGGCCCTGACCCTCACCGCGTGCGGAGGTGGCGACGACGGCGGGTCCGGTGCGGAAGGCGAGGGCGGCGGCTCGGGCGAGTCCGTGCGGATCGGCATCAAGTTCGACCAGCCGGGCCTCGGCTTCCGCGACGGCAGCGAGTACACCGGCTTCGACGTCGACGTCGCGAAGTACGTCGCCACCGAGCTCGGCTACTCCGAGGACCAGATCGAGTGGGTGGAGTCCCCTTCCGCCAACCGCGAGAACATGCTCGCCAACGACCAGGTGGACATGATCTTCGCGACCTACTCGATCACCGAGGAGCGCGACCAGACCGTGGACTTCGCCGGCCCCTACTTCGTGGCCGGGCAGGACCTGCTGGTGACCGCCGACGAGTCCACGATCGCCGGCCCGGAGGACCTCGAGGGCAAGAACCTGTGCTCGGTGACGGGCTCCACCTCGGCCGCGAACATCCAGGAGGAGGTCCCCGGGGTGAACCTCGTCGAGCAGCCCGGCTACGCCGACTGCCTCACGGCGCTCGAGTCCGGCCAGGTGGACGCCGTGACCACCGACGACATCATCCTCGCGGGCCTCGCCTCGACCGACGCCAACCAGGGCAAGTTCAAGGTGGTCGGCAACACCTTCTCCGAGGAGCGCTACGGCGTGGGCCTGCCCGACGGCTCCGACCAGTGCGAGGCGGTCAACGAGGCCATCACCAAGATGATCGACGAGGGCGCCTGGGAGGAGGCCGTCACGGCCAACACCGAGGGCGCCGACTACACCTACAACGCCGAGCTCAACCCGCCGGAGCCCGAGCCCTGCGGCGAGTGACCCCGGACGCGTGAGCACCCCGTGGCCGGCCGGCGACCGGCCGGCCACGGGACCGCGACCGCGCAGCACGCCGACCGATCCGCGACGAAGGGGCCTTCCGTGACCCAGGACCTGCCCGATCCCCGGGAGCTCCCGTGAACGACTACCTGACCGACTTCGCCAGTCTGTTCGCCCAGTACGACGTGCCGGGCGCGTTCTGGGTCAACCTGCAGCTGACCTTCTGGGCCGCGATCGGCTCGGCGGTCCTCGGCGCCCTGGTCGCCCTGATGCGCATCTCCCCCATCGCGTCCCTGCGGCTGCTCGGCACCACGTACGTGAACCTGTTCCGCAACACGCCGCTGACGATCATCCTCGTGTTCCTGGTCCTGGGCGTGTGGAGCCAGCTCGGCATCAACCTCTCCTCGGACTTCAACCGGAACTTCTTCCTCTACGCCGTGATCGGCCTGAGCCTCTACCACGCGGCCTTCGTCTGCGAGGCCATCCGCTCCGGCGTCAACACGGTGCCGGCCGGGCAGGCCGAGGCGGCCCGGGCCATCGGGCTGAGCTTCCTGCCCGCGGCCCGGCTGATCGTCTTCCCGCAGGCGCTGCGCGGGGCGATCACCCCGCTCGGCAACACCCTGATCGCCCTGACGAAGAACACGACGGTGGCCGCGGCCGCGTCGGTCACCGAGATCTCCTCCCTGATGAAGACCATGATCGAGTTCCGCCCGGACGTGATCATCGCGATCTTCCTGGTGGTGGCGCTCGGCTTCGTCCTCATCGTCGTCCCGGTGGGCCTGCTGACCACCTGGGCCTCCCGGAAGCTGGCGGTGAAGCGCTGATGGCCAAGACCCAGAACGTCCTCTTCGACGTGCAGGGGCCGCGTGCCCGCCGGCTCACGCTGCTCTTCAACGTGGCAGGAGTCCTGCTGATCGCCGCGCTCGCCTGGGTCGTGCTCGGCGCGCTCGCCGAGCAGGGCCAGCTCGACGCCGACCGGTGGACCCCGCTGCTCACCGCCCGGGCCTGGGAGAACTTCCTGCTCCCGGGGCTATGGGAGACCCTGCGGGCCGCGCTGCTGGCGGTGGCCCTCTCGATCGCCTTCGGCCTGGTCTTCGGTCTCGGCCGACTCTCCCAGCTGGCCCCGGTGCGCTTCGTCTGCACCGTGGTGGTCGAGTTCTTCCGGGCCGTGCCCGTGCTGGTGATGATGATCTTCTTCTACCTGGGCATCGGCCGCGCCGGCCTGGTGGAGCCCGCCAACGTGCCGTTCTGGGCCGTGGTGCTGGGCCTCATGTTCTACAACGGGTCGGTCATCGCCGAGCTCATCCGCTCCGGCGTGCACCAGCTGCCCAAGGGCCAGCGCGAGGCGGGCCTGGTCATCGGGCTCACGCCCTCCCGCTCCCTGCGGATGATCGAGCTCCCCCAGGCCCTCACGGCGATGCTGCCCTCGATGGTCAGTCAGTTCGTGGTGATCCTCAAGGACACCGCGCTGGGCTACATCATCACCTACCCGGAGCTGCTCGCGAGCGCCCGCCGCCTGGGCTCCGGGGACGGCAACATCCTGCAGACGCTGTTCGTGGTGGCGCTGGTCTTCGTGCTCATCAACTACCTGCTGACCCTGCTGGCCGCGTGGCTGTCGCGGTTCCTCAGCTTCCGCACCGCGGGCCGGACCAAGCCGGCCGAGGGGCCCATGGCCGCCGAGGAGACGACCGTCTGACGCCGCTCAGGCCGTGAGCCACGCGGCCAGGGCCCGGCAGCACTCCCGGACCGCGGCGGCGCTCACGTGCTCGTCGTCCGTGTGGGCCAGCAGGGCGTCGCCGGGACCGAAGTTCACGGCGGGCACGCCCATCTGCGAGAAGCGGGCCACGTCCGTCCAGCCGTACTTGGGCTTGGGCTCCTGGCCCACCGCGGCCACGAACGCGGCGGCCGCGGGACGGTCCAGGCCGGGGCGCGCCGCCGGGGAGAGGTCCGTGACCTCGATCTCGTAGCCGGCGAACACCTCCCGCACGTGCGCCACGGCGTCCTCGGGGCTCTTGTCCGGGGCGAAGCGGTAGTTGATCTCCACGTGGGCGGTGTCCGGGACCACGTTGCCGGCCACGCCGCCGCCGATCCGGATCGCGTTGAGCCCCTCGCGGTACTCGAGCCCCTCCACCGCCACGGTCCGCGGCTCGTAGGCCGCCAAACGGGCGAGGACATCGGCCTGCTTGTGGATCGCGTTCTCCCCGATCCAGGACCGCCCCGAGTGGGCGGCACGGCCGGTGGTGGTGATGCGGAAGCGCATCGTGCCGTTGCACCCGCCCTCCACGGTCCCGTCGGTGGGCTCGAGCAGCACCGCGAAGTCCGCCTCGAGCAGCTCGGGGGCGTGGCGCTGGAGCCGGCCCAGCCCGCTCGCGTCGGCGTCGACCTCCTCGTGGTCGTAGAAGACGTAGCCGATGTCCCGGTTCGGCGCCGTCAGGGCCGCGGCCAGGACGAGCTGGACGGCCACGCCGCCCTTCATGTCGGTGGCGCCCCGGCCGTAGAGCACCCGGTCGCCGTCGGCCCCCGTCCACGTGGAGGGCACGGTCCCCCGGGCGCCGGGCGCGGTCGGCAGGGGCACGGTGTCGAGGTGGCCGGCGAGCACCACCCGCTCGGCGCGGCCGAGGTCGGTGCGCGCCACCACGGCGTCCCCGTCCCGGTGCACGGTGAGGTGCGGGAGCCGGCGCAGCGCGGCCTCGACGGCGTCGGCGAGGTGGCCCTCCGAGCCCGAGACGGACGCGATGTCGATGAGGGCGGCCGTCAGGTCGGCGGGGTCCGCGGCGAGGTTCAGCTCCGGTGCGATCATGGCTGCCAGCATAACGGGGCGGCCGCAGCCGCCCGTCGGCCCCGCCCCGGCGTCCCCCGTAGGATGGAGGCCATGACTTCTTCCACCTCTCGTCCCGCCTCCGGACTCGGCCTGGCCACCGTCGTGGCCTCGGGCCCCAAGGAGGGCACCGTCCTCGACGTCTGGTACCCCACCCCGTCCCTCTCCGACGCGGTCGACACCTCCCTCGACGCGGACCTGCGGCTCGCGGCCACCGCCGACCCCGACCGCAACGTCCGCAGCGAGATCGTCGAGACCTCGATCGACCTCGACGCCGCGCCCGCCGACGCCGCGGACGCCTACCTGCGCCTGCACCTGCTCTCCCACCGCCTCGTGCGCCCCAACACCCTGAACCTCGACGGCGTGTTCGGTCTGCTCGCCAACGTCGCCTGGACGGACCGCGGGCCCGTGCTCGCCGAGGAGCTGACCTTCGCGCTGCTCCGGATGAAGGCCTCCGGCGGGCACGTGACCGTGCACAGCGTGGACAAGTTCCCGCGGATGGTGGACTACGTGGTCCCCGCGGGCGTGCGGATCGGCGACGCCAGCCGGATCCGGCTCGGCGCCCACCTCGCCGAGGGCACCACGGTGATGCACGAGGGCTTCGTCAACTTCAACGCCGGCACCCTGGGCCAGTCCATGGTCGAGGGCAGGATCAGCGCCGGCGTGGTCGTGGGCGACGCCACGGACGTGGGCGGGGGCGCCTCCATCATGGGCACCCTCTCCGGCGGCGGCAAGGAGCGGATCACCGTGGGCGAGCGCGTGCTGCTCGGCGCCAACTCCGGTGTCGGCATCTCCCTCGGCGACGACTGCGTGGTCGAGGCCGGCCTCTACGTCACCGCCGGCACCCGGGTGAGCGTGCACTCCGACGGCGAGCGGTCCACGGCCAAGGCCTCGGAGCTCTCGGGCCTGTCCAACCTGCTGTTCCGCCGCAACTCCCTCACCGGTGCCGTCGAGGTGCTTCCCCGCGCCGGCGGGACCGTGGAGCTCAACGCGGCGCTGCACGCCAACTGAGCGCGGCGGGCCCCGACCCGCCGCCCGACGCCGCGCAGGACGGGCCCGCCCCGCCCTGCGCGGCGTCGCCCGTCCACCCACCCCTGACCGCCCGTCGCCCCCGCCCGTCGCCCCCGCCCGTCGCCCCCGTCCGTCCTCCCGTCCGTCCAGGAGCGCCCGTGTCCTCCCCCGTCCCCGGCCGCCGCAGCAGGTCGCTGCGGCTGCCGCTGTTCGTGCTCCTGCTCGTCGGCGCCGTGCTCGCGGCGGGGGTCCTCGTGGCCGTCGAGCTGCGCGCGGGGCGACCCTCGGCAGGGGAGCCCCGGTGCGTGGTCGCGAGCACGGACGGGGACGGGCAGCGGCAGCGGCACGCCCTGTCCGCGGAGCAGTCCGCCAACGCCGCCCTGATCACCGCGGAGTCCGTGGCGCGCGGCACCGACCCGTACGCGGCGGTCGTGGCCCTGGCGACCGCGATGCAGGAGTCGCAGCTGGTCAACATCGACTACGGGGACCGGGACTCCGTGGGGCTGTTCCAGCAGCGCCCATCCCAGGGCTGGGGCACGGTCGAGCAGATCATGGACCCGGCCCACGCCACGGCCGCCTTCTACGACGGCCTCGCCGAGCTCGACTACCGGACGATGTCCGTCACCGACGCCGCCCAGGCGGTCCAGCGCTCCGGGCATCCCGAGGCGTACGCGCGGCACGAGGGCCTCGCCCGGGCCTTCGCCGGCAGCCTGACCGGCGCCACGGAGGGCTCGCTCAACTGCGTGCTCCACGACCCCGAGCACCCCGGGGACCCGCGCCGGGCGGCCGACGCCCTCCGCGACGCGTTCCGCACGGCGGTGCCCGCCCCGCGCACGGACGGCGACCGGGTGGTCGTGCCGGCGCCCGGGGAGCCGGCGGGCTGGGCCGCTGCGCACTGGGCGGTCGCGCAGGCGGACGCGCTGGGCGTCGCCGAGGTGTCCTTCGACGGGCGCAGCTGGGTCCGGGCGGACCAGCGCACCGCCCGCTTCGCGCCCGCCCCGGGGTGGGTGGACGCCGCCGAGGCGCACCCGGAGGGCGCTCCCCCGCCCGACGACGTCGTGGTGGTCCTCGCGAGCCGCTGACGGGACCGCCGCGGCCCGGCCGATACGCTGGGGCCATGAAGATTCTCGTCACCGGGGGAACCGGCTACATCGGCTCGCACACCGTCCTCGCCCTGCTGGGGGCCGGGCACGACGTCGTCGTGATGGACAACCTCGCGAACTCCTCGCGGACCTCGCTGGAGCGGGTCGAGGAGCTCGCGGGACGCTCCGTCGAAGCGTTCGAGGAGGTTGACCTCCTCGACCCCGCGGGACTCGACGCCCTGTTCGCGGAGCACCGCCCGGAGGCCGTGATCCACTTCGCCGGGCTCAAGGCCGTCGGCGAGTCGGGCGAGAAGCCACTGTGGTACTACCGCACCAACGTGGCCGGCACCCTCAACCTGCTGGACGCCATGGCGGTCCACGGCTGCCGGTCCGTCGTGTTCTCCTCCTCGGCCACGGTCTACGGCGCCCCCGAGGAGATGCCGCTGACCGAGAAGCAGCCCATGGACGCGCAGAACCCGTACGGGCGGACCAAGGAGCACATCGAGGACATGCTCGTGGACCTCGCCGCGTCGGACCCGTCCTGGAACGTGGCCCTGCTGCGCTACTTCAACCCGGTGGGCGCCCACGAGTCCGGGCGGATCGGCGAGGACCCCACGGGCGTGCCGAACAACCTGCTGCCGTTCATCGCCCAGGTGGCCGTGGGCCGGCGCGAGAAGCTGCGGGTCTTCGGCGCCGACTACCCGACCGCCGACGGGACGGGCGTGCGCGACTACATCCACGTGGTGGACCTCGCCGACGGGCACCTCCGGGCCCTCGACCACATCGCCGAGCACGGCGGGGTGCGCACCTGGAACCTGGGCACGGGCAAGGGCTACTCGGTGCTCGAGGTGCACGCCGCCTTCGAGCGGGCCTCCGGGCGCAGCATCCCCTACGAGATCGCGGACCGGCGGCCCGGCGACGCCGCGGTGTCCTACGCCGATCCGTCGACGGCCCTGGCCGAGCTGGGCTGGTCCGCCGACCGGGACCTCGACACGATGTGCAGGGACCACTGGAACTGGCAGCGGAGCAACCCCGAGGGCTACGCCGCGGGCGCCTGAGCGCCGGTCCGGCCCCGGGGCTCACCAGCCCCGGGGCCGGACCACGTTGGGCGGGGCGTCGGCGAACAGGGCGGCCACCCGCCGCTCGTCGTGGCCGGCGATGCCCGTGCCCACCCGGGTGAGCCAGAACGTCAGCTCGGGGTGCTCCCGGGCGAAGGCCACGAACGCCGCCGCCTCCCGCTCGAGCGCCGGGAGCCCGCTCATGCTGTCGATCGCGTATGAGCGACCCTGCAGGCCGTGCCCCCGGCCCGGGACGGCACCGAAGCGCTCGACGGCCGTGCGCGCCGCGCCCGCGAGGTGGGCGCCCCGGGCGTTGGAGCCGAAGACGAAGACGTCGTCCGGGCCGAGCTCGGTGATCCGGTCCGGGGTGTGCCGCTGCTCGCTCATGCGACCACGCTACCGGGGCGGGGGCCGGCGCGGAACGGCGGACGCCGGGCCCGCGCCCCGCGAAGGGGACGGGCCCGGCGTCCGCCGGTGCCGGGACTGCTCAGCGCTGCGGGTAGTGCCGCTCGCCCTCGCCCACGTAGAGCTGGCGCGGGCGGCCGATCTTGGTCTCCGGGTCCTCGATCATCTCCCGCCACTGGGCGATCCAGCCGGGCAGCCGGCCGATCGCGAAGAGGACGGTGAACATCTTCTCGGGGAAGCCCATCGCCTTGTAGATGAGGCCCGTGTAGAAGTCGACGTTCGGGTAGAGCTTGCGCTCCACGAAGTAGTCGTCGGCGAGGGCCTTCTCCTCGAGCCGCATGGCGATCTCGAGCTGCTGGTCGTTGCCGCCCAGCTTCTCGAGGATCTCGTGGGCGTAGTCCTTGACGATGCGGGCCCGGGGGTCGTAGTTCTTGTAGACCCGGTGGCCGAAGCCCATGAGCCGGGCGCCGGACTCCTTGTTCTTGACCTGCTCCATGAAGTCCTCGGGCGTGACGCCCTGCGTCTCGATCCGGTTGAGCATCGCGAGCACGGCCTCGTTGGCGCCGCCGTGCAGCGGGCCGTAGAGGGCGTTGATGCCGGCGGAGACCGAGGCGAACATGTTGGCGTGGGAGGAGCCCACGAGCCGGACGGTGGAGGTGGAGCAGTTCTGCTCGTGGTCCGCGTGCAGCATCAGCAGCACGTCCAGAGCTTTCGCCATGGCCGGGTCGATCTCGTAGTCCTCGGCGGGCACGCCGAAGCACATGCGCAGGAAGTTCTCCGTGTAGCTGAGGTCGTTCTGCGGGTAGAGCATCGGCTCGCCCTTGGACTTCTTGTACGCGTAGGCGGCCAGGGTGGGCACCTTCGCGAGCAGCCGGATGGTGGAGATCTCCACCTGCTCCTGGTCGAACGGGTCGAGGGAGTCCCCGTAGAACGTGGACAGCGCCGAGACGGCCGAGGACAGCACGGGCATCGGGTGGGCGTTGCGCGGGAACCCGTTGAAGAAGCTCTTGAGGTCCTCGTGGACCATGGTGTGCCGGCGGATCCGGGTGTCGAAGTCCTCGAGCTCGGACGGCGAGGGCAGCTCGCCGTAGATGAGCAGGTAGGCGGTCTCGATGAAGCTGGAGTGCTGGGCGAGCTCCTCGATCGGGTACCCCCGGTACCGGAGGATGCCGTTGTTGCCGTCGATGTAGGTGATGGCGGAGCGCGCGTTCGCCGTGTTCATGAACCCGGGGTCGAAGGCGACGTTGCCGGTCTCCTTGAGCATGTTCGTGATCGCGTAGCCGCGGTTGCCCTCTGTGGCGTCCTGGAGGGGCAGCTCGAGGGGGCTTCCGTTCCCGTAGTCGAGCCGGGCCGTCCCGGTCTTCTGTGCAGACTCAGTCATGTTCGTCCTCCGCGAGTGGATGTCGGTGTCCGGTGCCCGTGGTCGCCGCGCCGGGCGCCACCGTCGGCGCAGCACGGCCGTGTCCCGGGACACAGCGATCGTCAGGGTCCAACCTACCTGCTCCGTCCGCGCCGCGACCAATCCCGGCGCCGCCGGGGACCGTGTCAGGCGCGGCCGAGCCGCTCCGCGGCGGCGTCGATGCGCTCGTCGGTGGCGGTGAGGGCGAGACGAACGTACCCTTCCCCGGCCGTGCCGTAGAACACCCCGGGGCCCACCACGACGCCCCGCTCCGCGAAGCGCTGCACCGTGGTCCAGGTGTCCTCCCCCGCCGTGCACCACAAGTAGAGCCCGGCCTCGGAGTGCTCGACCCGCAGCCCGAAGGCCTCGGCCGCGGGGACGAGCCGCTCGCGGCGGGACCGGTAGAGCGCCTTTTGGGCGGTGACGTGGGCGTCGTCGCCCAGGGCGGCCCGCATGGCCTCCTGGATCGGGGCGGGCACGATCATCCCGGCGTGCTTGCGGGAGTTGACGAGGCTCGCCATGAGCCGGGGGTCACCGGCGAGGAACGCGGCCCGGTAGCCGGCCGCGTTGGACTGCTTCGACAGGGAGTACGCGGACAGCAGCAGGGAGTGGTCCCCGCCGCTGACCCGGGGGTCGAGCACCGACGGGACCGGGGCGCCGCCCTGCTGGACGTCCCAGGCGCCCCAGCCGAGCTCGGCGTAGCACTCGTCGGAGGCGACCACGGCCCCGAGGGCGCGGGCCTGGTCGACCACCCGCCGCAGCGACGCCGCGTCCCGGACGATGCCGGTGGGGTTGGCGGGCGAGTTCAGCCACACCATGCGCACGCGGGAGCGCACGTCGTCGTCGAGCTCGTCGAGGTCGTCCGCCGCCACGGCCTCGGCGCCCGCCAGCTGGGCCCCGATGTCGTAGGTCGGGTAGGCGACCGTGGGCCGCACGACGACGTCGCCGGGTCGCAGGCCGAGCAGCAGCGGCAGCCAGGCGACCAGCTCCTTGGAGCCGACCGTGGGCATGACCGCGGCGGGGTCCAGGCCGGTCACGCCGCGGCGCCGCGCGTACCAGGCGACGACGGCCTCGCGCAGGGCGGGGGTGCCGTGGGTGGTCGGGTAGCCGTGGGCGTCGGCGGCGGCGGCCAGCGCGTCCTGGACGACCAGGGGCGTGGGGTCCACGGGCGTGCCGATGGACAGGTCCACGACCCCGCCGGGGTGCTCCGCGGCGACGGCGCGGTACGGCGCCATCGTGTCCCACGGGTAGTCGGGCAGGGCGAGGCCGAAGGACCGGTCCCCCTGCGTCACAGGGCGACGTCCTGGTTCTGCGGCGGCAGCGCCGCGATCATGGGGTGGTCCGTGTGCGTGTTGCCGAGCTTCGCGGCGCCGCCGGGCGAGCCGAGGTCGTCGAAGAACTCGACGTTCGCCTTGTAGTAGTCGGCCCACTCGTCGGGGGTGTCGTCCTCGTAGTAGATGGCCTCGACGGGGCACACCGGTTCGCAGGCACCGCAGTCCACGCACTCGTCGGGGTGGATGTAGAGCGAGCGCTCCCCCTCGTAGATGCAGTCGACGGGGCACTCCTCGACGCAGGCCTTGTCCTTCACGTCGACACAGGGCTGGGCGATGACGTAGGTCACGGCGGTTCGAACCTTTCTCGTGGGATTGCTCCGACCAGTCTAGCCACGGCGCCCTGGCTAGGATGACAGCCATGAAGCATCCGACATCCGGCTCAACATCGCCGTCCGGGACGTCATCTTCGGCGCTGGGCCTGCTCACCGGCCTGCCCGCTGGTACGCGCGTGAGCGTGCGCTACGCCCTGCCCGCCGACGACGCCTCCGGGCTGCCGCTCACCGACGCGCTGGGCGAGCTGCTGGCCGCGGACGAGGAGTCCGTCACGGTGCGGACCCGCCGGGGGGACGTGCTGATCGGCGCCGGCGGGGTCTGGGCCGCCCGGGTAGTCCCGCCCGCGCCGCCGCGGCGCCGGCCCCGAGGGGCCTGAGGACCGAGCACTGCGCCGTCGGGCGCCGCGGAACTCAGCCCGCGCCGGTCCTCCGCCGCCGGGCGCGCAGCCAACGGGCCGTGACGAGCACGGACAGCAGGGTCGTCGCGAAGACCAGCCCGAACCAGGCGAGGCCCAGGATCCCCACGGGCGTGCCGGGGTCCGTCACGACGATCACGGAGCCGTCCCCGCCGTAGGCGAAAAGCCAGGAGACGAGGTAGCCGGTCAGCCCTGGCACGGCGGCGGCCCACACTCGGCGGGTCGCGGTGCCGACCCACAGGGACACGCTGAGCAGCAGGGCGGTCGCGAAGAGCAGGCCCCACGGGAGCCACCACCCGGCGGGCGCGGACCAGACGGCGCTGTGCAGGACCGTGGCCACGGACGCCGCCACGGCCCCGGCCGCGACGGACGTCACGAGGGCCGAGAGCACGGAGGCCCGGGCGTGACCGGGCGTCTCCTCCTCCGGGGCGACCGCGTCCGGGTCCCCGGCGAGCAGCCGGTAGGTCTCGAGGGCGCTGAAGGGCTGCCACACCCCGTTCGAGAGGGCGAAGCGCGAGCCGTCCCCGGAGAGCACCAGCTGGGTGGCGTGGGCGGCCATGGCGTTCCGCTTGCGCCCGGCGGAGCCGTGCACCGCGGCCTGCGGCCGCGGGTCCTCGGGCCGCGCCTCGCCCTCGACGGCCCACACGAGGGGGGTGCGCCAGGGGTCGACGGGCTCCCCGTCGGCGTCCGCGCCCGGACGGGCGGCGAGCTCGGCGCCGCGCACCGCGACGGCGGAGGTTCGCACGTGGTCGGGGTGGCCGTAGCCACCGTCGACGTCGTAGGTGACGAGGACGTGCGGGCGCACGGCCCGGACCGCGGCGGCGACGTGGGCGGCGGCCTCGTCGGCCGCGGCCGCGGTGAGGCTGTGCGGCGAGGAGTCCTCGGCGGGAGCGGCCCGCCCGTCCGGGCCCCAGGACATGCCGGAGTCGTGGTAGTGGCCCGTGCCGCCGGCGAAGCCCACGGCGGGGTCGAGGGCGGGGGGCTCCCCCGCGAAGAAACGCTCGGACACGCCCAGGCGGGCCGCGGCGTCGTCGAGCTCGCCGACCCGGTGGCGGCCCAGGGCCGTGCCGTCGTCGGTGCACCCCGGCCGGCCGACCTCGAGGGCGTGCAGCGGCTCGGGGATGACCTCGCCGCGCTCGCCGCGGGTCATGGTGAGCAGCACGACCCGCGCGCCGAGCTCCGCGTAGCGGCCCATGGTGGCGCCGGTGGCGATGGACTCGTCGTCGGGGTGGGCGTGCACGAACAGGAGCCGGGCGTCCTCCGGGCGCAGGCCCGGGGGCAGAAGCCCCGGCAGGGCGTCCTCGCGCACGAGGACGCCCTGCTCGGGGTAGTACGGGACGGGCTGGGTCACGGCCGGGCCTGCTGCGCGGTGCTGCTGCGGTCCGGGGTCAGGCGCGGGCCCGGGCCCGGTGCGCCTTCATCCGCTCGTTGGCGTCGAGGATCACCTTGCGGATGCGGATGGCGTCCGGGGTGACCTCCACGCACTCGTCCTCTCGGGCGAACTCGAGGGACTCCTCGAGGGTCAGCTTGCGCGGGGGCGTGAGGTTCTCGAAGGTGTCGGAGGAGGCCGCACGCATGTTGGTGAGCTTCTTCTCCTTCGTGATGTTCACGTCCATGTCGTCGGCACGGGAGTTCTCGCCCACGATCATGCCCTGGTAGACCTCGGAGGTGGGCTCCACGAAGAAGGACCCGCGCTCCTGCAGGTTGATCATGGCGAACGGGGTGACCACGCCGGCGCGGTCGGCGATCATCGAGCCGTTGGTGCGGTACTCGATGTCCCCGGCCCACGGCTCGTAGCCGTCGGCGTAGGAGGACGCGATGCCGGCGCCGCGGGTCTCGGTGAGGAACCGGGTGCGGAAGCCGATCAGCCCGCGGGCGGGGACCTTGAACTCCATCCGCACCCAGCCGGTGCCGTGGTTGGCCATGGCCTCCATGCGGCCCTTGCGCCCGGCCATCAGCTGGGTCACGGCGCCGAGGAACTCGTCGGGGACGTCGATCGTCATGTGCTCGTAGGGCTCGTGCACCTTGCCGTCGACGGTCTTGGTCACGACCTGGGGCTTGCCCGCGGTCAGCTCGAAGCCCTCGCGGCGCATCTGCTCCACCAGGATCGCCAGGGCCAGCTCGCCGCGGCCCTGGACCTCCCAGGCGTCGGGACGCTGGGTGGGGAGCACCTTGAGCGAGACGTTGCCGACGAGCTCCTTGTCGAGGCGGTCCTTGACCTGGCGGGCCGTGACCTTGGTGCCCTTGGTGCGGCCGGCCAGCGGGGAGGTGTTGATGCCGATGGTCATGGAGATCGCGGGGTCGTCCACCGTGATCAGGGGCAGCGGCTGCGGGTCCTCCGGGTCGGTGAGGGTCTCGCCGATGGTGATGTCCTCGATCCCGGCCACGGCCACGATCTCGCCGGGGCCGGCGGAGTCGGCCGGAACGCGGTCCAGGCCCTTGGTGGCCAGCAGCTCGGAGATCCGCACATTCTTGAGCTCGCCGTTCGCGCGCGCCCAGGCCACGGTCTGGCCCTTTTTGAGGGTGCCGTTGAAGATGCGCAGCAGGGCGAGACGGCCCAGGAACGGGGAGGCGTCCAGGTTGGTCACGTGCGCCTGGAGCACGCCCTCGGGGTTGTAGGAGGGCGCGGGGACGTGCTTGATGATCGTCGCGAACAGCGGCTCGAGGTCCTCGTTGTCCGGCAGGCCGCCGTTCTCGGGCTGCGCCAGGGAGGCCCGGCCGTCACGGCCCGCGGCGTAGACCACGGGCACGTCCAGGACGGCGTCCAGGTCCAGGTCCGGCTCGTCCTCGGAGATGTCCGAGGCCAGGCCCAGCAGCAGGTCCATGGACTCGTGCACGACCTCCTCGATCCGGGCGTCCGGGCGGTCGACCTTGTTGACCACGAGGATCACGGGCAGCTTGGCCTCGAGGGCCTTGCGCAGCACGAAGCGGGTCTGTGGCAGCGGGCCCTCGGAGGCGTCCACGAGCAGCACAACGCCGTCGACCATGGACAGGCCGCGCTCGACCTCGCCGCCGAAGTCGGCGTGGCCGGGGGTGTCGATCACGTTGATGGTGATGGTCTCCCCCTCGGCGGAGGGACCGTCGTAGAACACCGTGGTGTTCTTGGCGAGGATCGTGATCCCCTTCTCGCGCTCCAGGTCACCGGAGTCCATCACGCGCTCCTCGACCTCACCGTGGGCGGAGAACGCGTGCGTCTGCTGGAGCATCGCGTCCACGATGGTGGTCTTGCCGTGGTCGACGTGGGCCACGATGGCCACGTTGCGGAGGTCGGCGCGCTGGGCGGTGGTGGAGGTGACAGGCATACGCGTGGGTCTCTCTTCGGGTGGAGATGCGGGGGGAGGTGCAGCCCTCCCGATGGGTGCGGCCGGGGCGCCGCCGCGCACCCGGAGGGACCCGGGCGGGAGCGCCCGCTCAGCGGGCCGTAGATCATTCTACCCCGCGGCGCCGCCCGGGCGGCACCCCGGGCGGCTGTGACCCCGCCGACTCCCCCGTCCGCCCGTCCGGCGCGGCGCCGGCTCCGCGCCGCGCACGGGGCGTCCGGTCACCAGGAGGGCAGCACCGGCAGCGGGCCGTCGGCCTCGACGTTCTCGTCGTCGCCGCGGGCCAGCCACTCGAGCAGGCCCTCCCGGTCGGACTCGACGCGCAGGGCGCCGTCGCCGATCACCCACTCGTCGCGCTCCTCCGTCACCAGCGTCATGCCGGGGGCGCCCTTGGCGCGCATGGTGCGCACGACGGCCTCGAGGGCGTTGAGCAGCGAGTCGGGGTCGGCCTCCTCGATGGTCCAGGCCGTGTCGAGGTCGTGGTGGTGGACGACGACCTCGGCGATGCGCAGCGCCACGATCGAGGTCGCGGGGATCACCTTGCCGTGCAGGTGTACCTCCTCGACCGCGAGTTCCCCGGTCAGCCGCTGGGCCTGCTCGGCGAAGTAGGCGGCCGACTCGCGCGCCTTCTCGACCAGCTCCTGGCGGGGCAGGGCGGCCAGCTCGGCGATGTCCTGGTTCCGGGCCTCCATCGAGGCGTAGGGGGCCTGCTCCTGCCCGGTCACGGCCCAGTCGACGAGCTTGACGAGGGCGCGCCCGTTGGAGGCGAGGTGGGCGACGACGTCGGCGCGGCGCCATCCCTCGCACAGCGAGGGGGCGGCCAGCTCGTCGTCGGACAGGGACGCGGTGGTGGCCAGGAACATCTCGGTCTCGCGGCCGAGGCGGGAGAGGTCCGAGTGCAGGCGGGCGGGGTTGATCATGGCCTCACCCTATCGAGCGCCGGGTGAGCCGGACCACCTCCCGGGCCCCGGGACCCATACCGGCTTCGTCTCGGCTCAGAGCGCCGGCAGCCGCGCGAAGGCCCGCTCGGCGGCCTTGCGGCGGGCCGCCGAGAGCTCCTCGAACGGGTCGAGCACGAGCTCGGCTCCCCCTGCGCGGCGCACGCGCCCCCAGGTCCCCACGATCCGCCCGCCCGCCACGAGGGTGGGCTTGAAGACCCCGTTGCCGCCGGGGACGATCCGGGTCGCGTGGGCCGGGGCCAGCACGTGGGAGCGGTCCCCGTAGCCCAGGACGTACTCGTCGAAGGGCGGCAGCAGGAAGACCCCGGCGGCGCGGCGCCCGCCGGGTGCGGGGCCCTCAAGCACCTCGGGGGCGCACCACAGCTCGCGGCCGGCGCGGTCGTGCACCGCCACGACACCGTCGGCCCCCGTCAGCGCGGCGCGCACCGCGGAGCGCGGCAGGGCCGCCCACCGGGCGGCGTCCGCGACGGAGGCCGGGCCGTGGCCGCGCAGGTACCGGCGCACCCAGCGGGCGACGACGGGCGGGGTGCCGCCGGCGGCCGCCCCGGGCACGGCCGCCTCCTCCCCCGCGGCGGGGACCCAGTCCGCGACGGGCACCACGAGCTGGTCCCGGCCGTCCGCGGTCAGCGGGCCCAGGCACAGGGTCGCGTCCAGGTGCAGGGCGAGCATCAGGTGGTAGGCCCGGCCCGGCTCGCCCAGCAGCCCGGCCTCCTCCCACGCGGCGTGCAGGCGTTCACGGGGCTGCGGGCCGTGGCGCAGCGCGGCGAGGGCGGCCTCCCGGGCCGCGTCGAGCCGCTCGTCGATGCCCAGGGCCCGGCGCCGGGCGGCCGTCGAGGCGACGGTGCGGGGACCCAGGACCGCCAGCCACGCGCGCAGGTCCTCGGCGGGCACCAGGTGCAGGGTCCCGCGCATGGGCCACGTGCGCACGATCCGGCCGTCGTCGAAGGCCTGCCGCAGGCCGTCGGAGCCGCCGGCCCGCCGCAGGCCGACCGACACCAGGGCACCGGGCAGGTCCTGGGCCTGGACGGCCCCGAGGGCGCGCACCACGTCCTCGGGCGCCACGTCCTCCGGGCGCACGAGCCCGTGGGCCGCGAGCCGGGCGAGGCCGATCTCGCGGTCCGTCAGGACGGCCGGGGAGCTCACTGCAGGGCCCGTCCCCGCTGCTCGGGCAGGGCGAACGCGGAGAGGGCGGCCACGAGGAAGGCGGCGCTGAAGACGGCGAAGACGGTGACGACGTCGTATCGCTCCCCGCCGAGCGCGAGCAGCGCCGGCACGGCCAGCGGGGCGAGGATCGAGGCGACGCGGCCGAACGCCGCCGCCGCCCCGGTCCCCGTCCCGCGCAGCGCGGTGGGGTAGAGCTCGGGGCCGATCGCGTACAGGGCCCCCCACGCGCCCAGGTTGAAGAAGGACAGCGCCATGCCGGAGCCGATCACCTGCCACGGGAGCACGATGCTGCCCATCGAGACGATGCCGAAGAGCAGGGCGCTCACCGCGGAGCCCCCGAGGAACACGGCCAGCGTGATCCGGCGGCCCCAGACCTCGATGAGCCAGGCGGCCGCGGCGTAGCCGGGCAGCTGGGCGAGCGTGATGACCAGGACGTAGCCGAAGGAGGTCGTCAGCGTGAGGCCCTGCTGGAGCAGCAGGGTGGGCAGCCAGGTGAACGCCCCGTAGTAGGCGAAGTTGATGCAGAACCAGACGGTCCACAGCGCCGCCGTGCGCCGCCGCAGGGTCGGGGCCCAGATCCCGCTCGCGTCCTCCGCCGGGCGCGGGCCGGCCGCCTCGGCCGCCCGGGCCTGCTCGGGGGTCTCGGCCCGGGAGCGGCCCAGCGGCCGCGCCCGCTCGAACCGGCGCACCGCGGCCTCGGCCTCGTCCGTCCGGCCCCGGTGCTCGAGGAAGCGCACGGACTCCGGCAGGGCCCGGCGCACGACCACGGCGTAGAGGGCCGGCACGAGTCCGACGACGAGCGCCCAGCGCCAGCCGTCCGGGGAGGACGGCACCACGAAGTAGCCCACGAGGGCGGCGAGGATCCAGCCGACGGCCCAGAAGGACTCGAGGACCACCACCACGCGGCCGCGGATCCGCCGGGGGGCGTACTCGGAGACGAGGGTGGAGGCGACGGGCAGCTCGGCGCCGAGGCCGAGGCCCACCACGAACCGCAGGACCACGAGCGCGGCGAGGGACCCGACGAGCGCGGACGCGCCGGTGGCCGTGCCGTAGACCAGCAGGGTCAGGGCGAAGACCTGGCGCCGGCCGAGCCGGTCGGCCAGGAGCCCGCCGAGGCTGGCCCCCACGGCCATCCCCACGAAGCCGATGGAGGCGAGCAGGGACAGCTCCCCGGAGCCCAGGCCCCACTCCTGGGCGAGCGCGGCCATCACGAACGAGATCAGGCCCACGTCCATGGCGTCCAGGGCCCAGCCGACGCCGGAGCCGACGAGCAGCTTCCGGTGCTCGGTGGTGAACGGCAGCCGGTCCAGCCGCTGGGAGCGCGTCGGGGCGGACGCGGCGGCGCCGGGCCGCTGGCTCTCGTGCATGCTCCGGTCCTTCCCTCGCTGCGCTGTGCTGCGACCACTGTAGGCGCTCGGGGCCGCGCCGGCCCCCGGAGGCCCCCGCCCTAGACTGGAGAGGTCACACCACCGGCCGGCGAGGGAGCTGACTGTGTCCACGGTTGCCATCTATCTCGTCGTCGCCTTCGGGGCCGGTGCCCTGGCCGTCCTCGCGCGCCTGCCGCCCCTGATCGGGTTCCTCGCGGCCGGCTTCGTGCTCAACGGCCTGGGCGTGGAGCGGCTCCCCGCCCTCGACCAGCTGGCCGACGTCGGCGTGACCCTCATGCTGTTCGGCATCGGTCTCAAGCTCGACGCCCGGTCGCTGCTGCGCCGGGAGGTCTGGGGGACGGCCGGGATCCACATGGTCCTGAGCACGGCGCTCGGGGCGGGCCTCCTGGGCCTGCTGATGCTGGTGGGGCTGCAGCTGCCGGGCGAGAACCTCCGCGCGCTGCTGCTGGCCGGGTTCGCCCTGTCCTTCTCGAGCACGGTCCTGGTGTTCAAGGTCCTCGAGGAGCGCAGCGAGACGACGTCGCTCTACGGGCGCGTGGCGATCGGCATCCTCATCGTCCAGGACGTCGCCGCCGTCGCGTTCATCACCGTCACCAGCGAGCACCCGCCGAGCCCGTGGGCCCTGGCCCTGGTGCTGCTGCTGCCGGCGGCGTGGGTGTTCCGCCGGATCTGGGACGGCATCGGCCACGGGGAGCTGCAGGCCCTGTTCGGCGTCGCCATGGCCCTGGTCCCCGGCTACATCGCCTTCTCGGCCGTGGGCCTGAAGGGGGACCTGGGGGCGCTGCTCGTCGGCATGCTCCTGGCCTCGCACGCCAACGCGGGCGAGCTGTCCCGCACCCTGTTCACGCTCAAGGACCTCCTGCTGGTCGCGTTCTTCGTCTCGATCGGCTTCCACGGGATGCCGACCCTCGAGATGCTCGCCATGAGCGTGCTGCTCCTGGGCCTCCTGCCGGTCCAGGCGATGCTGTTCGTGCTGCTGCTGTGGATGTTCGGGCTGCGCCGCCGCACGTCGCTGCGGACGGGCCTCGCGCTGGGCAACCACTCGGAGTTCGCCCTCATCGTGGGGGCCATCGGCGTCTCGGCCGGGATGTTCGACGGCGACTGGCTGGTGATGCTCTCCGTGGCGGTCGCCCTGAGCTTCGTGATCTCGGCCCTGGTCAACCGCCGCGGCTCCTCCCTGACCAGCACCCTCGCCCGGCGGCTCCCGGAGCACCCGGACGACCGGCTGCACCCGGAGGACCGTCCCATCGACATCAGCCACGCCACGGTGCTCGTGCTCGGCATGGGCCGGGTGGGGCAGGCGGCCTACCGGGAGCTCTCCGAGGAGCACGGCTTCTCCGTGGTGGGCATCGAGAACGCCACGGACCGCGTGGAGCGGCTGCGGGCGCAGGGGATCGACGTCCAGGAGGCCGACGCGACCGACCAGGAGTTCTGGGAGCGGGTGATCGCGACCGGCCACGTGCAGGTCGCCGTGCTGGCCATGCCCTTCCACGGCTCCAACCTCGTGGCCCTCCAGCAGCTGAGCGCCACGGGCTTCGACGGGGTCGTGGCCGCCGTGGCGCAGTACGACGACGAGGTGCAGGAGCTGCGCGGGCACGGGGTGCGGACGGTCTTCAACCTCTACAGCGGCGCCGGCATCGCCCTGGCCGCCGAGACCGTCGAGGCCCTCGGCCGCCGGCCCGACTGACCGCGCCGGTGCCGGCGGGCACCGGCCCCGTCAGCCCCGGCGCGCCGGGGTCCGGCGGACGAGCTTGTGCAGCTCCTCGACCCACAGGACGAGGGACGCCATGCCCACCGCGACCGCCCAGTGGACGAGGTCCAGGGGTGCGGTGCCGAAGGCGACCTGGAGCACCGGGACGTGCACCACGAGCACCTGCAGGGCGGCGGAGAGGGCCAGGGCACCCCACTGCCAGGGGTTGACGAACAGCCGGTGGAAGGCGCTCGCGAGCTCGGAGCGGGAGTTCAGGGCGTTGAACAGCTGGGCGAGCACGAGCGCGGTGAACCCGGCGGTGCGGGCCACGTCGAGGGAGTCCTGGCCGGGCACCAGCCCGCCGGGGAGGAAGATGTCGATGGTGAGCAGGGTCGAGGCGCCCATCACCAGGCCGAGCAGCGCGATCCGCCCCCACATCGGCGCGTCGAGGATCCGTTCGTCGGGCCGGCGCGGCGGGCGGGCCATGACGTCCTCGATCTCGGGGTCCACGCCCATGGCCAGGGCCGGACCGGAGTCGGTGACGAGGTTGATCCACAGGATCTGGGTGGCCAGCAGGGGCACGGCGAGCGCGCCGTCGGCCGCATCCGTCAGTCCCAGGGCGCCGGCGAGGAGCACGCCGAAGAAGACGTTGGCCACCTCCCCCAGGTTCGAGGACAGCAGGTAGCGCAGGAACTTCGTGATGTTCTCGAAGATGACCCGACCCTACCGGATCGCCACCACGATGGTGGCGAAGTCGTCGTCGCCGAGGATCATCCGCCCGGCCTCCTTGGTGACCTCCGTGCCCGTGATGCCCATGGCCACGCCGATGTCGGCGGCCTTGAGGGCCGGCGCGTCGTTGACGCCGTCCCCGGTCATGGCGACGACGTGGCCCTGGGCCTGCAGGGCGTCGACGCTCCGCAGCTTGTGGCCCGGGGCCACCCGGGCGAAGACCGAGACATCTCGCACGGCGTCGTGGAAGCCGTCCCCGGTGAGCTCGTCCAGCTGCGCCCCGGTGAGCGCGGGCGCTCCCGGGGGCACGATCCCCAGGTCCGCGGCGATCCGGGCGGCCGTCACCGGGTGGTCGCCGGTGATCATGATCTTGCGCACCCCGGCGGCCCGGCCTGCGCCACGGCCGCCGCGGCCTCCTCCCGCGGCGCGTCGAGGATGCCCACCACGCCGAACCAGACGAGGTCCTGTTCCGCCGCCTCGCCGAGCTCCGCGGACTCGCGCTCCCGGACTCGCGCTCCCGGACGCGCCGGCCGGCGACCGCCAGGGTGCGGAACGCCTGCCCGGACAGCTCCTCGACGGCCGCGGCGGCGTCCCGGCGGCGCGCGGCGTCGAACGGCTCGACGGCGTCCCCGACGCGCACCCCGGTGCAGCGGTCCATGAGGACGTCCGGGGCGCCCTTGGTGAACAGGTACCGGTGCCCGGAGTCCGTCTCGATCTCGAGGGGGGACATCATCCGGCGCTCGGAGGTGAACGGCATCTCCAGGGCCCGGGAGAAGTCGTCCGCCCGGTCGGCGGCGCCGTAGAGCTTGTGCACGGCGGTGAGGAACGCCGCCTCGGTGGGGTCGCCCTGCACGGTCCACACGCCGGCGGCCTCGTTGAGCTGGGCGTTGTTGGCGCGCGCCCCGCCCACCAGCACGCCCCGCGCGCCTCCGGCAGGACCTGCGCGGCGGGCGCGCCCCCGGTCACGACCCTGGCCTCGCCCTCCGGGGAGTACCCCGTGCCGGAGAGCTCCACCGTGCCGGACGGGGTCATGAGCACCTTGAGGGTCATCTCGTTGCGGGTGAGCGTGCCGGTCTTGTCGGAGCAGATCACCGAGGCCGCGCCGAGCGTCTCCACGGAGTGCAGGTCCTTGACCACGGCCTGCCGGCGGGCCATCGCCCGCACCCCGATGGCCAGGACGGCGGGCAGGCCCTCCGGGACGGCCGCGACCGCGAGGGAGACGCCCAGCAGCAGGACGGTTACGAGGTCCTGCACGCCGCGCACCCCGCTGACCAGGACGACCGTGGCCATGACCACCACGGCGGCGCCGACCACGATGAGGCCCAGCGACCGGGAGACGGCCGTGATGTCGCGCTGCAGCGGCGAGGGCTCGGCCTCCGTGCGCTCCAGCATCTCGGCGATGGCGCCCACCTGGGTGTCCATGCCCGTGGCCACGACCACGGCGCGGCCCACCCCCGAGGCCACGGCCGTGCCCTTGTAGACCATGTTCCGCCGGTCCCCGAGCGGGGCCGGGGCGGGCAGCACGGCCGGGTCCTTGAGCTCCGCCTCCGACTCCCCGGTCAGGGACGCCTCCTGCACGCGCAGGGAAGCGGCGGAGAGCAGGCGGGCGTCCGCGCCCACCGCGTCGCCCTCGGAGAGGGCCAGGACGTCGCCGGGCACCAGCTGGGCCGAGGGGAACGTGGTCAGGCGCCCGTCGCGCACCACGGTGGAGTTCGCCGCCGTCAGCACGGCCAGCGCCGCGACCGCGTCCTCGGCCCGCCCCTCCTGGACGCGGCCCAGCACCGCGTTGGCCACCACGATCACGGCGATGACCACCGCGTCCACCGGCACCCCGCGGGCGCCCTCCGCAACCCAGGCGACCAGGGACACGGCGATCGCGGTCAGGAGCAGGTAGATCAGCGGGTCCTGGAACTGGGCGAGGACCTTGCGCCACCGCGGCACCCGCGGGGCGGTGCGCAGCTCGTTGGGCCTGCACCGGGCCAGCCGGGCCCGGCCTGCTCCGCGCTCAGCCCGAGGGCGGGCTCCACGTCCAGCTCGGCGAGGAGCTCGCCCGCCGCGCGGAGGGACGGGTCCTGGTGCACGATCTCGGTGGCCACACCCCCGTTCTCGTCCCGCCGGCGGCGCTGCGGGCCCCGTGACGCCGCCCGTCGCGGCCCCCGGACTAGGCTCGCGGCATGAGGGCCCGGATCGACCGCTACCTGCTCAAGGTCGCGGGACCCCGCCGCACGCCCGCTCTCAACCGGCACCTCGCCTACCTGCTCGCCCTGGTGGCCGGGGTGCTCAACTCCGTGGGCTTCGTGGCCGTGGCCGTGTACACCTCCCACATGACGGGGCTCACCGCGATGGTCGCCGACCACCTCGTGCTGGGCGACCTGCGGCTCGTGGCGGTCGGCGTCCTGGCCGTCGTCGCCTTCACGGCCGGGGCCGCGTGCTGCGCGCTGATGTTCAACTGGGCGCGGCGCCGCGGGCTGCACAGCCGCTACGCCAACGTCCTGCTGCTCGAGGGCCTGCTCGTGCTCGTCTTCGGCCTGCTGGCCGAGAGCCTGACCTGGGCGCACCGGGACCTGCTGTTCGTCCCGGTGCTCGCGTTCACCATGGGCCTGCAGAACGCGGTGATCACCAAGATCTCGGGCGCCCAGATCCGCACCACCCACGTGACGGGCATGGTCACGGACATCGGCATCGAGCTCGGCAAGTTCCTCTACCGCAACCGGCTCGCGGACGCAGACCTCGTGACCGGCGGCGCCGGGAAGCTCAGGCTGCTGGCCGCGCTCGTGGGGCTGTTCTTCGCCGGCGGGGTGCTCGGCGCCCTGGGCTACCTGGCCGCGGGCTTCCCGGTCCTCGTGCCCACCGCGCTCACCCTGCTCGTGGCGGCGTGGCGCCCGCTCGCCGCGGACCTGGGCTTTCGCCGCTCCCCCGCCTCCTGAGCCCGGGCGCGAGGACGGCGCCTCAGGCGCCCCGCTGCACGGCCTTGCACAGCTGGACCAGCCGGCTGACCTCGCGGTGCGGGGCGCCGGTGGGGCGGCGCGCCTCGTCCCGGGCCGCCACGGCGCACCGGACGAGCGTCCAGGCCCGGAGGCGCTCCTCGTCGGCGCCGGCCGCCAGGGCGAGGGCCTCCATTCGGTCCGCCAGGGCCGCGGCCAGGGCCCCGCCGTGCCCGGCCTCCTCCGTGCGGTGCCACAGGGCGGGGACCAGCGCGAATTCCGGGGTGCCGACCACCGCGTCGGCGCCGACGGCCAGCCACGGCGCGCGCGCCGACGCGCGGACGGCGCCGTGGTGCAGGTCCTGGTGCACGAGCGCCGCGTCCAGCTCGTCGCGCCGGAGCCGCTCGAGGCTCCTGACGGCCTGGAGCCGGAAGCGGCGCGGGAACCGGGCGTCCAGGTCCACGGCCCCCTCCAGCTCCGCCTGCCATCGTCGGACCGTCTCCGACAGGCGCGGGAACGGGGGCCGCGGCGGCCGGGCGAGGACCCGGGTCAGCTCGCCGAGCACGCGGCAGGCCTCGAGCACCGGCAGCTCGTGCAGGTCCCGGTCGGCGGTGCGCTCGAGCAGCAGCGCCCGGTCCGCCGGCTCCGCCCGGAGCAGCCGCACGGCCCCGCGCCCGGCCCACATGCGCAGGGCCAGGTGCTCGTGCTCGGCGCCGGGCCGCGGCGGGGAGAGCCGCAGCAGGGCCGGCTCCCCGGCGCGGGTGCGCACCGGCAGGACCAGGGCCCCGCCGTCGTCCCGCGCCCGCCCGTCGGGGACCAGCTCCCACGCGGCGGTGTACCGGTCAGCGAGCCCGGCGGGGACACCCGCCGGGCGGCCGCCGGCACCCGGGGCACGCGCGGAGAAGGTCGTCACCGGACCATTCTGGCGCACCGCCGGGCGCACCCGCCGTTCGCTAGACTGCGAGCGCCCACCCCCGCCCAGGAACGGAGCCGACCCGGTCGTGAACGAGCTGCTGTTCGCCTTCGGCCTGACGCTGTTCGCGGGGCTGGCCACGGGTGTGGGCGCGTTCCTCGCCCTGGTCACCCGGCGCACCGATGCCAAGTTCCTCGCGGTGAGCCTCGGCTTCTCGGCCGGCGTGATGATCTACGTGTCCATGATCGAGATCTTCGTCAAGGCCCAGGTGGCCCTGGTCGCGGAGCTCGGGGTGCGCTCGGGGGCGTGGGCCACCGCCGGCGGGTTCTTCGCGGGGATCCTGCTGATCGCGGTGATCGACCGGCTGGTGCCCACGCGCGTCAACCCTCACGAGTACCCGCACGACGACGCCGGGCGGCAGCGCCGGCTCCTGCGGATGGGGACGATGACCGCGGTGGCCATCGCGATCCACAACTTCCCGGAGGGCTTCGCGACCTTCGTGGCCGCGATGCAGGAGCCGTCCGTGGCGATCCCGGTGGTCGTGGCCATCGCACTGCACAACATTCCGGAGGGGATCTCCGTGGCGGTGCCCATCCACCACGCCACGGGCAGCCGCCGGAGGGCGTTCCGCTGGGCGTTCCTCTCGGGTCTGGCGGAGCCCGTCGGCGGGGTGCTCGGCTACCTCGTCCTGCTCCCCTTCCTCGACGACGTCCTCTTCGGCGTCGTGTTCGCGGGCGTGGCCGGGATCATGGTCTTCATCTCCCTGGACAAGCTCCTGCCCACGGCCCAGGAGTACGGCGAGCACCACCTGTCGGTCTACGGTCTGGTCGCCGGGATGGCGGTCATGGCCGTGAGCCTTCTGCTGTTCGTCTGAGGCGGACGCGGCGCCCGTGACCGGGTCACGGCGGTGTCAGGGCGACCGGGAGGCCCGCCGCCAGCCCGACCTCGGCGAACGCGGCGGCGAGGCTCGCCCGGGACGCGTGGGCGTTGAGCCCGCTCGGGCTCGGCAGCGCCCACAGCTGCGCCCCGGCCAGTTCCCGGTCCTGGCGCCCGAGCCGGGCTCCCGGGTCCGCGAAGGCGTGCCGGTAGGCGGTGACCCCGGCGACCGCGACGACGGCGGGGCGCAGCCCGGCGACGAGCTCGGCCAGCCGCTCCCGGCCGGCCACGAACTCGGCGGGGTCCAGCTCGTCGGCCCGGGCAGTCGCCCGGGGCACCAGGTTCGTGATGCCGAGACCCCGGCCCAGGACGTGCTCCCGGTCCTCCGCGCTCATCCCGGCCGCGCAGTCCACGAGCCGGCCGGTGAGCCCGGCATCGTGCAGGGCCGGCCAGAACCGGTTGCCGGGCCGGGCGAAGTGCGCCTGCGTGGCCGCGGCCCACAGGCTCGGGTTGATGCCGCAGATCAGCAGCCGCACGTCCGGGCCGAGCAGGTCGGGCAGGGTCGCGCCCCGGGCGGCCTCGAGGTCCGCCCGGCTCGGCCGGGCGCCGCCGGTCGCGTTCGAGGAGGCCATGACCACATGCTAGGCCGCGCCCCCGCCGCCGGGCACCACGGGCCGGCCGCGGGCGCCCGCCGGGCTACCGTGGTGGCCATGCCCCGACCGACCGAGCTCACCGTGCCCACCGAGAGCGGGCCGGGCCGCCTGCTGGTCTCCCCCGCCGAGCACCCCACCGCGGTGCTGTGGCTCGGGCACGGCGCGGGCGGGGGCGCCGGCGCCCCGGACCTCACCGCCCTCGCCGACGAACTCCCCCTCCACGGCGTCACGGTCGTGCGCCACGAGCAACCGTGGGTGCTCGCCGGCCGGAGGATCGCTCCCCGTCCGGCCGCCCTCGACACCGGGTGGCTGGCCGCCGCCCCGGCCGTGACCGGTCTGGCGGATGGACTGCCCCTGGTCGTCGGGGGCCGCAGCGCCGGGGCCCGCGTGGCGTGCCGGACGTCCGCCGCCGTGGGCGCGTCCGCCGTCGTCTGCCTGGCCTTCCCCCTGCACCCGCCGGGCCGCCCGGAGCGCTCGCGCGCCGAGGAGCTGCTCCGGCCCACGGTCCCCGTGCTCGTGCTGCAGGGCACGCGGGACGCCTTCGGCTCCGCGGACGAGGTCACGGCCGCCGCGGACGGCGCGCCGGCCGTCGACGTCGTCCCGGTGGAGGGCGCCGACCACGCCCTGGCGGTCCGCCGGTCCGGGCCCGTGAGCCAGGAGGACACGCTCGCGCTGGCCGCCGCCGAGGTGCGCCGCTTCCTCCGGCGGACGCGCACGACCCGCTGAGCACCGGCGGGACTTCAACGGCGCGCCGACCGGGACTACCGTGAGAAGCACAGGGTCACCGCGACCCGTCCGCGACCAGGGAGAGAACCGTCATGGCCCGCACCCCAGCATCCTCCGACCCGCTCCGGCCCGATCCCGCCCCCGGGGACGAGCCGCGGATCCCCACCGCGGACGCGTCTGCCGCAGACCGGCCGGCGCCCGGCCGGGAGCCGGCCGTCCGGCAGCAGACGGCCACGGACCCCGCCCTGGACGGGCACCAGAAGCAGGGCGTCTCGGGCGCCGCGTGGACGGCCTTGATCCTCGGCCTGCTGATCCTGATCCTGCTGCTGGTCTTCATCCTGCAGAACAACGTCCCGGCGGACTTCAACTACCTGGGCTGGCAGTTCAGCCTCCCCCTCGGCGTCGCCATGCTGCTCGCGGCGGTCGCCGGCGCCCTCATCATGGGTCTCGTCGGCTCCGTCCGGCTCTTCAAGCTGGGCCACCGGGTGCGCAAGCTCGAGAAGGAGCGCGCCGACATCAAGCGCGCCCTGCGCTGACCCCCGCCGCCTCGCCGGCCCAGGCCGTCCCCGGCGGGCGTCGCGCCCCCGCACGGGACCGCGCGGCGCCCCGGAGGTGTCTCATGACGTCAGTACCGGGTCGGCCCATTGCGCGGGCGGCAACAGGCAGTAGCCTGACAGCACCCCGAACGACAGGACGATTCCCATGAGCTCCCCCGCACTCCCCGACGACCGCCCAGCCCCCGAGGCCCTCGAGGTGGTCGCCCCCGCGACCGTCGTCGACCTCACCAGCGGCACCGCCCAGATCACGCCCGTGCTGGTCGACGGCGAGGCGCGCTACGCCGTGGACCTGCCCGACCAGCCCCTGGACGACGACGACGTGGCGAGCCTCGCCGTCGCGCTGCAGGCGGCGCAGGCCGGCCCCGCCGTGCTCGTGGACGTCGAGGACTACCTCGAGGCGGCAGCACCGCCCGAGGACGCCGCCGAGACCCCGCGGTAAGGGCCCGGTTCGGTCCGCCGGCACGACGAAGACCTCCGACCGCGACGTCGAGAACGCCTCGACGTCGCGGTCGGAGGTCTTCTCCGTGCCCGGAGGAATGACGTGCCGCACTGCGTGCGAGTCGCACCCGGGCGGACCACTCCGCATTCCCTAAAGTGATGAACGGATCCCCCGCCCCCACCGGAGAGACGGCCATGTCACCGAACCCCCCGCAGAACGTCCACCAGAAGTCGGCCATCGGGCGACTGGGACTGGTCGCCCTGTCCCTGGCACTGGTCACCGGGTGCACCACCCCCGACAGCGGCGGGCCCGACGAGCCCGACGCGTCTCCCAGCGCCTCCCCCTCCCCGACGACCGGGGCCACCGGCAGCGCGGAGGCGACGCAGCCGGCCTCGCCGACCCCGTCGACGACCCCCGGGGCCACCCCGCCGCCCATGCCCGGGGCGCTGCCGGACCAGGACTTCACCTACGACGAGGCCTACGCGGCCTGGCAGGACGGGATGCCCTACTACGACGCCTTCTGCATCCACTACGAACCCACCACACCGGCCGGGGTGTCGCAGTGCGAGGGCATCGAGAACGGCACCGTCGACAGCAACACCGGTGAGCCCCTCGGGCAGTAGTCAGGACGTGCCGGGCTGCGCGCCGAACCGCCATTGCGGCCGATTGGCGCGCCCGGCCGCAGACCTCGCCCGAGCAGCCGGAGATCCCCCACCGAGACCGAATGAAATGTGTCGCGTCGCCGGTGCGGGACAATCGTCGTGTGGACGATCTGCACGTGCCCCCGGGCCCCGGCGCGCCCCACGGCCTCAGGGTGCCGGCGGGTGAGCTGGTCGAGCAGTTCTCCCACGCCTCCGGGCCGGGCGGTCAGGGCGTCAACACTACCGACTCCCGCGTGCAGCTCTCGCTCGATCTGGCCACGACGACAGCCCTGAGCGACGCGCAGCGCGACCGCGCCCTCGATCAGCTCGCCGGCAGACTCTCGGGCACCGTGCTGACCGTCAGCGCCGCCGAGCACCGCTCCCAGCGACAGAATCGCACCGCGGCCAGACATCGCCTCGCCGCGCTCCTGCGCGGTGCCGTGGTTCCCCCGGTCGTCCGGCGAGCGACCCGGCCCACCCACGGCTCGCGCCGTCGTCGGCTCGAAGGAAAACGCAGGCGCTCCGAGACCAAACAGAATCGCAGGCGCCCCGGGCCCGAGTGACCGGCGCTCCGGCACGAATCACCGGACCCGCTCAGACGTTGAAGCGGAACTCCACCACGTCGCCGTCGCGCATGACGTAGTCCTTGCCCTCGATCCGGACCTTGCCGGCGGCCTTCGCGTCGGCCATGGACCCGGCGGCGTCGAGGTCCTCGAAGGAGACGATCTCGGCCTTGATGAAGCCGCGCTCGAAGTCGGTGTGGATGACGCCGGCGGCCTGCGGGGCGGTGGCGCCCACGGGGATGGTCCAGGCGCGCGACTCCTTGGGCCCAGCGGTGAGATAGGTCTGCAGCCCGAGGGTGTGGAACCCCGTGCGGGCGAGCTTGTCGAGACCGGCCTCGTCCTGCCCGGACATCTCCAGCATTTCCTTCGCCTCCTCCTCGTCGAGCTCCACGAGCTCGGACTCGAGCTTCGCGTCGAGGAAGACGGCGTCGGCGGGCGCCACGAGATCGCGCAGCTCCTGCTGCTTGGCCTCGTCGCCGAGCACCCCGTCGTCGGCGTTGAAGACGTAGATGAACGGCTTGGCGGTGAGCAGGCTGAGGTCGCGCAGCTGGTCGACGTCCAGCTTCTCCTTCTCGGCCGCCCCGAAGATGGTGTCCCCGCGCTCGAGGATCGTCTGCGCCTGCTGCATGGCGGCGAGCTTGGCGGGATCGGCCTTCTTGATCTTCACCTGCTTCTCGAGGCGCGGGATCGCGTTCTCGAGGGTCTGCAGGTCGGCGAGGATCAGCTCGGTGTTGATGGTCTCCATGTCCGAGGCGGGGTTGATCTCGCCGTCGACGTGGATGACGTCCGGGTCGTCGAAGGCGCGCACCACCTGGGCGATCGCGTGCGCCTCGCGGATGTTGGCGAGGAACTGGTTGCCCAGGCCCTCCCCCTCGGACGCGCCCTTGACGATGCCGGCGATGTCCACGAAGGACACGGTCGCGGGCAGGATCCGGTCCGAGCCGTGGATCTCCGCGAGCCGGTCCAGCCGCGGGTCCGGCAGGTTGACCACGCCGATGTTCGGCTCGATGGTCGCGAACGGGTAGTTCGCCGCCAGGACGGTGTTGCGGGTCAGCGCGTTGAACAGGGTGGACTTGCCGACGTTGGGCAGTCCGACGATTCCGATAGTAAGAGCCACGGGAGACCATCCTACCGGGCACGCGGCCGGCACGCCGTGCCGCCCCCGGGGCCCATGGCCGAGGTCGTGGGCGTGTCGTGGCCCGCGGAGCTTCCGGGACGGCGCGCGATGGAGCAGAGTCGGAGCATGACGTCCTCCCCGGCCTCCCGCACATCGCCGCACACGAGCCCCGCCGACCCGACGGCCGGTTCCCCGGCCGTCGACGTCTCCGGCGTCCGCAAGGGCTTCGGGCGCGGCGAGCAGCGCGTCCGCGCCGTGGACGGCGTGAGCATGCGCATCGAGCGCGGCGAGGTCGTCGCGCTGCTCGGGCCCAACGGCGCCGGCAAGACCACCCTCCTCGACATGGTCCTGGGCTTCACCGACCCCGACGACGGCACCGTGCGCACCCTCGGCGCCGCCCCGCGCGAGAGCGTGCGGGCAGGGCGGATCGGCGCGGTCCTGCAGACCGGGGGGCTGCTCGACGACCTGTCCGTGCGCGAGACGGTCGCGATGGTCGCGACACTGCACCGGGACCCGCTGCCCGTGGACGAGGCCCTGGGCCGGGCGGGGGCCGCCGGGTTCGCGCGGCGCAAGGTCTCCAAGTGCTCGGGCGGCGAGCAGCAGCGGCTGCGCTTCGCGCTGGCCCTGCTGCCCGAGCCGGACCTGCTGGTCCTCGACGAGCCGACCGCGGGCATGGACGTCGGCGCCCGGCGGGAGTTCTGGGCCGCGATGCACGCCGAGGCGGAGCGCGGCCGGACGGTCGTGTTCGCCACCCACTACCTCGACGAGGCCGAGGAGTTCGCCGCCCGCACCGTGGTGCTCAAGGGCGGGCGGGTGGTCGCCGATGCCCCCACCGCCGAGGTCCAGGCCCTGGCGGGCCACCGCGTGGTCAGCTTCCGCTGGGAGGGGCCCGGGCCCGTCGTCGTCCCGGGGGCGACCCCGCTGGAGCCCGCCGGCGGACGCCGGCGGCTCACGGGCCCCGACACGGACGCCATCGCCCGCCACCTGCTGACGACCACGGGCGCGAGCGAGCTCGAGATCACCCACGCCGGACTCGAGGAGGCCTTCTTGGGCCTCACCGCCGACTGACCCGGTCCGCCGGCCCCGTCCCGACTCCCCGCCCCTATTCCCCCGTCCCCGGAGGACCAGCACCATGAGCATCGCCTACGCCGCCCACGACCTGCGCCGCAACGTGCGCCTGGTCGAGAACACCTTCTTCATCGTGGTCCTGCCCGCCGTGCTCTACGTGATGTTCACGGCGCTGGGGGACTTCTCCGACCTCCCGGTGGGCCACGGCAACGCCGGCGGGTACAACATGATCTCGATGGCGGTCTACGGGGCGGTCACCGCGACCACCTCGATCGCCGGCTCCGCCGCCGTGGAGCAGGCCCGCGGGTGGGGCCGGCAGATCGGACTCACCCCAGCGCCGCGGCACGGGTACGTGCTGTCCAAGGTGGCCGTGGCCCTGGCCATGGCCGTGCTGCCCGTCCTCGTGGTCTACGCCGTGGGCGCCCTGACCGGTGCCGAGCTGGGCGGCTGGCGCTGGCCCGCCACCGCGGCGATCGTCGTGGCCGGCTCCTCGGTGTTCGCCCTCTACGGCCTGGCGGCCGGGCTGCTGTTCCGCTCCGAGTCCGCCGTGGGGGCGGCCTCCGGGATGCTCGTGGTGCTCAGCTTCTTCGGCAATCTCTTCGTCCCGCTCACCGGCGTGATGCTCGACATCGCGCGGTTCACCCCGCTCTACGGCCTGGCCGGGCTCGCCCGGTATCCGCTCGTGGAGGGCGACGTCGTGGCGACCAGCGGACCGCCGGTGGAGTCCGACCCCCTGTGGGCGCTGCTGCTGAACACCGGTCTCTGGACGGTGGTCTTCGCGGCCGTGGTGCTGCTCGCCGTGCGCCGGACCACGGTCCGGCGCTGACCGGGTGACGCTCCGGGGAGCGGGGCGGTGAGCGCCGCTGCCGTGCGGTGTCCGGGTGGCGTGCCACACTGCTGGGCATGACCGTCAGTCTCGTCGTCCTCCTCGTCCTGCTCGCCCTGCTGGTGGGCGCCCTCCTGGGCACCGCCGTGGCGCGGGCCCGAGCCGCCAGGGACGCCCGGGCGGCGGAGGAGGAGCGGGCCGGGCTGCAGGCCGAGCTCGCCGCCGTCCAGGACCGGCTCGTGGACCTGGCCTCCGAGCGGGCGGCGGCCGTCGAGGCGCGCGCCCAGCTCGAGGACCGGCTGCGGGACGCCGACGCCCGCTCCGTGCAGGACAACAACGTCCTGCGGGCCCTGGCGCCGGTCGCCCACCAGCTGCGCTCGGTCGAGGAGCACGTGACGGCGCTCGAGCGGGACCGCGCCGAGCAGTACGGGGGCATCACCCAGGCGCTCGCCCACACCCGAGAGGTGGGCGACCACCTGCGCACCGCGACCACCTCCCTGTCCTCCGCGCTGCGCTCGGGCTCCGCGCGCGGCCTGTGGGGCGAGGTGCAGCTGCGCCGCGTGGTCGAGTCCGCGGGGATGACCGCGCACGTCGACTTCCGGGAGCAGGTCGCCTCCAACGGCACCACCGCGGACGGCGAGCGCAGCGCGATCCGCCCGGACATGGTGGTGCACCTGCCGGGGGGCCGCGACATCGTCCTGGACGCCAAGGCGCCCATGACCGCCTACCTGCGCGCCCAGGACGCCGAGGACGACGCCGGGCGCCGGGCGCAGCTGGCCGGTCACGCGAAGGCCGTGCGCGGGCACGTGGACGCGCTGGCGTCGAAGAAATACTGGGAGGCGCGGGACGCCTCCCCCGAGCTGGTGCTGTGCTTCCTGCCCGCCGAGTCGGCGCTCTCCGCGGCCCTGGACGCGGACCCGACCCTGCTGGACCACGCCGCGAGCCGCAACGTGGCGCTCGTGTCGCCGGTCTCGCTGCTCGCCTCGCTCAAGGCCGTGGCCTTCACGTGGCGGCAGAACGGGCTGACGGAGAACGCCAAGGAGCTCTTCGACCTCTCCCGCCAGCTCTACGAGCGGCTGGGCACGGTCGGCAAGCACCTCGACGACATGGGCCGGTCGCTGCAGAAGTCGGTGGAGACCTACAACCGGCTGACGGGCTCCGTGGAGACCCGGGTGTTCCCCACGGCCCGGCGGATCAGCGACCTCGACCCCACGCTCGCGGAGGACGATCGGCTCACCACTCGTCCGCTCGTGGTGGCGCCGCGCCCGCTCACGGCGCCGGAGTTCACCGAGGCGGCCCAGCTGCTGCCGGCGCCGGAGGCGGCGCAGCTCCCGGAGACGGCCGAGCGCCCGGGCCGCACCGAACCGGGGGGCGGCGTGCCGGAGCAGCTCGACGAGCGCGCGGCGGGCTGAGCGAGCGGGTCCGCCCGCGGCTCAGCGGGTGGGGCGGGCCCCTCGGCCGCCGAGCCGGTGGGAGGTGTCCCCGGCTGCGGTGAGCCGGGCGCGCAACTCCTTGGGCAGGGAGAACAGCACGTCCTCCTCGGCGGTGACGACCTCCTCGACCTCGCCGTAGCCGTAGTCCGCGAGCAGGCGCAGCACGTCCTTGACGAGGACCTCCGGCACGGAGGCGCCGCTGGTGACGCCCACGGTGGCGACGCCCTCGAACCAGGACTCGTCCACCTGGTTCGCGAAGTCCACGCGCTCGGCGCGGCGGGCGCCGTACTCGAGGGCGACCTCCTTGAGGCGCACGGAGTTCGAGGAGTTCGCCGAGCCCACGACGATCACGAGGTCCGCGTCCGGGGCGATCTTCTTGATCGCGGTCTGCCGGTTGGAGGTGGCGTAGCAGATGTCGTCGCTGGGCGGGTCCTGCAGGGAGGGGAAGCGCTCGCGCAGCTTCTGCACGGTCTCCAGGGTCTCGTCCACGCTGAGGGTGGTCTGGGAGAGCCAGACGACCTTGTCCGGGTCGCGGACCACGACCTGGCCGACCTCGTCGGGGCTGTTCACCACCTGGATGTGCTCGGGGGCCTCGCCGGCGGTGCCCTCGACCTCCTCGTGGCCGTCGTGGCCGATCAGGAGGATGTCGTAGTCGCTCTTCGCGAAGCGCACGGCCTCGCGGTGGACCTTGGTGACCAGCGGGCACGTGGCGTCGATGGTGCGCAGCTCGCGGGACTTCGCGGACTCCACCACGGCCGGGGAGACGCCGTGGGCGGAGAAGATCAGCAGGGACCCCTCGGGGACCTCGTCGGTCTCCTCGACGAACACGGCGCCCTGCTCCTCGAGGGTGCTCACCACGAACTTGTTGTGCACGATCTCCTTGCGCACGTACACGGGGGCGCCGTAGTGCTCGAGCGCCTTCTCCACGGCGATGACCGCGCGGTCGACGCCGGCGCAGTAGCCGCGGGGGGACGCGAGCAGGACCTTCTTCGGTCCGGCCACGGGAGCGGCGGCGGCCACGTCCTCCGGCGAGCGCCGGGAACGGGGGACGGTGGGCATGGAGAGCGCAACGGTGGTCGGCATGGCCTCCATGCTACGCGGTGGGGCGGGGCCCGCGCCGTGATCCGCCCGACACGAGGATGGCCCCGACGAGGCCCACGACGCCCGTGATCCCGGCGGCCCAGGCGGCCGTGACCATCTGCTCGCCGAGGGAGTCGGTGAGCAGGAGGACGGCCCGGTCGGCGGCGAGCCGGACCACGGGGTCGCCGCCGAGCATGCCGGAGGCCCGCTGCACGCCCTGCTCCACGAGCAGCAACACGACGCCCAGTCCGGCCAGGGTCCCCAGCCCCAGCACGGCGAGCACGGCGAAGCGGTGCCGGGTCACGAGCAGCGCGAGCACGGCGAGCACCGCGGCGGTCCACGTGAGCGGGACGGCCAGGTCGGTGACTCGGGTCCCCGCCTCGATCAGGCGCCCGGTGTTCGACCCCGGGACGGTGATCCGGCTCTCGCGCTCCGCCAGGCCGACGTCCACGCCGACGGCCCGCTGCACGGCGGCGTCGACCTCCTGGAGGACGGGGGCGATGTCCAGCACGAGGTCCTTCGGCGGCTCCTCTACCGCGCCGTCCACGGGGACGTTGGCCTCGTGGGTGCGGGTGAGCGCCTCCGTCCACGCGCGCTGGTAGGCGGGGTCGGAGGTGAGGTCCGCGGCGACGTCGGCCGCCCGGCGGGCGGCGTCCTCGAGCATCCGGTCGAGGAACCCGACGCCGGTCGCCCGCTCTCCCACGATCCGGTCGGCCACCTGCCCCACCGCGGTGCGGGCCAGCTCCTCCTGGAACGGCCGGTCCTCGGCGAGGGTGCCCACCACTCGGGTGAAGCCGTCGCGGGAGACCAGGGTGTCCTGGGCCCAGTGCAGGGGCACGAGCAGCGCCACGAGGGACGCGGCGGCGAGGCCGAGGACGGTGCCGAGGCCGGTGCGCAGGACGGTCGTGGCGCGTCGTCGGGAGCGGGGTGCGGAGCGGTGTCCGGGGGCGGGGGGTGCTGAGAGGCTCACGGAACCACTGTACGCATGGGTGGAGCGCGTGCACGGCTGTCCCCGTCGGGTGGTAAGCATGAGGCATGACGTATCTGGAGCCGCAGCAGGACGCCCCGGCGGGCGGCGAGCGGGAGCTGCCGCAGCGGGCGGACCGGACCACCCCGGAGAACCCGTGGCCGCTGCGGATGCTCTCCGAGAACCTGCACGCCTACATCGCCCGCTGCGCGCCCACGTGGGTCGAGGGGCAGATCATCGAGCTCAACCGGCGCGCCCGCGTCACCTACGTGACCCTGCGGGACGTCGACGCCGAGATCTCCGTGCCCGTGACCCTCTTCGCCAACGAGACCGCCCACCTGGACCGTCCCCTGGAGAAGGGGATGCGGGTGGTCGCCCAGCTCAAACCGGACTTCTGGGCCAAGACCGGCCGGCTGTCCATGCTGGGCCGCGGCATCCGCCCGGTGGGCCTGGGCGACCTGCTGGAACGGCTCGAGCGGCTGCGGCGCGCCCTCGCCGAGGAGGGGCTCTTCGACGCCGCCCGGAAGAAGCCCCTGCCCCTGCTCCCCCGCCGGGTCGGCCTCGTCACGGGGCGCAACTCGGACGCCGAGAAGGACGTCATTCGCAACGCGTCCCTGCGCTGGCCGGCCGTGGACTTCGAGGTGCGGGAGGTCGCGGTCCAGGGCTCCGGCGCGGTGCGCGCCGTGACCCAGGCGCTGCGCGAGCTCGATGCCATGGCCGAGGTGGACGTCATCGTGATCGCCCGCGGCGGCGGCTCCTTCGAGGACCTCCTGGCCTTCAGCGACGAGTCCCTGATCCGCGCCGTGGCGGCCGCCCGCACCCCGGTGGTCAGTGCCATCGGGCACGAGAACGACCAGCCGCTGCTCGACTGGGTGGCCGACCTGCGGGCCTCGACCCCCACGGACGCCGGCAAGCGGATCGTCCCCGACGTCGTCGAGGAGCGCGCCGGGGTGGCCCGGGCCCGGGCGGGCCTGGACCGCGCCGTGCGGGGCTTCCTGGACCGGGAGGCCGCCGGTCTGACCGCCGTGCGCACCCGGCCCGTCCTGGCCCAGCCGGAGGACATGATCCTGCTCCGGGAGGAGGACGTGGACCGGTGGCGCACCCGGGCGCTGTCCGCCGTGGACTCCCGGACGCTGCGGGAGCGGGACGCCGTGCGCTCCCTGCGCGCCCGGGTGCGGGCGCTGTCCCCCCAGGAGACCCTGCAGCGCGGCTACTCCGTGGTCCTGGACGCCTCCGGCGCCGTGGTCACAGACGCCGCCGCCGTGCGCGCCGGGGACCTGCTGGGGGTGCGCCTGGCCGTGGGCGAGCTCGGCGTGCGCACCGAGACCGTCTCCGCCCGGCACCCGGGCGAGCACCCCGGCGAGCACCCCGGCTCCCCCTGACCCACCGCGGCACCGGCACCCCCGCCGTCCCCGACCGTTCCGAACGAGAGGCGCCACCCATGGCGAGCACCGACCACCCCGCAGCACCCGACCTGTCCGACATCGCCGGCCTGGGCTATGAGCAGGCCCGCGAGGAGCTCGTGCAGGTCGTCTCCCGGCTCGAGGCCGGGGGCACGTCCCTCGAGGAGTCCCTCGCGCTCTGGGAGCGCGGCGAGGCCCTCGCCACCCGCTGCGAGCAGTGGCTCGACGGCGCCCGCGAGCGGCTCGACGCGGCCCGGAGCCGGCGCGCGGACGCCGACGGGGGCGACGGCGAGGAGGGCGCCGGGCGCGGCTGAGCCAGCCCCGCCCGGCCCGCCGTGGCGCGGGTCAGAGCTCGGAGAGGCGCCGGCGCGCGTCCTCGACGTCGTAGCCGGGGTCCGGCCATTCGAGCCGCAGGCCCGAGAGCGCCGAGATCAGCAGGTCCTGGACCACGGCCCGGGCGTACCACTTCCGGTCGGTGGGCACCACGTACCAGGGCGCGTGGTCGGCGTCGGTCGCGTCGATGGCCCGTTCGTACGCGGCCATGTAGGTCTCCCACCGGCTGCGCGCCTCGAGGTCCGAGGGGTCGAACTTCCACTGCTTCGTCCGGTCGCTCATGCGGGCGAGGAGGTTCTCGCGCTGCTCGTCCAGGCCCAGGTGCAGGAAGACCTTGACGACCACCACCCCGTCGTCGGCGAGCTCTTGCTCGAAGTGCCGGATCTCGGTGTAGCGCCGCTCGAGCTGCCGGTCGTCGAGCACGTCGTGCACGACGGGCACGAGCACGTCCTCGTAGTGGGACCGGTCGAACGCGCCGATCACCCCGGGCCTGGGCAGCTGGCGCCGCACCCGCTGGAGGAAGTGCTGGGCGGCCTCCTCCTCGGTGGGCCGGCCGAAGCCGTGGGTGTGCACGCCGTGCGGGCTGAGCCCGCCCAGGACGTGCTGGATGACGCCGCCCTTCCCGGAGGTGTCCATGCCCTGCAGCACGAGCAGCACCCGGTGCCGGGCGCCCACCGTGGCGTTGGCGTAGATCTGGCGCTGCAGCCGGGACAGCTCGGCGTCCCGGGCGGCCCGCAGCGCGGTGCCCTGCTGCTTCTTCCCCCGGAACCCGGGGGTGGAGCCGGTGTCCACCGCGTCCAGGGACAGGCCCGCCCGGGCGCGCAGCAGGGGCCGCACGTCCTGCTCGAACCCGGTGCCGGGGCTCTGGTCGGCTGCGCTCATGCGGGACCTCCTGGGAGTGCGGGGCGGGCCGCGGAGCGCGGCCCGCCGGTCACTGGCGGTAGTTGCCGAGGAACTCCTCGATCCGGTCCAGCGCCGTGGCCAGCATCTCCACGGACGGCAGGGTGACGAGGCGGAAGTGGTCGGGCTCCGGCCAGTTGAACGCCCGGCCGTGGCTGACGAGGATCTTCTGCTCCTTGAGCAGGTCGAGGGCGAACTTCTCGTCGTCGACGATGTTGAACTTCTCCACGTCGAGCTTCGGGAACAGGTACAGGGCGCCGTCGGCCTGCCGGCAGGACACGCCGTCGATCTCGTTGAGCCGCCGGTGGGCGAGGTCGCGCTGGGCCTTGAGCCGCCCGCCGGGGAGGATGAGGTCGTTGATCGACTGGTAGCCGCCGAGCGCGGTCTGGATCGCGTGCTGGGCCGGGACGTTGGCGCACATGCGCATGTTGGCGAGCAGCTTGATGCCCTCGATGAAGCTCTCGGCCTTCCAGTTGGGCCCGGTGATCGCCAGCCACCCGGCGCGGTACCCGGCCACCCGGTAGGCCTTGGAGAGCCCGGAGAAGGTCAGGCACAGCACGTCCTCGCCGGTGAGGGTCGCGGTGTTGATCATCTCGGCGTCGTCGTAGGTGATCTTCTCGTAGATCTCGTCCGAGAACAGGATCAGCTCGTGCTCGGCGGCGAGGTCAACGATGGTCTGCAGCACCTCGCGGGAGTAGACCGCGCCGGTGGGGTTGTTCGGGTTGATGATCACGATGCCCTTGGTGTTGGGGGTGATCTTCGCCGCGAGGTCCTCGAGGTCCGGGTTCCAGTCGTTGTCCTCGTCGCACCGGTAGTGCACGGGGGTGCCTCCGGACAGGGCCACCGACGCCGTCCACAGCGGGTAGTCGGGGGACGGGATGAGGATCTCGTCGCCCGGGTTGCACAGCGCCTGCAGCGTCATGGTGATGAGCTCGGAGACGCCGTTGCCCAGGTAGACGTCGTCGGTGTCGAGGTTCATGATCCCGCGCGTCTGGTAGTACTGCACCACGGCCGTGCGGGCCGAGTAGATGCCGCGGGAGTCCGAGTAGCCCTGCGCGTGGGGCAGGTTCTTGATCATGTCCACGAGGATCGCATCGGGTGCCTCGAAGCCGAACGGCGCGGGGTTGCCGATGTTGAGCTTGAGGATCCGGTGGCCCTCCGCCTCCATGTGCTCCGCCTGCTCCAGCACGGGGCCGCGGATGTCGTAGAGGACGTTCTTGAGCTTGTCGGACTGCTTCACCACTGACATGCGGTACACCTTACCCCCGGGTCGCACGCCGTCCGGGGCACCCATCGGTGCGCCGATCAGGTGTCGTCGCCGCCCTCGAGCCAGTACCGCGCGGCCTCCTCGGGCGTGTACGGGTCGCGGGCGGAGGTCATCCGGGTCATCAGCACGAGGTCCTCGGTGCCGATCTGCGCGGAGACCCCGTCGACGACGTCCGCGGCGGCGTCCGGCAGGTCCTCGGCGGCCACGGGGACCACCCGCTGCGGGACGAAGTTGTTGAGCGGGTCGGCCAGGACCACGAGGGCGTTGTCCTCGATGGCGGGCGAGGCCGTGAACAGGGCCGCGGCCTGCACCCGGTCCTCGAGCAGCGCGTCCACGAGGTCGTCCTGGTCGCCGAACGGCACGAACCTGCCGGGCACGCACTCGTAGGCGTCCTCCAGTCCCTCCGGGCCGTAGGAGCGGCCCGCGAAGTCGAGGTCGGTGCCCAGCGCCAGCTCGTCGCACACCGGGCCCAGGTCCTCCAGATCGGTGAGCTCGTGCTCCACGGCGGTCGGCCGGGTCACGACGACCGCCACCGTGTTCTCCGCCGGGGCCGGCTCGAGGGTCCGCAGGTCCTCGGGCAGCACGTCCTGCACCCCGGCCAGCACGTCGTCGTCGTCCGCGCGCTCCTCCCCAAGTCCCAGCAGCTCGGAGAGGTCCTCGGCGAGCCCGCCGTCCTCGGCGTCCGGGGACGGCGTGGGGGTGGGCGTCGCCTCGTCCGCGGGCGCCGCGGAGGCCGGGCCCACCGGCGCCCGGCCGCGCAGGTGCAGGTAGAGGTTGCCGGAGTAGTCCGCGGCGACCTCCACCTCCCCCCGCTCGAGGGCCCCGAGGTAGTCGGCGCGCTCGGTCCCGGCGTCGACCACGCTCGCGTCGAAGCCCGCCTCCCGCAGCCGCCCGGCGTAGACGTGGGCGAGCACGGCCGTCTGCCCGGTGGGTCCCACCGCGATCCGGACCGGCTCCGCAGCGGGGGACGCCGCGGTGGCAGGCGGCTGCTCCGGGGCCGCGCCGCCGCACCCGGTGAGCGCGGCGACGGCGAGCAGGCCCGCGGCGGCACGACGGCGGCTCACCGGCCCTCCCCCGGTCCCGCCGGGCCCGCGGCCACGAGCCCGGCCAGCTCGAGGCCCACGGGCACGAGGCTGACCAGGGGCAGCTGCGGCAGCGCCGCCAGGGGGAACCAGCGGGCCTCGTCGGAGGAGCCGTCCTGCTCCGACGTGAGCGTCCCGCCGGTGATGTGGGCGCGGTAGATCACGCGCAGGGCGTGGAAGGGCCGGTCCCGGCCGTCCAGCCGCTCGCTGGCGTCCATGTGGCGGCTGTGCACGCCGAGCAGCTGGTCGAGCTCCACGGTGAAGCCGGTCTCCTCGTGCACCTCCCGCAGCGCGGTCTGCGCGGGCTGCTCCCCGATCTCCATGCCGCCGCCGGGCAGGCTCCACGCCCCCCGTAGCGTGGGGTGGCGCGGGTTCCAGTGGCTGAGCAGCACCGCCCCGTCCTGGACGATCACGGCGTAGGCACCCACCCGGGTGTCCATGGGGAAACTCATGCCCCCATTCTAGGAACGCCCGGGACGGGGCGCCGACAGCGCGCGGCGGGCGGGCCGGTGGATCGGCCCCCGGGGACAATGGGCGCGTGAGCATCGTCGACAACGCCGTCTACCGGGGCGGGCAGCGCATCGCGTCCCCCGCCACGCTCGAGGAGACCTACCGGCTGCTCGCCCGGCTGCGGGCCGAGGACCCCCGCCGCACCGAGGCCGGGGAGCACTGCGTCCTCGTCTGGATCGGCCTGTGCCGGCCCTCCGCGGACGAGCTCGACTCCCTGGCCGAGCAGTTCGGCCTGCACGAGCTCGCCGTGGAGGACATCCGGCAGGCCGAGCAGCGACCCAAGCTCGACCGCTACGGGAGCACCCTGTTCACGGTGCTGCGCCCCGCCTTCTACCAGGACGCCACCGAGACGGTCGACTTCGGGCAGATCCACATCGTCACGGGACCCGGCTTCGTGATCACCGTCCGGCAGTCCGAGCACGGGCGGGTCGGGCGGGTCCGGGCCCGGGTGGAGTCGCAGCCCGCCCTGCTGGTGACCGGCGCGGAGGCCGTCCTCTACGCGGTGCTCGACCAGACCGTGGACGACTACGACCCGGTGGTCGAGGGGCTCGAGAACGACATCGACGAGATCTCGGACGCCCTGGACTCCACGCAGCTCGCCGCCCGGCCGAACGAGGCCGCGATCGAGCAGAACGAGCAGATGAAGCGGATCTCCTCCTGGGCGGCGATCCTGTTCGCGCCCTCGATCATCGGCTCCGTGTACGGGATGAACTTCCGGTTCATGCCGGAGCTGTCCTGGGTGTGGGGCTACCCCATGGCGCTGGGGCTGATGCTCGTGACGGGCGTGGTGCTCTACGTCGTGTTCCAGTTCAAACGGTGGCTGTGACCGCCGCGGTCACAGCTGCCCGCGCTCGCGGCGGGCCGAGTCGGACAAGCCCCGGCGGTTGCGCAGCACCCGTTTGAGCACCCACCACGCGATCAGGACCGCCACGGTGACGACCACGATCCGGGAGAAGGTCCCGGCGTACTGCTCGGCGACGTGCCAGTTCTCGCCGAGGTAGAACCCGGCGAGCACGAAGATGGTGTTCCAGATCAGGGAGCCCGCCGTGGTGAGCAGGACGAACGCGCCGAAGGACATCCGCTCGATGCCGGCGGGGACCGAGATCAGCGACCGGAAGACGGGGATCATGCGCCCGAAGAAGACGGCGGCCTTCCCATGCCGCTCGAACCACGCCTCGGTGCGGTCGAGGTCGTGCAGGTCGACCAGGGGCATCCGGTCCACGATCGCCCGCAGCCGGCGGCGGCCGAGCGCGGCACCGATCCAGTAGAGGGCCACGGCGCCGACCACCGAGCCCAGGGTTGTCCAGAAGACCGCCCCGCCCAGCGAGAAGCTGCCCTGGCTCGCGGTGAACCCGGCCAGCGGGAGGATCACCTCGGACGGCAGCGGCGGGAAGAGGTTCTCGAGGGCGACGAGCAGCCCGGCGCCCGGGGCGCCGATGGCCTCCATGACGCCGACGGCCCAGTCGGCGATCCCGCCCAGCGTCTCGGCGCCGGAGTCCCGGGCCCCGGTGATCCGGGCGGCCAGGACGGCCGCGTCCGGGGCGGCGGTCAGGTCGGGGGCGGCGGTCAGGGCGGGGCTGGGTGCAGTCATGGGTCCTCGGCGGTGGGCGGGGCGGGGCGGAGGCCCGGCGGGTGCGACCACCATTGTGCCCGACGCACCTCCGGGTCGGCTGGACGGCTGACGGGTCGCGGACGTCGTTCGTTACGCTTCCTCCATGCTCCTCCCCGTCCCCCTCCTCCTGTCCACCCCCGTGCCGGCCCTGGACCCGGTGTGGGAGTTCTGGCTCGACAAGCCGCTGCGGATCCTGCTGGTGCTGCTGGGTGCCTCGATCCTGGCCGCCGTGGTGCGGCTGCTGATCCGCCGGGTCACCGGGGGGATCGCGAAGGGCACCCGGTCGCGGATCGTGCGCCGGATGGAGCGGGGCAGGCCGCGCTGGGTCGAGGACGCGGGCCTGGCCGGCGCGCGGCAGTCCCAGCGCGCCCACACCATCGGCTCGGTGCTCTCGTCCGTGGGGACGGTGGTGATCTGGGCCGTGGCCCTGGTGATGATCATCTCGGAGCTCGACTACGACATCGGCCCGGTCCTGGCCTCCGCCGGCATCGCCGGCGTGGCCCTGAGCTTCGGGGCGCAGTCCCTGGTGAAGGACTACCTGTCCGGGATCTTCATGGTCGCCGAGGACCAGCTCGGCATCGGGGACGTCGTCGACCTCGGCGAGGCGAGCGGGACCGTGGAGTCCGTGGGGCTGCGCGTGACGCAGGTCCGGGACGTCAACGGCACCCTGTGGCACGTGCGCAACGGGGAGATCCTGCGCGTGGGCAACCAGTCCCAGGGCTGGGCCCGCTGCGTGCTGGACCTGCCGGTGCCCTACGACACGAACATCGAGCTGGTCACGGAGCTGATCCTGCACGAGGCGGGGCTGCTGCGGGACGACCCGAAGGTCGGCGAGTACATCACCGAGGACCCGGAGGTGTGGGGCGTGGAGGCCGTAACCGGGGAGTCCGTCACCGTGCGAGTGGCCGTCCGCACGGTCCCCCTCAAGCAGTGGGACGTGGCCCGGGCGCTGCGGCTGCGGATCAAGAAGATGCTCGACCGCGAGGGCCTGCACGTGCCCCTGCTGAACCAGACCGTGATCCGGCAGGCCGATGCCGGGGTCGCGGCGCCCGGTCCGCCGGAGACGGGACAGGTCCGGTCGGTCCGGCGCGATGTGCCAGGATCGGACGCATGAGCATCGTCAAGATCAACGCCATCACCGTCCCGGCCGACTCCGGCGACGAGCTGGGCCGGCGCTTCGCCGCCCACAGCGGCTCCATGGCCGAGGTCGCGGGCTTCGAGCTGCTGCGGCCCACGGACGGGCGCTCGCAGTGGCTCGTGCTCACCCGGTGGGCCGACGAGGACTCCTACGACGCCTGGCGGTCTTCGCAGGATTTCGCCCGGTCCCACGGCGGACCCGCCGGGGAGGGCGAGCGCCCCCGGCCCGTGGGCACCGCCTCGGAGCTGTGGTCCTACACGGTGGCCGTCGAGCAGCAGTCCTCCGGACAGCGGTAGGCGCCCTCAGCGCCGGCCGCGGCCGCCGGACCGGCGGCCGCCCTTGGGCCCACCGCGACCGGACCGCGCCCCGCCCACCCGCCGTGCCCCCTGCGGGGGCTGTCCCCCACGGCGCGACGACGGCGCCCGGGCCGGTCCCGCCTTGGCGGCCGGCCGGTCCTCCGCGGCCGGGGACGCCGGTGCGGGAGCGCCCCGGGAGCTGTTGAGCCCCCTGCCGCGGACGACGCCCACGAAGTCCTGCACGAGCTCTTCCTGCTCCTCCGGCAGGTCCTGCGGCCACACCAGCGCCACGGGGACCGTGGCGGCATCGGGCACCACGCGGTGGACAAGGTCCTTGCGGTGGTGCAGCCGGGCGAGCGACATGGGCACGACCACCAGCCCCAGCCCCGCGGCGACGAGCTCGACGGCGTCCCGGGAGTGGCGCATCGGGGGCAGCGGCGCGTCCGCGGCGACCGCCTCCGGGGACCGCAGCCGGTGGCGCTCGGGCAGGGTCGCCGGCTCCTGCAGCAGCACCTCGTCCACGAGCTCCGCGACCGGCACCTCGTCGAGCAGGGTCAGCTCGTGGTCCCGGGGCAGCACCACGACCTGCTGCTCCGCGTAGAGCTCCACAGCCCGGTACTCCTCGCGCAGCGTGGCGAGGTCGTCGATCCCGGGGCGCGGGTGCGCGGGCAGCCGTACGAAGCACGCGTGGGCGCGCCTCGCTCCCAGCTCCTCCTGCCACGCGTCCGTCTCGAGCGGGCGCTCGGCGAGGACGCGGCCGGGGTTGCGGTCCCGCCACCGGAAGAACCACTTGCCGGGCATCACGCCGGGAACGAAGGCGACCGCCAGGTCTGCCGTCTCGCCGGCCTCGTCGGCTGCGGGGTCGTGGGATCCGGGCGCGTCGTCCATGCCGGTCAATCTACCCACTGCCGGCCCTGCTCCCCGACCACCGGCGGGGACCGCGCCGGACGCGCCGGGGGCCCGAGATGCGAAACCGGCGCGGGATGTATACGATGGAACGGTTGCTCCGGGGCTATAGCTCAGTTGGTAGAGCGTTTCGTTCGCAATGAAAAGGTCAGGGGTTCGATTCCCCTTAGCTCCACCGGTGAAAGTGGCCCCCACCAGACAAGACGTCTGGTGGGGGCCACTTGCATTTCCAGCTGCAAGCGCCCAAGTCCCCGCTTAATCCCCGGATTCGTCTAGACATACCCCTTCAGGCGCGGCAGAGAAGCGCCGTAGCTCCCCTCTCCATAGACTCGAATGCATGGACCCTGGACAGCGCGATTTCATGACCAAGTGGCTCAGCGAGTGGATCCGGGCCGTTGACGAGTACACGAGTGGCCACGGCATTGAGCGTCAGGCCGCCGAGGATCGAGCCCTAGAACTGGTGCCCCGCGTGCTGGCCATCATCCAGCGGGAACGCCCCGACATTGAGACGTTGTATGAGATCAGTTCCTTCGGCGGCACTCTGGATTTCCGGAGCGGACGACGGGTGGCCATGGAAGTCCGCGGCGCGGTCCGCACAAAAGAATTGACGGAACTCCACCTGGGAAACAGCGCCCCTAGACTGTCCGCTGACGGCCTACACCCCCGGGTTTGGGAAGCAGCACGGGCCTTCTGGAAGAACGGCCACCGCACCACCGCAGTGCAGACCGCTTGCACAGCGATCAACGAGTGGGTTCAGGATCGAGTCGGGCGTAAGGACGTTTCGGACAGCGGCCTCATGGCACAGGCATTCAGCAGCGATCCCCCCAAGCCCAATTCTCCCCGCCTTCGGTGGCCCGGGAATCCCTCGGACACCACCGTCCGGTCCATGAACGACGGGATCCGTCAGTACGCCGTCGGATGCTTCAAAGCGATCAGAAACACGAGCACGCACACGACAGACGAGATGGACGAGATGGAGGCCCTGTCTAAGCTCACGTCCATCAGCCTGCTCGCCACATGGATAGAGGAGTGCGAGCTGGAGACCTTGGAGGAGCCGCCCCCGTTCTAACCCCGGCGGCTGTCCCCCGACTCACTTCCCCGCGAACTGCTCCAGGACGGCCGACAGGTCGGGGGCCAGCGCCGCCCGCTCCACGTAGTGCCGGGACGTGACCGCTGTGCCATTGTGGCCGAGCTGAGCGGCGGCATCTTCCGTGGACGTGTGCCGGTCGATCAGCGTGGCCACCGCCCGCCGAAGCGTGTGCGGGGTCACCCACTCGAAACCTTCACCCCGGGCCTCCCGGAGCTGGCGGCGCAGGTTGTGCGGGGACCGCAGGGTCAGCGCGGCGGACGGGAACGCCAGGCCTGAGTCGTCGCCCTCCCGGACCGCCACGGACCGGCGCAGGAGGACCGCCACGACGAAAGCCGGTAGCACGACAGTCCGGTGCCCGGCATCCGTTTTCGGCATCGGCTGGCGAACCAGCCCCCGACCCTTCACTTGCACGACCGTCCCGGTGACCGTCAGGGTCGGCCGCTCTATCTCCAAGTCCACGTCCACCCATCGCAGGGCGCACAGCTCACCGATCCGCAGCCCGGTGCCGGCGAGCACGTCCAGGGCGTCCAGAAGATCAGGAGTCCTAGGCCGTCCCGTGTCCGCCGGGTGCAACTGCCAGGCCCTCACGTTGTCCCGCAGGGTCCGAAACTGCTCAGGAGTGAGCGCCCGTGGCGGTTTCTTGGGCACGCGGGGCAGGCGGGTGTCCCGCACTAGGTTGCGCTCCAGGGCGTCGTGCCGGACGGCGTAGCCAAACATTTCGGACAGCACGACCTTGGTATTCCGTGCTTTGGCCGGGGTGTCCGCCGCGAGCGCCGACAGGAACCGCTGGAGCTTTCCCACGGTGACCTCTCGCAACAGCAATCCCCCGAGAGCGGGGACAATAGTGCTTTCCACGGTGGCCCGGTACTCGGCCCGGGTCCGGTCACGCCGGTCAGATGCGTCCAGCTCAGTCAGCCACGCCCTCGCGGCCTCGGTCACGGAACTGGTTGGCTTCAGATCCTGACCAACATCCCGAACGCGCTCGCGAATCGTGGCCTCCAGGGCCCTCCGAGCGGCCGCCTGAGACGTACCGGTGGCCTGGGCGTAGCGTTCCCGGCCCGCGGCGTCCCGAAATCTCGCACGGGCCCGGACCTTCCGAGGTCCACCCGTGCTGTAGCTGACTTCCCCGTGTTCGCCGACCTCCAACCGCGCCCTCGGCATGACCTCTCCTACCCTCGTGTTTGCTTTCCGCAACCCTACCGGCAGGTAGTGGCCAACGGCACTGTTGGTTTTCCGGGAGAATTGATGACGAATGCAAACCAATGCACAACAGGAGGACACCGTGGGAACCCACTCACAAACCACCGTCGCGCTTCCCCGCCTGCTCGGCATGAAGGATCTTGCCGACTACCTTGGGGTTCCGCTCCAAACCGTGCGCCGGTGGCGGGTGGACGACTACGGCCCCGCCGGCTTCACTGTCGGCCGGTATGTGAAGTATCGGACTGAGGACGTCGAGGCGTGGATCCGCGAGCGACTGGGGGAGGCCGCGTGAGCAGAGAGCAGGCCAAGACGTCCCCAGCAGGTAGCAGCTCCGCGCACGGGGCGCAGCGGACGAGCCAACATCAAGACTCCGCAGGGAATTCCTGGGTAGATATGGCCCCACGAGTGCCCCCTCGCCAATCGTCAGGCACCCCAAGAAACGCCGAGTGGTGGGCCACATTCAACGCCATTGCACGCACTCAGATGAACAACGACACCCGTGCCGTGCTACTGGCGCTACTTTCCTATGCCAACGGCCCCGGGCACGCCCAAATCCTCAATGAAGCCCGGCCGGGTATGAAGCGACTGAGGATTGCGACAGGACTGGGCCGATCCACGGTGAGCCGCAAGTTGTCGGAGCTTGTGGCCGACGGATGGCTTGTCGTGATCCGTCAGGGCGGTGGGTCTTCCGCCACGACGTACAGGGTGACTGTCCCGAAAGTGTCCCGGGGGGAGTCCCACGGGGACAATCTCGGGACAGCCCGTCCCGCCAGCGGGACCACCCCCGTCCCGCCAATGGGACCGCCCCCGTCCCGCCGGCGGGCCCCTACCGACGCAGTACCTGCTCATGCACCTGTTCATTCCTTTGCCGAGACGGACGTCTCGCGGAACACGGTGGAGGAGACGGAAGCGCTCTCCCACACTTACCAAGCTGTTGAGATCTGGGCCAGAGCTGCGGTTGGGGCAGATGCCGATGCCAAGACAGATGCCTTTGAACATCTGATCCACGTCGTAGACGCCAATCATGGGACCGAGGTCATGGATTGGGCCACTGAGTACTTCCGGCTGGACAAGGCCCGAGCCCGGGAAGTCGTGGTGCATCCAAAGGGCCCACGGTATGGGGCCGCGCGCCTCGGCCGCACCTTGCTCAACTCCGCACATGTCAATGGACTCGCGGACGTCGTGAACATGCCGACTAGCGAGAGGTCCTCGATGTGAACACCGATCGAATTCTGCCCAAAACCGACTCACTCTCTTGCCCTTGACCCTGAAGGCCCTGTCTCATGTCGCCGCGCTCACCGAGAAGGCAACCGGCGGTAGCCCCGGGAGATCCATGGACTTGAAGAGAAGCCGCCCGCGGGGATATTTCTTGGAACGCGGGAAAACCATGGGCGAGAAAAAAGCCGCAGGAGTCACCACTGACTCCCTCAGAGCAGCGGGGCCCACGGGAAGCTCGGGTGGGCTGGCTTGTTGTGGACGGCCATGGAATCCAGCGCGCTATTTTCTGTCGTGAACTGGATCGGCTACTGGCCGAATCCGGCTCGCCGTCGGCCCGGTGCTTGTCTACCCCGCCGACAAGTGGAGCCGGCAATCTGACGAAAACCCGGTCGACTCATGTGTCCTGTGGACCCAGAGGCCAGCGGGTATCTCTGGCCCCGATGTTCGCCTGCCCGGGCGAGCATGTCAGCGGACTAGTTTGGCGTAGACAACATAGTTGTCGTTGAACGTGCCCGTCGCGGGGTCGTAGCCGTCGCAGGTGATGACGCGCAGTTCGGATCCCGAGGTATTGCCGTACACATCCATGGTGGGGAACGCGTTCTGGGAGTATTGCTCGCCGCGTTCCACCATGAATACAGCAGTCGTCCCGTCTTCACGCTCGACTTCGATGTGGTCCCCGGGGTTGAGTCCACGCAGACGGGCGAAGACACCTGGGCCTCCGTCCGTGGCGTTGACGTGCCCCAACAGGACAGATGGCCCTCGTTCGCCTGGAGTCGGTGAGCCTGTGTACCAGGCAGCCGGTGCCCCGGGGTCGCCCGGAGGCACATCGAGGGAACCGTTGGCGCGAAGTCCGAGGTGCAGTAGGTGAGATTGGGTCCCTGTGGAAGGGATGCGCATGGCCACGGGCTTGGATTCCACCATCACCGGAGGCAGACCCCCGGTTGTTGGTGATGCCGATGGTGAAGCCGATTTTTCGGGTGACGGCCGGGCTATTAGTGTCGCGGATGCTGTTGGTGTCGCAGACACCGATGGGGTTGTCGTGTTGCTGTAGGTCGCCGTTGCCGGACTGGTGTCAGCCGAACAGCCAGTCATGAGCATGAGCGCGACCGCCGCAGGAGCTAGAAGGCCCCTACGGCGGTCGCACACAGAACTCATCACGGAATAGAACCTATCCGATGGGTTTCAGCGGTCGCTTCGACTACGCCTGAGCGGTGCGGCGGCGAACCACAACAGCGGCACCGGCGGCCACAGCCAGGCCGAGGCCACCGGCGACGGCGATACCGCCCGCGTTGGAGGACTCCTCGACGGCCACGCCGGTCTCCGCACCGCCAACCGGAACGCCGACAACCTGGGACTCATGGGTGCCCGTGACGACTTCCTGCTCGGGCTGGTTGTAAACCTCGGGCTGGTTGTTGACCTCGGGCTGCGGTTCAGAGACCACGTTGCCGCTCTCGCAACCGATGCCGTCGAGGTCGCTGTCCAGGTGCTCACCGTAAGCGGGGTCGCCAACCGGAATGTCGAAACGGCCAGCCGCTTCCGCCGCCGAGCAGTTGGGGAACGGGACTGCCATAGCCGGGGTCGCGGTCAGGGCCGAGAATCCAACGGCGGCCACGATAGCCGCACCTGCTGCCATTTTCTTCATAGCTATTCCTCCTGGTGGGGGGTGAGGGGGGACACTTGACTGTATGCATGTTGATGAATCCTCATTCCCACAAGCGCCTCCCCCGGCGTGTCGGCAAGGCCGACAGAACGCTCGACTCTGGACCACCGTCGCGAGTGTCCCGCTTGTCCCGGACAGCCTGGCCCCTGGACCAGATGCACCCCCGGGGAGTCGACGCTCATAAGCGCAGAAATCTAGGGAACCGATCCCAGGCGGTGACTTGAAGGCCCGACATGACCTGCGGCCACCCTGAGCTGGTTGGAATTCCCTCCCGGTGCACGGGCCGCGAGCGTCGCTCTGACGGATGTTCATGACTTCCCATGAGTGGAAACGTCCGGGACGTGGTCCCAGGGCTTCTCAGGACCGCCTACGACTCCCCTGGCGCTCGCCATCCAAGGCCAGGGTCTCGGCGGCCACCAGTCGGGTGATCCGGTCCAGGTTCTAGCGCCTGGCTCAGTCGTCCTAGGCGTACAGCAGACCCAGCCTTGCGCCCACGTGGTCGCCGTCCTGGGCCACGTCCAGGCCCGGGCACGGTTGCCGAGGATCCCGCCGTCGTGCAAGTCCCCACCCGAGCCGACAGGGGCTCCGACTCGTCACCGGCCGCCAGCCACAGCCCGCGCACGATCGCGGCCGCCACGATCTCGGGGCCGTGGCCCGCGAGCGCAGCTGGACCCAGCTCGACCGTCCCGGCACCGGCAGGGCACCCAGGGTTCACGACAAGGGTGTCGGCATGGGTGCGGGACGGGCAGAGGGCTGCGAAGGCAGGAGCAGCGGTCATGTGTCCACTTCAGAAGAAGGCCGGACGCTCTCATAGGCGGGGCGCAGAAGCACGGAAGGTACTTCCGGGTCGGGTTCAGACGGGGCCGGTGGGACTCCGTCCGGACTCCGTCTGGAGTCCCACAGGGTGTCCCAGTGGGACAACCGACTCAGGCCGGCAGATCTAGTTGAGGGCCCTGGCCAAGACGACCTCGTCGGGCGAGTCCCCGACTATGACCTCCTGGTTCAGCTCTAAGAACTGCTCCACCCTCCGCGCCTTCCCTCTGCCCGCATGCAGGGCGATGGAGACCCCGCCACGACCGCCCTGACCATGCTCGCTCGGGAGAAGCTCGGGAATGTGCTCGACCTCCACGAGCGTCCCGCGCTCGGCGTCCTCGGACCCCCCGAGGATGACCCACTGTCCAATGTTGGTTTTGCTCAGCTCGGATGCCTTCACAGAACGCATGTTCACCCTTCGTTTCCTCAACGTCGCGCATGGCTTTCCATGCACCCGGATAGTCCCATTCAGTGCCGAGAGGATATGTGCATTCCCTCCTCACCGGCGATCCCGGTGGAGCCCTTTCACTGCAACCGAAGCCCGGCGATTTCCGTAGATCAGTATTCCGCGCACTCCCCGAACTGATTGGTGGCGAAAGTCGTCCCATCGGTCTCCTGAACGCGTACGGTCTTGTCGTCACCGACCACCCGTTCAGTCGAGGAGCACACCGTCGCCGCCACCATCCCTTCCGCAGAAGACTCCTGGCGCGGGTCCACGAGAGTGGTGTCTACGACGACGAGCTGGCCGTCCGTGCTGACTCCGGTTACGACGCCGCGCCACTCCGGGGCTACGTAGTCGGCTAGGTCGGTGTTCACTTCCGCCGCGAGGTCTTGGGTCGGCTCGGGGGTCGGCTCGGGGGTCGGCTCGGGGGTCGGCTCGGGGGTCGGCTCCGGGGTCGGCTCCGGGGTCGGCTCCGGGGTCGGCTCCGCTGTGGTCGATTCGGAGGACGGGGTCGAGGACTCAGTCGCCATCGGCGCCGCTGCTTCCTCCGGCTCCCACCCGGTGGCCGTGAGATACAACCCGAAGGCAATCCACGCCACAATGAAAATGCCGAGACCGATGGCTATCTTGCGAAGGGTTCTCCGGCGGGGTTTGGAGGAGGTCGTGGACACTGGGAGGCCTTTCTGTGGGGGTCATCTCACGTTAACTGGCGCAAACAACCGGGGTTGGAGCCGCGCCGAGCCGGCCGCACTATGACCTACCTCCGAGTGCACAAGGCACCTCTTACATGACCCGCACTAGCTACTTCTGCACATGGGTGCCCCGAGAGTCTCCCGGGGAAAAGGCGAAGCAGGCGATCAGATCAAACGGCAGGGCTGCACCAGGCCCGCAATGCCCTGGATTGATCCCCGAATAGTCCCCGGATTGGTCGCCTGTCCCCGGAATGCGACGACATGCCACTAGTGCCTGGAACCCCCGTTGTCGCCTGTGATTCCGGGAAATATGGCTACTCAATGCCATGCACCGGAATGCGTGAACCCCTGTGAAAAGGTCAGGGGTTCGATTCCCCTTAGCTCCACCGGAGACGAAGGCCCCCGTTCGGCAGGACACCGAACGGGGGCCTTCGTCGTGCGCGGGCCTTCGTGGTGCGGGCCGGTGCGGCCGGCCCGTGGGTCCGCCGCGACGTCCCCGCGGTCCTCCGAGGGACCTCGTCCGCACGGCGCCGGAGGACCGGGAGTCGCTCGCTAGTTCCCGTAGAGGACGTGCTCGAAGTTCCACCCGTTGCCGATCCTGCGCCCGGTGCCGTTGTTGGCCCAGCGCGGCGTGCCGTTGCCGCGTCCCTCGTGGCGGTACCAGAACAGGTCGCCGTCGAACGCCACCGCGTAGACGATCCCGCCTCCACCGCCGAAGACGTGGGCGAAGTCCCACCCGCTGCCGATCTTGCGCCCGCGGCCGTTGTTGGCCCAGCGCGCCGTGCCGTCGCCGCGTCCCTCGTGGCGGTACCACAGCAGGTCCCCGTCGTGCTCCACCGCGTAGACGATCCCGTCGCCGCCGGAGAAGACGTGGGCGAAGTCCCACCCGCTGCCGATCTTGCGCCCGCGGCCGTTGTTGGCCCAGCGCGCCGTGCCGTTGCTGCGCCCCTCGTGGCGGTACCAGAACAGGTCACCGTTGCCCTGCACCGCGTAGAGGACTCCGCCGCCGCCGGAGAAGACGTGGGTGAAGTCCCACCCGCTGCCGACCTTGCGCCCGCGGCCCCGGTTGGCCCAGCGCGCCGTGCCGTCGGTCGCGCCCTCGTGGCGGTACCACAGCAGGTCCCCGTCGTGCTCGACCCCGTAGACGACCCCGGCGCCGCCGGCGAAGACGTGGGCGAAGTCCCACCCGCTGCCGACCTTGCGCCCGGTGCCGTTGTTGGCCCAGCGCGGCGTGCCGTTGCTGCGGCCCTCGTGGCGGTACCACAGCAGGTCCTTGTCGTCCTCGATCCCGTAGATGACGCCGTTGGTGTCGGGGGCGGCGGCCGCCGTCGTCGGCACGGCTCCGACGGCGACGGCGGAGGCCACCGCGGTGCCGGCCGTCAGCAGACCGCGGCGGGACATCACCAGGGAGATCCCGGACGGGGTCGGCCCGTCCGGCTGGGTGTGCTCGGTCATCACGCACTCCTCGGGTGCTGGAAGCCGTCCCGGCGGCCGTCCTCACCGGCCGACCGGGCAGTCGACTCCGGGCCGGAGTACGCGCGAGAACGCGAACAGCCCGTCGACTGCGACCATCGTCCCCCTGTCCCCGTGACCCGGGCATGACTACTGCGACGGAACCGGACAGGCCCGCCCCGGCGGCCTGCCGCCCGCGGGTGCGGACGGAGCCGAGGCGGCTCCGGTGTGTCGGGGCGCTCCCCGGCCGAGCCTCTCGGGAGGCGTCAGCGCGGTGGCTTTCGCGCGATGGCGTCCGGAGCCCGCCGGGAGGTGCCCGCGCGGTGGCGTCCGGAGCACCGCTCAGGCGAGGTCCTCCCGCAACTGGGACAGGAGCACCCCCACCACGTCCGTCCCGCCGTCGGTCCCGGCCCGCAGCCGGAGGACCTCGGCGCCGTGCAGCGCCCCCACGGCGTAACGGTCCGCACCGGAGCGACCGAGGGCGGCCGCCGTGCCCGCGAGCCACCGCTCCACCACCGCGGCGTCCATGATCCGGCCCAGCTCGTCCTGGTAGTCCTCCGCGTCCCGGGCCGCACGCCGCAGCTGCTTGCCCGGCCGGTGCCCGGTCCGGCCGAGGACGGCGTCGACGTAGCGCACGCGCTTGACGGCCTTGCGGACGTCGTGCAGGTGCTCCAGCTGCCCCTCGCCGTCCGGGCCGCCGGCCTGCTCCGCCTCGGCCACGCGCACCACCTTCCGCAGGGCCCGGTGCACCACTGCGTCGGCGACCTCTCGCCCCGAGAGCCGGGTGCACTCCTCGGTCAGCGGCGGATGGGCGGCGAAGTCCTGGACGTCCGCCAGGAGCCGCAGGTGCTCCCGGCCCGTGACGTGTCGGCCCACCTTCGCGGCCGCCGTCCCTGCCTGCTCCTCGGCCCGCTGCCGCAGGATCTCCGCCGCGGCCGGCCCCACCCGGCCCTCGAGCGCCTCCACGCGCCCGGCCAGCAGCTCCGCCGTGACCTCCGCGTCCCGCGCCGCGGACAGCGTCCGGGCGAGCTCCCGCAGCCGGGCATCCAGCTCCTCCGCCGCCGCGCCGTCGAAGAACGGCTCGGCCGCCCTGAGCACGCTGCGCAGGGAACGGGACGTCACGCGCATCTGGTGCACCGCGTCCGGGACGTCGAGGCGGACCCTGAAGTCCCAGAGCACCAGCTGTTCGGCGAGCTCCCCGAGCACCGCGCGCAGCACGTCCGGCCCGCCCGCCGGCTTCCCCTTCTTTCCCGCCTTCTTGTTCTTGTTCTTCCTGTTCTTCTTGTTCTTCGTGCCGTTCCCGGCCGTCTTCCCGCTCTCGCTCTCCGGCTGCTTCTCGTCCTGCTCCCGGCCGGGCCCCGCCGCGGCGTCGTCGTCCTCGCCGAGCGCACGGGCGATCTTCGCCCGGGAGGTGGACGGCTTCCCGCCGGCCGCGAAGACCACGGCCTCGACCGCGGCGAAGATCTGCTCCTGGCGCTCCTCGGGCACCGTGCCGTCGAGGAGCTCGACCTCCCACTCCGACCAGGACCGCGCCGTTCCCGTGCGCTCGTCGACGGCCTCCACGACGTCCACGGCGAGCTCCGCGACCGCCGCCCCCGTGCTGTCGCTGATCCGGTGCACCTGCCGGACGGTGCGCAGGGTCGCCACCGGCCGCAGCTCCTGTCCCCCGGTCAGCCCGGCGAGAAGGTTCCGCACGGACGCGGGCATCCGGTCCGGGGAGCGCAGCAGCGGCACCTGCAGCTCGTGGCGTCCGTCCGCGCCCTGGAACTTCACGTGCCACCCGTCGTCGGCCCCGCCCCGGCGGCGGCGCAGCGCGACCAGGCGCCGCCCCAGGGCCATGTCCTCGGTGTCGTGGTAGACGGCCTCCATGCGGTGCTCCACGGGCTCCGCCGAGACGGTGCACCCCTCCAGTGTGCTCCAGTCCACCCGGGCCTCGGCGCCCTCGGGGAACTCGTACTTGCGCTCGACCTCGCGGTGGGCGACGGCGGTCATGGGTGTCCTCCTGGTCGGGGCCACCGGTCGCCGGAACCGGCGACCGGTCGTTGCGGCGATGATACCGGGGCCGTGCACGGCCCCCGGGAACGCGAACCGCCGCGCGCCCCGGCGGGGGCGTGCGGCGGTGCGTGCGGCCCGGTCGACCGGGCCGGGTGGCGCGTGGGCTCAGGCGCGGCGCCGCTTGAGGACGTCGTCGAGATCGAGGGCGGCGCGGCCCTGCTCCTCGCCCGTGCGCACGGCGTCCTTCAGGCTCGCGGAGCGGGCAGCGGGCTGCTCCGGCACCGGCAGCGGCTCCGGCTCCGGGCGCTGGACCACGGGGGCCTCGGCGTAGGTCGGACGCGGCACGGGCACCGGCTCCCACGTCCGGGCCGGGGCCGTCGGCGCGGACTCTCGGGCCACGCGGAGCGCCTCGGCCCGCAGCTCCTCGACCGTGAAGGCGGCCGGTGCGGGCATCCGGGGCTGCTCCTCGGGGGTGGGCAGGTCGAGGTCCTCGGCCGCCTGGCGCGACTGCTCGCGGACCTCCTCCGCCACGGCGTGCTCGTTGTCGAACAGGGCGACGTCCTCGCGGGGGGCGTGCGGCTCCGCCTCCGTCTCCTGCGCCCGGACCGCGGGGCGCGACGCGCGGCGGACGGCCCGGTCCTGGACGGCCAGGTAGCGCAGGGACAGGACGGAGCCGATGCCCAGCAGCAGCAGGAACACGGGCCACGGCCAGCTCACCGCGGCGGAGAACGGTGCGACCACGGCGGTGACGAGTGCGGCCAGGAGGGCGGCGCACCCGGCGAGGAGGATCACGGCGCGGTCCCGCCTGATGCGCAGGTGCCCTCTGCCGGTGCGTCCGGGGTCGCCGTCGGCGGGCCGGGGGACGGTGTCGGTGGTCGCCATGATGTTCCTTCGTCGGCGGGACGCGGGTGGGGGCTGCTCGATCGACGCGGGGAGACCGTCGGGGCCGACCGTCTCGGCCGGCGCCTCGACGGGGAGATCCCGGCGGCGCTGCAGTCGCGGCAGGACCCAGAACAGCGACAGCGCGCACACCACGGCCAGCACGGCCGAGCTGCTCACCCAGATCATGGTCGCGGTCCTGCCTTCGTGGTCGCCGGATCGAGCGGACAGGAGACGCCGGCGCGCTGCGCCGGCGTGTCCGGGGCCCGGGCTCGGGCCGTGAGGAACAGCCTACTACCGCGGGGGCGCGCCTGTGGGTATCCCTGTGGACACGCCCGGCCGGGTCACTGCCACACGGCGGGGCGGTCCGATCCCGTGAACCGGCGGACGAGTCCCTCGGGTGCCTCGGGCGCGGTGAGCGCGAAGCTGCGGTGGTCCGTCCAGCGCCCGTCGATGTGCAGGAAGTCCTTGCGCAGCCCCTCGTCCCGGAACCCGAGCTTCTCCACCACCCGCAGGGACTTGGCGTTCTCCGGCCGGATGTTGATCTCGATCCGGTGCAGCCCGAGGCCCTGGAAGCAGTAGTCGGTGGCCATGGCCACCGCCATGGGGGCCACGCCGCGTCCCGCCTGGTCCCGGTCCACCCAGTACCCCAGGGTCGCGGACAGGAACGACCCCCACGAGATCCCGGAGACGGTCAGCTGGCCGACGAGACCGAACCGCTCCGTCCCCGGGACCCGCTCCGTGATGAGGAAGGGCAGGGCAGTGCCCTGCCGGGCCTGCTGGTCGAGGGTGCGCACGAACTGCCCGAACGTGGGCGGGACCCCGCCGGGTGCGGGGTTCGTGGCCTCCCACGGGTCGAGCCAGTCCCGGTTGCGGGCGCGCACGACGTCCCACTCCCGGCGGTCCCCCCGGGCCAGCGGACGCAGCCGGAGGTCCCCCCAGGAGACGGTGACGGGCCACCGGAACTGTCCGGCCACGGGAGCGCGGTCTCTCAGCCGACCGGCAGGGTCCGGGTGTACTCCCTGAGCCACTCGCACAGCTCGGGCCCGAGGTCCTCGCGCTCCGAGGCCAGGATGATGTTGGCCTTGAGATAGCTGAGCTTGTCGCCGGTGTCGTAGCGACGGCCCTTGAAGACCACCCCGTACACCCCGCCGCCCTCGCCCTCTCGCTGGGCGAGGGTCTGCAGCGCGTCGGTGAGCTGGATCTCGTTGCCGCGCCCGGGGGCGGTGTTCTCGAGCACCTCGAACACCTCCGGCACCAGCACGTAGCGGCCGATCACGGCCAGGTTGGAGGGAGCCTCCTCCGGGGCCGGCTTCTCCACCAGCCCGTTGATCCGCACGTAGTCCTCCCCCGCCACCGCGGTGACGTCCGCGCAGCCGTAGGCGCTGATCTGCTCCTGCGGGACCTCCATCAGCGCGACCACGGAGCCGCCGGTGCGCTCCTGCACGGCGATCATCTCGGTGAGCAGCTCGTCCCGGGCGTCGATCAGGTCGTCGCCCAGCAGCACCGCGAAGGGCTCGTCACCGATGTGGATTTTCGCCCGCAGCACCGCGTGCCCCAGGCCCTTGGGGTCCGCCTGGCGCAGGTAGTGGATCTCGCCGAGCTCGGAGGCGTGCTCGACCGCCCGCAGCAGATCGGTCTTGCCCGACTCCTCGAGCTGGTGCTCCAGGGCCGGCACACGGTCGAAGTGGTCCTCCAGCGCCCGCTTCGAGCGCCCGGTGATCATGAGGACGTCCTGGAGGCCGGCGTCGACCGCCTCCTGGACCACGTACTGGATGGCCGGTCGGTCCACGACCGGCAGCATCTCCTTGGGCATGGCCTTCGTCGCGGGGAGGAACCGGGTGCCGAGCCCGGCGGCAGGAATGACGGCCTTCCGGACCGTCCGGGGGTTGCTGTTTCCACTCATGCGCTCAGGCTAACGGATCGGGGGCTCCCACCAGCGGATTCCCGTCCGGGCACGCTTGCCCGCCGCGGTGGTGCGCGGCTAGCCTCGCACCACCGGCCCGGCAGGGCCGGCGCGTCCGGGCGCCTCCCGGGCCGAGCATCGGACGAGGAGCGGACACGACGATGACCGACCCCCGCGGTCCCGCCGAGGCCAAGGCCCGGTTGCGCCGGCAGCTGGTGGCGGCGCGGGCGCGGCGCTCCCGCGCCGCTCGCGAGCACGCCGCCGTGGCGTTCGACCGGCACCTGGCGGAGCTGCTGGCCGACCGCCCGCACCTCGACGTCGCCGCGTACCTGCCGCTGGCCACGGAGCCGCCCCTCGAGCCCGCCCTCGTCACGGCCCACCACCGCGGTCACCGGATCTGGGTGCCCGTGTGCGAGCCCGGGCGCCGGCTCTCGTGGGCGCGGTGGACACCGGACACCCCCGAGCGGTCCGGCGGCGCGGGCGGACTGCGCGAGCCCGTGGGCGCCCGCCACGGCGCGGAGGTGATGCACACGGTGGGTCTGCTGCTGGTGCCCGCGCTCGCCGTGGCGCCCGGCGGCGCGCGGCTGGGCTTCGGCGGCGGCTACTACGACCGCTTCCTCGCCACGCTGCCGCGCACGGCGCACCCGGAGCTGCGCACCGTGGTGTGCGTCTTCGCCGACGAGGTCCTCCCGGCCGGGTCCGTGCCGGTCGAGGAGCTCGACGCCCCCGTGCCGCTGGCCCTCACGGAGAACGGGACCGTGCGGCTGGAGGGGCCCGCCGGTCCGGCGCGGAGAACACGGTAGAATCGGCAGTCGACCCCTTCGAGTGCCAGCGAGCGCGCTCGTCGACCCTTCCCAGGAGGACCCATGCCCGTCTACGCCTACGCCTGCAAGGACTGCGGCCACGCGTTCGACATCCGCCAGTCGTTCAGCGAGGACGCCCTGACCGTCTGCCCGGAGTGCGACGGGGGCCTGCGCAAGAAGTTCAACACGGTGGGCGTGGTGTTCAAGGGCTCCGGCTTCTACCGCAACGACTCGCGCTCCGGCGGCGCGGACTCGGGCGCCTCCACGTCCTCCGCGTCCTCCACCGCCGAGCCGGCGGCGGCTCCTGCGAAGTCCGCGAGCCCGGCGACCGCCGGCGCGGGCGCGTCCTCCTCGTCTGCCTCCGCGACCGCGGGCGGGTCCTCCGACTGAGCCGGTCCCCGGACGCCGCCCCGGCGTCCGCACTGCACGGGAGGCTCCTCCCGGGCGGCGCCGCCCGCCCCTCCCCAGGCGGCTCCGGAACGGCGGGCTCCCGGGCGCCCGCCCCGTAGCGTGCCCGGCATGAGCCGCCGCCCCCGAACCGTCCGACGCCGCTACCCGCTGTCCCTGCACCTGCGCTCGGCGCTGTCCCGGCGCCGCCGGCTGGTGGCCGCGCTGCTCCTCGGGCTCGCGGCGGGCCTGGTGGTCCTGCGGCTCGGCCCGCCCCAGACCAGGACGGTGCCGGTGGTCACCGCCGCCGAGGCGCTGCCCGCGGGCACGGTGGTCTCCCCGGAGCGGCTCGCGGTGGCCGCCTATCCCCACGGGCTGGCGCCGGAGGGCGCCGTGGCCGACCCCGCGGAGCTGTCCGGGCGCGTCCTGGCGGGCGCCGCGGGCCCCGGGCAGCCGCTGACGGAGACCGCGCTCGTGGGCCCGGGCCTGCTGACGGGACAGGGCGGGGGCGTCACGGCGGTGACACTGCGCATCGACGACCCAGGTGTGCTGCGGCACGTGCGCGCGGGCGACCACGTGGACGTCGTCCACCTGCCCGACGGCGCCGCGCCGGGCGGGCGTCAGGTCCTGGGCCGGGGCCTGCCCGTGCTGTGGGTCTCCTCCGCGGGCCCCGGCGGGGACGGCGGTCTGCTCGCTGGGCCCGACGCCTCCGAGGAGGAGGGACTGCTGGTGGTGGGGGCCCCGCACGAGGGCGCCGCGCAGCTCGCGGGGGCGGGCGGCACCGGGCGCACCACCGTGGTCCTCGTCCCGGCGCCGGTCAGTCCCAGTGCGGAGGCCGCTGGGCCCTGAGCCAGTCCTCGTGGGCCCGATCGGAGGCCTCGTCCGCCCGGTCCTCGTCCGTCCCGGGCGCCCGCCCGTCCAGGCCGGGCAGGCGCGGCTCCGCCCCGGTGACCGTGCCGTCGGTGAACGTGCCCCCGGTGGCACGCCGCGGCCCGCGCCTGCGGGGGCGCGGGGCGGCGGGCACGTCCCGCCCGGGGGCGCGGTCCGGCTCGGCGGGCCCAGGAGCCCCGCCGGACGCCGGGCCCGGCTCAGCCGGCACGGTCACCCCGCTGCGGGGCGGCGGGCAGGCCGAGATAGCGCCGGATCAGCTCGGCGACGGTGTCCGGGTCGGTGAAGACCTCGATGGTCCACAGCGTGAGGTAGTTCCAGCCGGTGCGCTCGAGCTGCTGGGGCCGCAGCCGCGAGCGCTCCCGCACGGACAGGGCGGCGTTCTCCGGCGACCCGTCGGACTGCCCGGCCACGGGGATCCGCAGCGGCCGGTCCTCGGCACGGGCGCGGCCCAGGACCACGGCCCCCGCGGACAGCGACTCCGTGCCGGCCCAGGCGACCAGGTCGAGGACGCCCGCGTAGTCCAGCCGCACCGAGGCCCCGCGCTCCACCAGCCGGCGGGCGAGGTCGACCACCAGGGCGTCGTCGTGGGTGTCCCGGGCCTCCTCCTCCCCCGGCGGCGGGCCGCCGAGGTGCGCGGCGAGCACGCGGGCGAAGTCCCGCGCGCCGTGCTGGAGGCCCTTGCCCTCCATCTCCCCCGGGTGCAGGGAGGTCACGATGCGGGTGCTGTGGCGGGCCCGGGTCATGCCGAGCACGAAGTGCTGGCGGCCGTGCCGCTCCGACAGCGCCCCGAGGTACGGCACGGTGCGCCCGTTGGCCGTCTTGCCGAAGCCCAGCGAGAAGATGACGGTGTCCCGCACGATGCCCGCCGCCCGGTGCAGGTCGACCACCCGGAAGGACTCGGGGCCCGGGGCGAAGAAGGCCGCGGCGGCGGGCTCCTCGCGCATCCGCTGCCGGACGGCCTGCGCGATCCGCGCGGCGTGCACCGCGCTGGCCGTGACCACGGCCAGCGACCGGCGCGGGTGGCGCGCGGCGTGCTCGAAGACGAGCTCCACGACGCGCCGCACCTCGGCGGCGGGCGCCTGGATGCCCTCGATCCCGGCGGTCAGGGCGCCCACACCGTCCGGGACGTACTCGACGTCGAGGACGGGGGTGGCCCCGGTGACGGACTCGCCGTGCGGAAGCCTGCTCAGGCGCCCGCCGTAGAACTGCTCGTTGAGGTGGCGGAAGACCTGCTCGTCCATGGACCGGTACACGGTCCGCAGCGTCCGCTCCGGCACCACGCGGGAGAGGGCGTCGAAGGCGCTGTCCACCTCGACCACCGGCTGGGCGCCCGGGGCGGGCACCGCGGTGGGCGCCACCGTGAACGGCTGCGGGCGGCCCAGGTGCGGGTCCCCGAACGCGATGACCTGCCGGCACCGGGTCAGCGCCGGCAGCACCGCCGCGAGCGGGGAGCTCTCGGCGTCCAGCACCACCACGGCGTCGAAGTCGTGGTCCTCGGGCAGCGCCGCGGAGAGCACCAGGGGGCTGGCCGTCCAGACGGGCACCAGCGAGCCGATCAGCTCGCCCGCCGAGGCGCTGATCTCCTCGAGCGGAGCGGCCCCGGCGCGGAGCATGCGGCGCAGGGCGGCCGCCGCGCGCGGGGAGCGCCGGACGGTGCGCTGCCAGCGGTCGGCGAGCTCCCAGAGGAGCCGGCCGGCCCCGGAGGCCACGTGCGCCGTGTCGGCGCGGCGGAACACGGACTCCACCTTGCGCAGGGTGTGCCCCTCCGGCATCGCCAGGAAGTCGTCGCCGGTGATCATGGCCTCGAGCGTGGACTGCCACCACGCGAGGTCGAACTCCCCGGGGACCTCCGCGCGGGGCACGGTGCGCCGGACGAGGTCGTCCACGAGCTCGCCGAGGCCCTGGCCGCGCAGCTCGTCGAGCAGGACGGTGCGCTCGGGCAGCACGGCGAGGTTCTCCTCGTCGTTGATGAGCCCGTCCAGGGTCTCGCGCAGCCGGTCGATCGGCTGTCCCAGGAGGTCGGCGCCGGTGGACGAGCCCTCGAGGGCGATGGCCAGGCCCTCGAGGTCCTCCACGAAGCGGGCCTGCACGGCCGCGAGCTCCTCGACCCGCTCGGAGACGACCGGGTGCGTGGACGAGGTGGCCCACTCCCGCCACCGCTCCCGCTCCGACTGCACGCGCAGCAGGGCGGCGTGCAGGTCCGAGAGGTGCACCCCGTGCCGGATGTACTCCTTCGCGGCTTTGCGCAGCCGTGAGCGCTGCAGCCCGGTCATCTCGATCCCGTGCTCCCGCCGCCAGCCGGACCCGGCGGTCGCCGCGACCAGGTCCGTCACGGGCCGGTCGTAGATGTCGGGCGTGAAGCGGGTGAGGGAGTCCTGGACCTCCTGCAGCAGTCGCAGCTGCCGGCCCCACTCGGGCACGGTCGTGCCGCCGCGCAGCCCGCTGGTGGCCAGGACGTGCCGCATCCCGGTCTCGAGGGTGGTGAGCTCCAGGAGGAGGGACTGGGCCAGCCGGTGCGCCTGCCGGGCCTCGTCCTCGTTGACCAGGCGCGCCCCGGTCCAGGGCCCGGCCAGGGTCCCGGCGTCGAACGCCCCGAGCTCGGCGGCGCGCTCGAGCCGGGCGACGGCGTCGCCGCGCTCCGTGACGGCGTCGAGCACGGAGCGCGGGAACCGCACGGCCGTGGCGGGCGCCGGCCGGCGGGAGGTCAGCTCGGCGAGCGCCTGCACGGCCCGGTACGGGGAGACGGACCACCGGGGCCGCACGGTGTGCAGGGACCGCACGTGCTCGGCGAGCTGGTCCCGGCTGGTGCGCAGCGTCTCGTGCAGCTCGGCGAGGTCCGGGCGCTCGGCGCGCTCGTTGCGGGCCACCGCCCGGACGAGCTGCTGGGCCACGTCGGCGTCGCTGAGCTGGGAGGACAGCGGCAGGACGGCGGTGCCCAGGCCCAGCCCGTCCATCCGCCGCCCGAACGCGGCGAGCGTGGTGCGCCGCTCGCCCAGGACCAGGACGGTCCGGCCGGCGGCCACGAGGGTGCCCACCGTGTTGACGGCGGTGTCGAGCTGCCCGGTGCCGGGGGCCGCGGTCACCACGAAGGAGTGGCCCTGGGCGGCGAGGTCGAGGACCTCCTGCTGGGGGCCGTCGGCGTCGAGCAGGAGGAGCTCGTCGGCGGGGTCGCGCTGGTCCAGCGGGGGCGCGTCGTCCGTGATCTCCTCGACCTGGGGGATCCGTCCGACCGCGGAGTCCTTGAGCCGGGCGAGGTCCCGGACCACCGCGGTGCGGGCCACGACCGACAGGTCGGCGGGCCGGTCGTGCAGATCGGCGAACGTGGAGACGAGCAGCTTGTGCTCGACGTGCATCCCGGGCACCGCCCCGGCGAGGGTGCGCAGGGTCTCGAGGGCGGGGGCCGGGTCGAGCCGCCGGGTGCCGTAGGCGAGGCGGGCGAGCTCGCCGGAGGTCAGGTCCACGCCGTGGTCCGCGGCCAGCCGGCGGACCATGGCGGGGTTGAGCCGGGCGGGGCCGACGAGCTGGAGCTCGAAGTCGTCGAGGTCCGGGCGCGGCTTCAGGGCGAGGGGCGCGAGCAGGACGGGGGCGATCCAGCGGCGCTGTCCGGCGCCGGTCGGGTCGGAGCCCCGGGGCCGGGCGAGCCAGGACGCGGTGCCGGCGGCGAGGTACGCGGCGTCCAGCCCGTGGTTGACCGACAGCTCGTGGGTCTTGGTGCGCAGGGACCGGGCCGCGCGCACGGCGTGCCCGTAGGCCTCGGGGTCGTGCACTATCGTGGACAGGCGGGTGGGGCGGCCCATGAGCAGCTGCGCCTGCCCCGAGGAGTTCGCCTCGGTGAGGTCGATGCAGACGTTGTCGACCTGGTTGAAGTCCAGCAGCGTGTCCGGGCCGGTGTAGGCGTCCATCTGGCGGGTCCAGGGCTGCAGCGAGACGCGCGGGGGCTGCGCCCGGGAGGTGTCCGACTCCTGGGGGGTGCGGTCGGCTCCGATCGACATGGTTCTCCTCCTGCGCCTCGGCCCGGGGGCCGGGCACCGCTCACGCACGGGTCGAGCGGTCCGTGCGGACCGCTCGACCCCGGCTGCTCGTGTACCGCCCGTGCGGGGCGGGCCCTGGGCCCGCCCCCGGGCCTACTCCCACTCGATGGTGCCCGGGGGCTTGGACGTGACGTCCAGGACCACCCGGTTGACCTCTTCGACCTCGTTGGTGATGCGGTTGGAGACGCGGGCCAGCAGGTCGTAGGGCAGGCGCGACCAGTCGGCGGTCATCGCGTCCTCGCTGGACACGGGACGCAGCACGATGGGGTGCCCGTACGTGCGGCCGTCGCCCTGCACGCCCACCGAGCGCACGTCCGCCAGGAGCACGACCGGCATCTGCCACACCTCGTCGTCGAGCCCGGCGCGGGTCAGCTCCTCGCGGGCGATGGCGTCGGCGCGGCGCAGGACCGCGAGGTTGGCCTCGGTGACCTCCCCGATGATGCGGATGCCCAGCCCGGGGCCGGGGAACGGCTGGCGGCCCACGATTTCGTGGGGCAGGCCGAGCTCGCGCCCCACGGCGCGGACCTCGTCCTTGAACAGTGTGCGCAGCGGCTCCACGAGCTCGAACTGCAGGTCCTCGGGCAGCCCGCCCACGTTGTGGTGGCTCTTGATGTTGGCGGCGCCCTCCCCGCCGCCGGACTCCACGACGTCGGGGTAGAGGGTGCCCTGGACGAGGAAGCGCACGGGCTCGCCCTCCTGGGCGGCGGTCTTGGCGACCTCCTCCGCGGCGGCCTCGAAAGAGCGGATGAACTCCCGGCCGATGATCTTGCGCTTCTGCTCGGGGTCGGTGACGCCGGCGAGCGCGGTGAGGAAGCGCCCCTTCTCCTCGGCCACGTAGAGGTTGACGCCGGTCGCGGCCACGAAGTCCTGCTCGACCTGCTCGGCCTCGCCCTCGCGCAGCAGCCCGTGGTCCACGAACACGCAGGTGAGCTGGTCGCCCACGGCCCGCTGGACCAGGGCGGCGGCGACGGCGGAGTCCACGCCGCCGGAAAGACCGCAGATCACGGACGCGGAGCCGACCTGCGCGCGGATCCGCTGGACGTGCTCCTCGATGATGTTGCCGGTCGACCAGGTGGGCTCGACCTGGGCGCCGTCGAAGAGGAAGTGCTCGAGCACCTGCTGCCCGTGCACGGAGTGCTTCACCTCCGGGTGCCACTGCACGCCGTAGAGCCGGCGGGTGTCGTCGGCGAACGCGGCCACCGGGGTGGTCTCCGTGGAGGCGAGCACCTCGAAGCCAGCGGGGGCCTCGACGACCGAGTCGCCGTGGCTCATCCACACGGTCTGGGTGCCCGGGGAGCCCTCCAGGATGGAGGCCGTGGGGCCGCCGACGGCGGTCGCGGTGGTCGCCCCGTACTCGCGGGCGCCGGTGTGCGCGACGGTCCCGCCGAGGGCCTGCGCCATGGCCTGGAAGCCGTAGCAGATGCCCAGGACGGGCACCCCGGCCTCGAAGAGCGCCGCGTCCTGCTGCGGCGCGTCCTCGGCGTAGACGGAGGAGGGGCCGCCCGAGAGGATGATCGCCGCCGGGTTCTTGGCGAGGATCTGCTCGGTCGACCAGGTGTGGGGGACGATCTCGGAATAGACACTGGCCTCGCGGACCCGGCGGGCGATCAGCTGCGCGTACTGCGCGCCGTAGTCGACCACCAGGACCGGGCGCTGCTCCAGATCGGTGCGGGTCTCAGCTGTTTCGGTCACGCCCTCCATCCTAGGCCAGGCGCGGGGAGGGCTCAGTACCGCTTCGCGGCCTTCGGGTTGGCGCGCAGCTCGGCGGTGGTGGAGGCGTCGATCTTGCGCTCCACCACGAAGGACAGGAACGGCACCACGCCGCCCAGGGCCATCACCACGAGCTGCGGGAAGGGCCAGCGCATGAGCGTCCAGATCCGGAAGCAGGAGATGAGGTAGACCACGTAGAACCAGCCGTGCACGATGAGGATCCACGTGGAGATGTTGACCCCGCCCGCGAGGTTCTCGAGCTCGAGGTCCTGCCAGCCGAGGGCCACGGTCTCCCCCGTGGCCCGGTCGGTGCCGCCCGCGACGAGGTCGTAGCCCAGTCCGTAGCGGGTGATCATCTCGGCCACGAGCAGCAGCAGGAAGGTCCCGGAGATCCACGCGCAGACCATGTAGAAGCCCAGGGCCCCGCGGATCTGCGCCTCGGTGCCCCCGAAGCGGCGGCGCGGCTGCAGGGCGGCCGCCCGGCGCGGGACGCGACCCGGGGACGCCGCCTCCGCGGGGCGGGCGTCCGGCGGGAGGGAGACCCGCACCCCGTCGGTGCGGTCCTTCGGGGCGGGGGTCGGCTGCGTGGGTTCAGTCATGGTGGGCTCCGGTCCTGTCCTGGGTCCTGTCGTGGGTGCTGGGCTCGCCCGCCCGGGCGCCGGGCTGGTCGTCGAACCAGTAGTACTCCCCCGCCTCGGGGTCGTAGTAGTAGTAGCGCCCGGCCACCTCGTCGTAGTAGTACTCGCCCTCGAAGTAGAAGTACTCCTCGGGGTTCTGCTCGCGCTGCCACTCGTCGCGCACGAACCGCCACCAGATGTAGAGGGCGAACCCGGCGAAGACCACCCACTCGACCGCGTAGAAGAGGTTGAGCAGGTTCACGGACTCGTCCGTGGGCTGCTGGTCGATGTCGAGCCGGGACAGCCCCGGGCCCAGCAGCGCGGCGTCCGGGGCGAGGGTCCCGTCCCCAGCGAGCTGGAACGGCGCGGACGCGGGGTTCTCGGCGAAGGCGGCCAGGTACCCGGACCACAGCGGGGCGTCCCAGCGGTTGGTGAGCTGCGCCGGGGACACCGTGCCCACCTGCCCCGCGGGCAGGTCCGCGCCGGGCACCGGGCCCTCGGCGGGCAGGTACCGGCCGACGACGTCGACGGCGCCCGCCGGCTCCTCCGGCACGGTGGCGGGGTCGGCGGTCCAGCCGCGGGCCACCGCGAGGGTGAGCTCCCCGCCGGCGTCGGGCCACAGCTGCCGGGTGTCCGGGACGTCGAGGGCGGTGACGGCCCACCAGCCCTCCGTCCCGTCCTGCAGCCGGCCCGGGACCAGGACGGTGGACCCGTCCCGGTAGTCGCCGGTGACGGTGACGAGCTGGTCGGCCTGCGCGGCGGTCACGGGGGCGCCGGCCTCGACGGCCTCGGTGAGCGGGACGGCCACGTCCTTCGCGGGGTCCGCGACCGTGCGGGACTGCTCGCTGGACTCCAGCTGCCACTGGCTCAGCAGCACGAATCCCACGGCCAGCCCGAGGCTCACGATCAGGGCGAGGATCGAACGGGGGCGCAGGGCGGTCGTGAGCACCCGTCAAGGCTAGTGCGCCTTCCTGGGCGTTCGCCAGTTGCGGCGGGGGCCCGTGCCGGGCCAGCGGGGCGCGGCACGGGCCCCGCGGGGCGGTCACGGGTCAGCCGCGGATGACCACCTCGGCGCGCTGGAACTCCTTGAGCTCCAGGTACCCGGTGGTGGCCATCGATCGGCGCAGCGCGCCCACGAGGTTGGAGGTGCCGTCCACGTGGCGGGACGGCCCGAAGAGCACCTCCTCGAGGGGGCCCACGGTGCCCACGCGGGTGCGGAGCCCGCGCGGCAGCTGCCCGTGGTGCGCCTCCGCGCCCCAGTGCCAGCCCTGCCCGGGCGCCTCCTCCGTGCGGGCCAGCGCGGTGCCGAGCATCACGGCGTCCGCGCCCATGGCGAGCGCCTTCACGATGTCCCCGGAGACCCCCACGCCGCCGTCGGCGATGACGTGGACGTAGCGCCCGCCGGACTCGTCGAGGTAGTCCCGGCGGGCGGCCGCGACGTCGGAGATCGCCGTGGCCATGGCCGCATAGATCCCCAAGGTGTTCTGGATGCGCATGGACGCGCCGCCGCCGAAGCCCACGAGCACGCCGGCCGCGCCCGTGCGCATGAGGTGCAGCGCCGGCGTGTAGCCCGCGGCGCCGCCCACGATGACCGGGACGTCGAGGTCGTAGATGAACTTCTTGAGGTCCAGCGGCTCCTGGTTGCGGGAGACGTGCTCCGCGGAGACCGTGGTCCCGCGGATCACGAAGACGTCCACGCCGGCGTCCAGGACGGTGCGGTAGTGCTCCACCGTGCGCTGCGGCGTCAGGGACCCCGCGACGATGACGCCCGCCTCGCGGATCTGCGCCAGCCGGGCCGTGATCAGCTCCGGCTGGACGGGCGCCTCGTAGAGCTCCTGCATCCGGCGCGTGGACGCCGGGGCGTCCTCGCCGGAGAGCGCCGCGATCTCGTCGAGCACCGGCTGCGGGTCCTCGTAGCGGGTCCACAGCCCCTCGAGGTCCAGCACGCCCAGTCCCCCGGCGCGGCCGAGGGCGATGGCCGTCTCCGGGGACGTCGCCGAGTCCATCGGGGCGCCCAGGAACGGGATGGAGAACCGGTAGGCGTCGATCTTCCAGTCCGTGGACACGTCCCGGGGGTCGCGGGTGCGGCGGGAGGGGACGAGGGCGATCTCGTCCAGGGAGAAGGTGCGGCGGGCGCGTTTGGAGCGGCCGATCTCGATGTCGTAGCTCATGGTGTCCTTTCCGAACGGTGCTGCGGACGGTCGCTCAGCGCTGGTAGTTGGGTGCCTCGACGGTCATCGTGATGTCGTGCGGGTGGGACTCCTTGAGCCCGGCCGGCGTGATCCGCACGAACCGGCCCTGGTGCTTGAGCTCCTCGACGGTGTGGGCGCCCACGTAGAACATCGTCTGGCGCAGGCCGCCGTCGAGCTGGTGGACCACGGCCGAGAGCGGGCCGCGGTACGGGACCTGGCCCTCGATGCCCTCGGGGATGAGCTTCTCGTCGCTGGCGACGTCGGCCTGGAAGTAGCGGTCCTTGGAGTAGGAGGTGTTCTTGCCGCGGGACTGCATGGCCCCCAGCGAGCCCATCCCCCGGTAGGTCTTGAACTGCTTGCCGTTGACGAAGATCAGCTCGCCCGGGGACTCGTCGCAGCCCGCGAGCAGGGACCCGACCATCACGGAGTCCGCGCCGGCCACGAGCGCCTTGCCGATGTCGCCGGAGTACTGCAGGCCGCCGTCGGCGATCAGGGGCACGCCCGCCGGGATCGCCGCCTTCGCCGCCTCGTTGACGGCGGTGATCTGGGGGACGCCCACGCCGGCGATGATGCGAGTGGTGCAGATCGAGCCGGGGCCCACGCCCACCTTCACGGCGTCCGCGCCGGCGTCCACGATGGCCTGCGCGCCGTGGCGGGTGGCCGCCTGCCCGCCGATGACGTCCACGTGCGCGGCGGCGGTCTCCGCCTTGAGCCGGGCGATCATGTCCAGCACGCCCTGGGAGTGCCCGTTGGCAGTGTCGATGAACAGGGCGTCCACGCCGGCCTCGACGAGGGTCATGGCCCGCTCGAAGCCGTCGCCGAAGAAGCCGACGGCGGCGCCGACGCGCAGCCGGCCCTCCTCGTCCTTGGTCGCGTGGGGGTACTGCTCGGCCTTGGTGAAGTCCTTGATCGTGATCAGGCCGGTGAGCCGGCCGGCGTCGTCGACGAGCGGCAGCTTCTCGATCTTGTTGGTCGCCAGGAGCCGGTGCGCGTCGTCCTTCGCCATCCCGACCTTGCCGGTGATCAGCGGCATGGGCGTCATGATCTCGTGCACCCGGCGCCGCGGGAACTCGCTCTCCGGCAGGTACCGGGTGTCGCGGTTGGTGATGATCCCCAGCAGCTTCTGCCCGGCGTCCACGACGGGCAGCCCCGAGACCCGGTAGTAGCCGCAGAGCCGGTCCAGCTCCTCGAGGGTCGCCTCCGGGGAGATGGTGACGGGGTCGGTGATCATCCCGGACTCGCTGCGCTTCACCCGGTCCACGTGCTCGGCCTGGTCCTGGACCGAGAGGTTGCGGTGGATCACGCCGATGCCGCCCTGGCGGGCCATCGCGATCGCCATCGAGGACTCGGTGACGGTGTCCATGGCGGCGGACAGCAGCGGCACCTCCAGGTCGATGCGCCGGGACAGGCGGGTGCGCGTCGATGCCTCGGACGGGATGACGTCCGTGTTGCCGGGCAGCAGCAGCACGTCGTCGTAGGTCAGCCCGGTGAACCCGAACGGGTCCTCGGACAGGGCGGTGGGGACGGCGGTATCCGACACGGTGGGGCCTTTCAGCTTCGAGGGAGTCGCGATCATTCTACGGGCCGAGTCCCGGCCGGCGGACGGCTGTGGCCGTGCTCACGACCCGGCGAGGAACCCTGCCCCGTCCGCGCGCAGGGCCTCCTCGACGCGCTCCGCGAACAGGGGCGCCAGGCTCCGCACGTACTCGACGGTGAGGTGGTTGTTGTCCCAGTACGTGAACACGTTGCCGATGACCGGGACGCAGGTGCCGTCCGGGCAGATGAGGTCCCCCATGTCGACCATCGTGACCCGCGGCAGCTCGGCCACCGGGGCCAGCGGGCTGTCCGGGCCCAGGATCACGTGGGAGGCGGCGCACTCGGGGGCGTCGGCGCCGTGGTCCGCGGCGCAGCGCGCGGGGACGAAGTCGAAGCGGGCGTTGTCGCGCAGGCCGAGGACCTGGATGCCGCGCTCCGCCAGCCCGCGGATGCGCTGCTCCATCCCGGGGGTGAACTGCTCCTGGTCCTCGTCCGTGCTGCGGGTGCCCTGCACCAGCACCAGGTCCGGGTCCACGGCCTCCACCACGGGGTCGGCGCCCTCGAGCCAGCGCGCGCACGCCTCGTGGTCGGCCACCTGCTCCTCCGGCAGGGCGTACAGGCAGTTGCCGCGGATGTAGGTGACCACCCGCCAGTCGTTGCGCTCGGCCAGGAGCTCGACGGCCGGGATCCACTGGTGCACATGGCTGTTGCCGATCACCAGCATCGTGGCGGCGGGCTCAGGGTTCGGGACGGTGTCGAAGCACCACTGCCGGAAGCGCTCGCCGACCCCCGTGCCGGGCGGGCAGGGCTCGCCGAGCGACGGCTTGGCGTACGGCTCCCCGGTGATCACGGGGACGGTCTCGGCGTCCGGGTCGCCCTCGTACCGGAAGCCCGGAAGCAGTGCCGCCGCCCCGGGGTTGTTGCGGTCGGCCGACGCCGCGATCTCCACCGCCCGCCGCTCCTCGGCCACCCGGGCCGCGGTCACCGGGACCGCGACCGCCGCCAGGCACACCACGATCACCGCGGCCAGCCGCAGCCGGGACCGCTCGGGCCAGGTCCAGCGCTTGAGCGGGTCCTCGACCAGCCGGGTGGCCAGCACCGCGAGCACCAGGCAGACCACCACGATCACGACCCCCGACCGCGGCCCGGCCATGGGCCGGTCCCGCAGCACGAGGTAGGTGACCAGCAGCGGCCAGTGGATCAGGTACAGCGCGTAGGCCGAGTCCCCCAGCCGCACCAGCGGCGCCGAGGCGAGGATCCGGTCCAGCCCGAAGCGCGACCCGGACTGCCCGGCCACGATGATCGCCGCGGCCGAGAGGAGCGGCCACAGCGCGATCCACCCGGGGAACGCCCCCTGCACGTCGACCAGCACCCCCACCGAGACCATGCTCACCAGCCCGGCCCAGCCCAGGACCACGCGCATCCTGCGGCCGGGCCGCAACCAGGGCACCGCGAGGGCCAGCAGGGACCCGAGGGCGAACTCCCACAGCCGGGTGCGGGTGTCGAAGTAGGCGAACTCCTGCTGGACGGCCGTGCTGTGCACCGACCACGCCAGGGAGGCCGCGAAGACCAGGCCGAAGACGACCGCCAGCACCGGCACGGGGCTCCACCGGGTCCGCCGCGAGATCAGCCAGGCCGCGGCGAAGACCAGCGGCCACAGCAGGAACACCTGTCCCTGCACGGACAGGGACCAGAAGTGCTGGAACGGCGAGGCGGTCGAGTGGTCGGCGGCGTAGTAGTCCACCGCGTTGAGCGCCAGCGCCCAGTTCTCCGCGTAGAACACCGAGGCCAGCGCCTCGGCGCGCCACTGCCCGGCGTCGTAGCCCGGGTAGAACAGCTCCACCAGCACCAGGGTGCCCAGAATCGTGAGCACCGCCAGGGGCAGCAGCCGCTTGAACACGTGCAGCCAGTACCGCCCCAGGGCCAGGGGCCGGCCGGCCTCGAGCTTGCGCACGAAGGACAGGGTGAGGAAGAAGGCGGAGATCAGCAGGAACACGTCCACGCCCCCGGAGACCCGGCCGAGGAACACGTGGTAGACCACCACCAGCAGCACCGCCACCGCGCGCAGGCCCTGGACCTCGGGCCGGAAGCCCGAGTACCGTCCTGTCCGCCGCCGGGCCGCGTCCCCGCGGTCGGTGGTCCCGGTGGACGGTTGCGGAGCGGCGGCGTGCACGGTGGCCACGGGGGCACCTCCAGGAGGGAGCGTCCCGGACGCGGCCGCGGGGCGGCGCCGGGAGGGGAGCGGGGGGATGCGGAGCGAGGGGGATGCGGAGCGAGGGGGATGCGGAGCAAGGGGGCGGGGCCGGGGGCGCCCGTCGCGACCCTATCGCACGACCGGCGCCGCGCGGGGCACCCGGCGCCGGTCGCCCGGCGCCGGGGGTGCCGGCGGCTGCGGACAGGCGGTCGTCAGGGACGGAGGCCGTCGGTGGCGAGGGCCTCCCGGAACCGCTCGCCGAAGACCGGGGCGGCGCTCTCGGAGTAGACCCGGCTGAGGTGGTCGTCGTCCCAGTACACGTAGACGTTGCCGACGACCGGCGGGCACCGCCCGGCCGGGCAGATCAGGTCGGTGAGGTCCAGGGTCGAGTAGAGCGGCAACTCGCGGGCGAGCGGGAGCGCGGGATCAGCCGTGCCCACCATGGGGTGCGCGAAGGTGCACCGGGGGTCGTCCTCCCCGTTCGCCACCGCGCACTCGGCCGGCGCCTCCGGGAAGCGGGGGGTGTCGCGGATCCCGACCACGGGGATCCCGCGGTCGGTGAGCTCGCGGATCCGCTGCTCCAGCCCGGGCCGGAGGAACTCCCCCTCCAGGTCGGTGAAGGTCGACTGGACGACGACGAGGTCGGGGTCGGCGGTGCCGATCATCCGCTCGGCGCCCTCGAACCACGCCCGGCAGCTCTCCGAGCCCGGCTGGTCCTCGGCGGCGGCGTAGAAGCAGCCCGGCTGGATCCAGGTCAGCACCCGCCACCGCTCGGCCTCCGCCAGGGGCCGCAGCGCGGGGAGCCAGTGCTGCAGGTGGCTGTTGCCGAGCACGAGCACCGTCCGTTCGGGGGCCTCCTGCGCCACGCTCTCGTGGCAGAAGCGAAGGAGCTCCTCCGGCAGGTCGAGGTCCTCGGGGCAGGCCTCGCCGAGGGAGGCCGGCTGCCTCGGCAGGTCCTCCGGCAGGGGCAGGGTCGGGGCGTCCGGGTCGCCGCGGAACTCGAAGCCGGGCTCGAGGACGGCGGCCCCGGGGTTGTTCCGGACGGCCTCGGCCTGGATCCGGTCGGCACGCCGGTCCTCAACCTGCTGCCAGACGAGCACGGGGGCTGTGACCAGGGCGAGGCAGAGCACCACGACCCCGGCGAGGCGCCGCTTGTTCTGCTCGGGCCAGGCCCACTTCTTGAACCGGTCCTCGACCAGCCGGGTGGCCAGCACGGCGAGCACCAGGGCGACGACGATGATCACCACCCCCGACCGCGGCCCGGCCATGGGCCGGTCCCGCAGCACGAGGTAGGTGATCAGCACGGGCCAGTGGATCAGGTACAGGGCATAGGCCGAGTCCCCCAGCCGCACCAGGGGGCGCGAGGCGAGGATCCGGTCCAGTCCGAACGGGGACCCGGAGCGGCCGGCCACGATGATCGCCGCGGCCGAGAGCAGCGGCCACAGCGCGATCCACCCGGGGAAGGCGCCCTGCACGTCGACCAGCACCCCCACCGAGACCATGCTGAGCAGCCCGGCCCAGCCCAGGGCCACGCGCGCGGTCCGCGGCGGCTTCAGGTAGGGCAGGGCGAGGGCCAGCAGCGACCCGAGGGCGAACTCCCACAGCCGGGTGCGGGTGTCGAAGTAGGCGAACTCCTGCTGGACGGCCGTGCTGTGCACGGACCACGCCAGGGAGGCCAGGAACACGGTGCCGAACATCGCGACCAGGACGGGGACCGGCCGGAGGCGCCCCCGCCGCGTGAGCAGCCAGGCGGCGGCGAAGACCAGCGGCCACAGCAGGAACACCTGCCCCTGGACCGACAGGGACCAGAAGTGCTGGAACGGCGAGGCGGTGGAGTGGTCGGCGGCGTAGTAGTCGACGGAGCTCAGCGCGAGCGCCCAGTTCTCCGCGTAGAGCACCGAAGCGAGCGCCTCGGTGCGCCACTGCCCGGCGTCGGAGCCGGGGTAGACGGCGGCCACCAGGACGAGGGTGCCGAGGATGGTGAGCACCGCCAGGGGCAGCAGCCGCTTGAACACGTGCAGCCAGTACCGCCCCAGCGCCAGCGGCCTCCCCGCCTCGAGCTTGCGCACGAAGGACAGCGTGAGGAAGAAGGCGGAGATCAGCAGGAACACGTCCACGCCCCCGGAGACCCGGCCGAGGAACACGTGGTAGACCACCACCAGCAGCACCGCGACGAACCGCAGCCCCTGCACCTCGGGGCGGAACCCCGAATACCGGGCCACCCGCCAGGCCGTGTCCGGCTCGACGCCCCCGGGGCCGGCCGGGGAGGTGGCCCCCGGGTCCGGGCGCGGGGCGCCGGCCTGCACCGTGCTCACGAGGACACCTCCTGGAGGAGCGTGCCGGGGAGCCGGGTCTCGAGGGCCGGCGCCATCGTCCGCGCGTAGGTCCACGTGAGGTGGTGCGGGTCGAAGAAGACGTGCACGTTGCCCACCACGGGACGGCACAGTCCCTCCGGGCAGATGAGGTCGGTGAGGTCGAGCGAGGAGAAGCCGTTCCGGTCCAGGAGGGCGTCGGCCGGGTTGACGGGCGCCAGGACCTGCTCGACGGGCACGCGGCACCGGTCGGCGTCCTGGCCGTGGCGCACGGCGCACTCGTAGGGGTTGAAGTCGAACCGGGGGTTGTCCCGGAAGCCGACGACGTCGATGCCCTGGCCCGTGAGGCGGTCGACCAGCTCCGGGAACCCCCCGACGAGGGCCTCGGCGGGACCGTCCATCCGGGCCGCGTAGGTCGAGGTCGTCATGACCGCGTCCGGGGCGAGCCGCTCCACGTACTCGATCGCCGCGTCGTTGCCCTCGTGGCACGCATCCCCCTCCGGGCGCACCGCGAAGGCGCAGCCCGGCTGCAGCACGGCGACGAGCTGCCAGTTGCGCTCCTCCGCGAGAGGGATCACCGCGCCCATGAACTGCTCCATGTGGGAGTTGCCGACCACCGCGATCGTCCGCTCGGGGTCCGGCAGGGCCGGGGTCTGGCGGCAGTACTGCTCGAGGACCTCCTGCTCGGGGGCGAACGCCCCCGAGCAGGGCTCGGGCAGCCCGACCCACTCGTCGCCCAGCGCGGAGGCCAGGGGCAGCGTGGGGGCGTCCGGGTCGCCCCGGAACTCGAAGCCCGGGTCCAGCACCGCCGCCCCGGGGTTGTTGCGGGCGGCGTCCTCCGCCAGCTCGGCCGCCCGCCGTGCATCGGCCTGCTGCCACACCAGCACCGGCACCGCCACGAGCGCCAGGCTCACCGCCACCGACGCGGCCAGCCGCCGCTTGTCCCGCTCCGGCCACACCCACCGCTGGAACGGGCGCTCCACCAGCTTCGTGGCGGCCACCGCCAGCACCAGGGAGACCAGGATGATCGCGACCCCCGACCGCGGCCCGGCCACGGGCCGGTCCCGCAGCACCAGGTAGGTGATCAGCAGCGGCCAGTGCACCAGGTACAGCGCGTAGGAGGCGTCCCCGAGCCGCACCAGGGGCCGGGAGGCGAGGATCCGGTCCAGGCCGAAGGGCGAGCCGGAGTGCCCGGCCACGATGATCGCCGCCGCCGAGAGCAGCGGCCACAGGGCGATCCAGCCGGGGAAGGCGCCCTGCACGTCGATCAGCACCCCGACCGAGACCATGCTGAGCATCCCGGCCCAGCCCAGCACCACCCGCGCCGCCCGCGGCGGGTGCAGGTACGGCACCGCGAGGGCCAGCAGGGACCCGAGGGCGAACTCCCACAGCCGGGCCCGGGTGTCGAAGTAGGCGAACGCCTGGTCCGTGGCGGTCGTGTGCACCGACCAGGCGAGGGAGGCCGCGAAGACCAGCCCGAAGAGCACCGCCAGCACGGGCACCGGCCGCCACCGCCCGCCCCGGCACACGAGCCACGCCGCCCCGAACACCAGCGGCCACAGCAGGAACACCTGTCCCTGCACCGACAGGGACCAGAAGTGCTGGAACGGGGAGGCCGTGGAGTCGTCGGCGGCGTAGTAGTCCACCTCGGCCAGCGCCAGCGCCCAGTTCTCCACGTAGAGGACCGAGGCCAGCGCCTCCGTGCGCACCCGGTCGATCCGCGCCTCCGGGAAGAACCACCACGCCAGCACCAGGGTGCCCAGGATCGTGAGCACCGCCAGCGGCAGCAGCCGCTTGAACACGTGCAGCCAGTACCGCCCCAGCGCCAGCGGCCTCCCGGCCTCGAGCTTGCGCACGAAGGACAGCGTGAGGAAGAAGGCGGAGATCAGCAGGAAGATGTCCACTCCCCCAGACACCCGGTCCAGGAACACGTGGTAGACCACCACGAGCAGCACCGCGACGAAGCGCAGCCCCTGCACCTCCGGACGGAACCCGGCGTAGCGGGCCACCCGCCGGGCCGTGTCCGGCTCGACGCCGGTGGGCGTGCGCTGCGCGCCGAGGGTCGTCATGGGCATCTCCTGGGAACACCGTGCCGCCGGGGGCGCGGCAGTGGTCGTGCGGACCCCCGCACTCTACCGGAGGCGCCGGGGCGGCCCCCGGAGACGGCGACGGACCCGCCCCACCGGTGGTGGGACGGGTCCGCGGGGCGAGCCGGCTCGGCGCCGGCCGTCAGTGCCGGCCGTCAGTGCTGGTGGCCGTGGCCGTGCCCCTCGTCGTCGGCGGGCTTGTCCGTCACGAGCGTCTCGGTGGTCAGCACGAGCGCCGCGATGGACGCGGCGTTCTGCAGCGCCGAGCGGGTGACCTTGACGGGGTCGATGATGCCCGCGCCGACCATCTCGACGTACTCGTCGGTGGCGGCGTCGTAGCCGTGCCCGGCCTCGAGCTCGGCGACGCGGGAGGCGACCACGGCCCCGTCCTGACCGGCGTTCTGGGCGATCCAGTACAGCGGCTGCCGCAGCGCGCGGCGGACGATGCCGAGCGCGGTCGCGGCGTCCCCGGTGAGCCCGAGGTCGGACTCGTCGAGGACCTTCGCGGCCTGCACGAGGGCGGTGCCGCCACCGGCGACGATGCCCTCCTCGAGGGCCGCGCGGGTCGCGGAGACGGCGTCCTCGATGCGGTGCTTGCGCTCCTTGGCCTCGACCTCGGTGGCGGCGCCGACCTTGATCACGGAGACGCCGCCGGCCAGGCGGGCGAGCCGCTCCTGGAGCTTCTCGCGGTCCCACTCGGAGTCGGTGCGCTCCACCTCGGCGCGGATCGTGGCGACCCGGTCCTGGATCTCGGCCGGGGTGCCCCCGCCGTCGACCAGGGTGGTGGTGTTCTTGGTGACCGTGACGCGCCGGGCGGTGCCCAGCTGCTCCAGGGTGACCTGGTCGAGGCTGATGCCCAGCTCGCTGGTGATGAGCTGGCCGCCGGTGAGGACGGCGAGGTCCTGCATGATCGCCTTGCGGCGGTCGCCGAAGCCGGGGGCCTTGAGGGCCACGACGTCGAGGGTGCCGCGCAGCCGGTTGACCACGAGGGTGGACAGGGCCTCGCCCTCGACGTCCTCCGCGATGATGGTCAGCGGCTTCTTGGCCTGGAGGACCTTCTCCAGCACGGGCATGAGCTCCGGCACCGAGGAGATCTTGCCCTGGTACAGCAGCACCAGGGAGTTCTCCATGACCGCTTCCTGGCGTTCGGCGTCGGTCACGAAGGACGGGGACAGGTAGCCCTTGTCGAACTGCATGCCCTCGGTGACGTCGAGCTCGACCTCGGTGCTCGAGCCGTCCTCGATCGTGATGACGCCGTCCTTGCCGACGGTCTCGAAGGCCCGGGCGATGAGCTCGCCGATCGCCGGGTCCTGCGCCGAGATGGTCGCCACGTGGGCGACGTTGGTGCCCTCCACCGGGCGGGCGTTCTCGAGCAGGCGCTCGGAGACGGCCTCGACGGCCTTCTCGATGCCGCGCTTGAGGCTCAGCGGGTCGGCGCCGGCGGCCACGTTGCGCAGGCCCTCCTTGACGAGCGCCTGGGCGAGCACGGTGGCGGTGGTGGTGCCGTCGCCGGCGACGTCGTTGGTCTTGGTCGCCACCTCCTTGGCGAGCTGGGCGCCGAGGTTCTCGTACGGGTCGTCGAGCTCGACCTCGCGGGCGATGGTCACGCCGTCGTTGGTGATCGTGGGGGCGCCCCACTTCTTGTCGAGCACCACGTTGCGCCCGCGCGGGCCGAGGGTGACCTTGACGGTGTCGGCGAGCTTGTTGACGCCGTTCTCGAGGGACTTGCGGGCGGCGTCGTCGAACGCCAGCTGCTTGGCCATGGGCGAAGAGCTCCTTCTGGGGTGGCTGGGGTCGCCAGCGGGTTTCGGGGTCTGGATCGGCGAAGGGTGCCCGCCGCGGGCCCGCCGGAACAGCGGGGCGTGCGGCGGGCACCCTTCGTCAGGACTGCGCGGTCTGCGCCGGGTCGGTGCGGCCCGGTCTACTTGACGACGACGGCGAGCACGTCGCGGGCCGGGAGGACCAGGTACTCCTCGCCGTTGTACTTGACCTCGGTGCCGCCGTACTTCGAGAAGATCACGACGTCGCCCTCCTGGACGTCGACCGGGATGCGGTTGCCGGAGTCGTCGACACGACCGGGGCCGACCGCCAGGACCTTGCCCTCCTGGGGCTTCTCCTTGGCGGTGTCCGGGATGACGAGACCGGACGCGGTGGTCTGCTCAGCGGCGAGCGGCTGGACGACGATGCGATCCTCGAGAGGCTTGATGGAGACCGACACGATCTCTCCTTGTCTGTAGGGGTGGAAAACGGTGGGCGACCGCGGGCGGAGCCCGCCGTCGCGCTTCGGGCCGATCGGCGCACCGACCGTCGTCGCGGTGCCGGTCGATCGCCTGGCCCTTAGCACCCTCACCCGGAGAGTGCCAAGGCCAACTGTAGGAGCGGGCTGGCAGTCGGTCAAGGCGAGTGCCAGCGCACCGACCCTCGCGGGAGCGTCCGACAGGAATTAGGTCACGCCGGTGTTCGCCAATGATTTGCCTCACGCCCGCCCGACCCTCTAGGTTGAGCGGTAAGGCAACCCTTACCTCGGCCGAGCAGCGGTGCCCTCCTCGACGTCCCGGCGCATCCGTGCGCAGGTGCGTCGCGCCCATCGGATCCCGCCGGCGTCCTCCACCCCGGAGCACGCCGGCGTCCTCTGCACGAAGGAAGACCATGAACCGCACCCAGCACCCGGTTGCCCTCCTGGCCGTCGCCGGTGTCCTCACCCTCACCGCCTGCGGCACGGCCCAGGGCGACGAGGCCGCCTCCGCGGAGTCGTCCGCCCCCTCCGCCGCCACGGTCGAGGTCGAGGACAACTACGGCACGCAGACGGTCGAGGCCCCGCCGGCGTCCGTCGTCGCCACCGACAACCGCACCTTCGAGACGCTCGCCGAGTGGGACGTCGAACTGGCGGCGGCCCCGCGCGCCCTCATGCCGGACACCATCGCCTACGCCGACGACGAGTCCGTCGTCGACCTCGGCAACCACCGCGAGCCCGACCTCGAGGCCGTCGTCGCCGCGGACCCCGACCTCATCGTCAACGGCCAGCGCTTCGCCGACTACCGCGAGGACTTCGCCGACCTGGTGCCGGAGGCCACCATCGTCGAGCTGGACCCGCGGGAGGACGAGCCCTTCGACGAGGAGCTGAAGCGGCAGACCTCCGTCCTGGGCCAGATCTTCGACCGCGAGGACGAGGCCGAGCAGATCAACGGCGACTTCGACGCGGCGATGCAGCGCGTCGTCGACGGCTACCGGCCCGGCGACACAGTCATGGCCGTCACCGTCTCCGGCGGCGAGATCGGCTTCATCGCCCCGGGCAACGGACGCACCCTGGGCCCGCTGTTCGAGATCTTCGACTTCGCACCGGCCCTCGAGGTCGAGGGCGCCAGCGACGACCACCAGGGCGACGACATCTCCGTGGAGGCGATCGCCGACTCGAACCCCGACTGGATCCTCGTGCTGGACCGCGACGCCGCGATCTCCGCCGAGGACCCGGAGTACACCCCGGCGCAGGAGGTCATCGAGAACGCCGCGGCTCTGCAGAACGTCACCGCGGTGCAGGAGGGCCAGGTCGTCTACATGCCCCGGGACACCTACACCAACGAGGGCATCCAGACCTACACCGAGTTCTTCGACACCCTGGCCGACGCCATGGGCGCGCAGGACTGACCCATCGTCCGGACGGCGGTGGCGGGGTCCGCCCCACCACCGCCGTCCGCCGGGCACGAGGCCGGAGGAAGGACTGACCCCATGTCGACGATCGTGTCGAAACCCCCCGCGGCGAGCAAGGGCTCGCTGTTCGACTGGAAGCTGCTGCTCGGTGCGCTCGGCGTCCTCGCGCTGCTGGCCGCGTCCCTCCTCACGGGGGTCTACGACGTCTTCGGCGCCGAGGACGGCGACGAAATGTTCGCGATCACGCGGATCCCCCGCACCATCGCCCTGGTGCTCGCCGGCGCCGCCATGTCCATGTCCGGCCTGGTGATGCAGCTGCTCACGCAGAACCGCTTCGTGGAGCCCACCACGACGGGCACCACCGAGTGGGCGGGGCTCGGGCTGCTGCTCGTCATGCTCCTGGTGCCCACCGCCACGGTCCTCACCCGGATGCTCGGCGCCGTGACCGCGGCCTTCATCGGGACCATGGTCTTCTTCCTCTTCCTGCGCCGCGTCTCCCTGCGCTCCTCCCTCATCGTGCCCATCGTCGGCATCATGCTGGGCGCGGTGGTCGGGTCCGTCTCGACGTTCCTGGCGCTGCAGACGGACATGCTGCAGAACCTCGGGGTCTGGTTCGCCGGCAGCTTCACCTCGGTGCTGCGCGGTCAGTACGAGGTGCTGTGGATCGTGCTCCTGGTCGGGATCGCGGTGTTCCTCGTGGCGGACCGGCTCACCGTCGCCGGGCTCGGCGAGGACGTCGCCACCAATGTCGGGCTGAACTACCACCGCACCGTCCTGCTCGGGACCGGGCTGATCGCGGTGGCCACCGGCGTCGTCACCGTCGTCGTCGGCAACCTGCCCTTCCTGGGCCTCATCGTGCCGAACATCGTCTCGATGGTCCGCGGCGACGACCTGCGCAGCAACCTGCCGTGGGTGTGCCTGCTCGGCATCGCCATCGTGACGCTGTGTGACCTCCTCGGAAGGATCATCATCATGCCGTTCGAGATCCCCGTGTCCGTGATCCTCGGGATCGTCGGCGCCGTGGTGTTCGTCTGCCTGCTCCTGAGGCAGCGTCGTCGTGTCTGAGGCCGTGCTCAGCACTCCCGTACCCGCACCGGCCGCGGCGCCGGCGGCCCCCGCCGCACGGGGCCGCGCCGGGGCCTTCCCCACCCCGCGGGCCCGGCGGCGGTACTGGACGGTCGTCGCCGTGCTGGCCCTCGCCTCCGCGGGCTTCGCCTTCGGCCTGCTGGCCTGGGACAACCCGATGCCGGTCGGCTCGGACGGCTTCTGGCGGATCGCGGACCGCCGGGTGACGAGCGTGGTCATCATGGCGGTCGTGGCCTTCTGCCAGGCGATCGCGACCGTGAGCTTCCAGACGGCCACGAACAACCGGATCATCACCCCGTCGATCATGGGCTTTGAGTCCCTCTACGTGGCGATCCAGACGTCCACGGTCTACTTCATGGGCGCCGCGGGGATCCTCCTCCTGCAGGGCGTGCCGCAGTTCCTGCTGCAGGTGGCACTCATGGTCGCGCTCTCCCTCGCGCTCTACGGCTGGCTGCTCTCCGGCCGGTACGGGAACCTGCAGGTGATGCTGCTCGTGGGCATCATCATCGGCGGGGGCCTCGGCTCCGTCTCGACCTTCATGCAGCGCCTGCTGTCCCCCGGCGAGTTCGACGTGCTCTCCGCCCGGCTGTTCGGCTCCGTGACGAACGCCCAGGCCGACTACCTGCCGGTGGCGGTCCCGCTGTGCCTGCTGGCCGGCGGCGCCCTGTGGCTGAGGTCCTCGCGCCTGAACGTGGTCGCCCTCGGACGGGACGTGAGCCTGAACCTCGGCCTGCGGCACCGCGCCGAGATCATGGGCACCCTGTTCCTCGTCTCCGTCCTGATGGCCGTCTCCACCGCCCTGGTGGGCCCCATGACGTTCCTCGGCTTCCTGGTGGCGACGCTCGCCTACCAGTTCGCCGACACGTACGACCACCGCCACCTCTTCCCCGTGGCGGTCTTCACCGGGTTCCTCGTCCTGACGGGCGCCTACTTCGTCCTGAACAACGTCTTCTACGCCCAGGGCGTCGTCTCGATCATCATCGAGCTCGTCGGCGGCTCCGTCTTCCTCTACGTCATCCTCCGAAAGGGCCGGCTGTGATCACCCTGACCAACGTGCGCAAGGACTACGGCGGTGAGGTCACGGTCGGGCCCGTCGACCTCGAGATCCCGTCGGCCGGCATGACCGCCCTGGTCGGCCCCAACGGTGCGGGCAAGTCCACGCTGCTGACGATGATCGGACGCCTGCTCGGCCTCGACGACGGCAGCATCGACATCGCCGGCTACGACGTGGCCCGGACCCGGTCCAAGGACCTCGCCCGGATCGTCTCCGTCCTGCGCCAGGAGAACCACTACATCACCCGGCTCACCGTGCGGCAGCTGGTGGGCTTCGGCCGCTTCCCCCACAGCCGCGGCCGGCTCACCGCCGTGGACGACGAGATCATCGGCAGGTACATCGACTTCCTCGGCCTGGCGCCGCTGGAGCACCGCTATCTCGACCAGCTGTCGGGCGGCCAGCGCCAGCGCGCGTACGTCGCCATGGTCCTCGCACAGGAGACCGACCACGTGCTGCTGGACGAGCCCCTCAACAACCTGGACATGCGGCACGCCGTGTCGATGATGCAGCACCTGCGGCGGGCCTGCGACGAGATGGGGCGCACCATCGTCATCGTGCTCCACGACATCAACTTCGCCAGCCACTACGCGGACCGGATCTGCGCCGTCAAGGACGGCCGGGTCGCCGAGTTCGGCGAGCCGCACGAGATCATGGACGGCGCGGTCCTCACCCGGGTCTTCGAGACCCCGGTGACCGTCGTCGACGGCCCCCGGGGCCGTCTCGCCGCGTTCTACTGACCGGTGCCCGTCCGGACGGGCGGGCCGGATAGGGTGGACCGATGCAGAACGAGGCGACCGACATGGCACCCCTGCTCACCGCCGAGGGGAGTCGCCTGCTGGAGGCCGTGGGCCCCTACGACGCCGACGACGCCCTGGGGGCCGCGACCCGCCTGCGCGCCGCGGGGCACGATCCCCGGCTCGTCTCCGCGGTGCTCACCCAGGCCCGGCTCCGCGCCAGGGCGCGGGAGAAGTTCGGCGACTTCGCCGACCGCATGCTCTTCACCCGGGCCGGCCTCGAGCAGGCCACCCGGCTGCGGGTGGCCGCCCTGCACGCCCGGCGGTTCGCCGACGCGGACCTGGTGCACGTGGCCGACCTCGGCTGCGGCATCGGCGCGGACGCGCTCGCGCTGGCCTCCCTGGACCGCCGGGTCACCGCCGTGGAGCTCGACGAGACCACGGCCGCGGTGGCCACGCTCAACCTCCTCCCCTTCCCCGAGGCCACGGTGCTGCAGGCCGACGTCGAGCGGCTGGACCTCACCGCCCTGCCCGGCGGACCGCCGGACGGGGTGTGGCTGGACCCGGCCCGGCGCACGACGTCGTCGTCGGGCACCCGCCGGATCTTCGACCCCGAGGCGTTCTCCCCGCCCCTGTCCTTCGTCGAGGCGCTGGCCGGGCGCGGCCTGCCCGTCGGGGTGAAGCTGGGGCCGGGCATCCCGCACGAGGCGGTCCCCGCCGGGTGCGAGGCGCAGTGGGTCTCCGACCGGGGCGACGTGGTCGAGGCCGTGCTGTGGTTCAACGCGGTGGCCCGCCCCGGCGTGCGGCGGGCGGCGCTCGTGCTCTCCGAGCACGGGTCCGCGGAGCTCACCAGCCCCCAGGACAACGACCCCGCCCACGCCGACGCCGTGGTCGGACCCGTGGGCGCGTACCTCTACGAACCGGACGGCGCGGTGATCCGGGCGGGGCTCGTCACGGACCTCGCCCGGCAGCTGGGCGCACGGCTGATCCACCCCCGGATCGCCTACCTCACCTCCGACGAGCTCGTGCGCACCCCGCTGGCCCGTGCGTACCGCGTGCGGGAGGTGCTGCCGCACACCGTCAAGGTGCTCAAGCGGTGGGTCCGGGAGCACGAGGTCGGCACGCTCGAGATCAAGAAGCGCGGCACGGACGTCACCCCGGAGGAGCTGCGCCGCCGGCTCGCGCCGATGGGCCCCGGACGGGCCACGCTCGTGGTCACCCGGACGGCCCCGGGCCCCGGTCCGGGGGGCCCGGGACGGGGCGGCGCGGGCCCCGCGGAGCAGCGCGTCGTGATCGTCGTGGAAACCGTAGACTGATGGCTCCGCGGGCCGACCGGCCCGCCCCCAGAGCACGGAGGACCTGCCGCGTGGAGATCTCGTTCGCCCGCTCCCACCAGTCGACGCTGGGCGTCGAGTGGGAGATCGCCCTCGTGGACGGCACCACCGGGGATCTCGTCCCCCGGGGCCGGGAGACGTTCGAGGCGGTCCTGGACGCCCACCCCGCCTGGGGCACGGACGGCGACCACCCGCACCTGACCGGAGAGTTCCTGCTCAACACCGTCGAGCTGGTCACCGGGGTGTGCCGGGACGTCGCCCACTCCACGGAGCAGCTGTCCACCATGCTGGACGAGATCCGCAAGGTCACCGACCCGCAGGGCCTCGAGGTCTTCGCCGCCGGCACCCACCCGTTCGCCCGCTGGCAGGACCAGCAGGTCACCGACAAGCAGCGCTACCACAAGCTCGTGGACCGCACCCAGTACTGGGGCCGGCAGATGGTCATCTACGGGGTGCACGTGCACGTAGGCCTCGACTCCCGGGCGAAGGCGCTGCCCGTGCTCGACGGGTTGCTGACCTACTACCCGCACCTGCTGGCGCTGTCCGCGAACTCGCCCTTCTGGGCGGGCGAGGACACCGGCTACGCGTCCCAGCGCTCCATGATCTTCCAGCAGCTGTCCACGGCGGGGCTGCCGTACCACTTCCCGTCCTGGGACGCGTACGAGCAGTGCATCACGGACATGATCGCCACCGGCATCATCGAGGAGATGAGCGAGGCCCGCTGGGACGTGCGCCCCGTGCCGCGACTGGGCACCGACGAGGTGCGCTTCTGCGACGGGCTCTCGACCCTGTGGGAGGTCGGGGCGCTCACGGCGCTCACCCAGTGCCTCGCGGAGTCCATCTCCCGGGACGTGGAGGCGGGCCGGCCCCCCGCCCGCCTGAAGCCCTGGCACATCCAGGAGAACAAGTGGCGCGCCGCCCGCTACGGCCTCGACGCCGAGGTCATCACCGACCCGCGCAACATCGAGCGGGACCTGCGCACGGACCTGACCGCGCTGCTCGACCGGCTGGAGCCCGTGGCCGCGCAGCTGGGCTGCTCCCGGGAGCTCGCCGACGTGGAGCGGATCCTGGAGCAGGGCGCCGGCTACCAGCGCCAGCGCGCGGTCGCCCGGGCCCACGACGGGGACCTGCACGCCGTCGCCCTCGACATCGTCCGCCGCACCCGGGAGAACGACTGACCCGCCCGCCCGGCACGCCCCGCTGTACGCGGGGACCTGTTCGTCCCTAGGTTGCAGGCATGACGAACACGACCGGCACCGGTCCGGACCCCTCCGCCCGCCACGCCCCGCAGGACCACGGGGTGCTGCAGCTCGGCGCCCTGCACCCCCTGCTGGAGGAGGCGCTGGCCGCCGAGTTCTCCGCCCTGCGCCTGCCCGAGGACCCCGCCGAGCAGGACCGCTTCCTCGAGCGGCACGCCGGCGACGTCAGGGTGGCGGTCGGCTCCGGGCGCACCGGCGTGGGCGCGGACCTGATGCGGCGGCTGCCTCGGCTCGAGGCCGTCGTCCACTTCGGCGTGGGCTACGACGGCACGGACGCCGCCGGGGCCGCCGCGCGCGGCATCGTGATGAGCAACACCCCCGACGTCCTGACCGACGCCGTGGCGGACACCGCGCTGGCCCTCTACCTGGACGTGCTGCGTCGCTTCTCCGCGGCGGACCGCTACGTCCGGCGCGGGCAGTGGGAGAGCACGGGGAACTTCCCGCTGGGCCGGCACGCCTCCGGACGGCGGGTGGGCGTGCTGGGCCTCGGCAGGATCGGCCGGGCGGTCGCCGTCCGGCTGGAGGCGCTGGGCTGCGAGATCCACTACCACAACCGGCGCCCGGCCACCGGCAGCGGGTACGCCTACCACGGGTCCGCGGCGGAGCTGGCGGCCGCCGTCGACGTGCTCGTGGTCGCCGTCCCCGGCGGCCCGGACTCCGCCGGGACGGTCGACGCGGAGGTGCTGGACGCCCTCGGACCGGACGGGTTCCTCGTCAACGTGGCCCGCGGCTCGGTCGTCGACGAGCGGGCCCTGGTGGCGGCGCTGCAGGAGGGCCGGCTCGGCGGGGCCGGCCTGGACGTCTTCGCCGACGAGCCCCGGGTGCCGGCCGCCCTGCGCGAGCTCGACACGGTGGTGCTCCTCCCGCACGTGGGCAGCGCGACCGTGGAGACCCGGCGGGAGATGGCCGAGCTCACCCTGCGCAACCTCCGCAGCTGGCTGGCCGACGGCACCCTGGTCACCCCCGTGCCGTGAGCGGCCCCGGCCGGCTCAGACGGAGACGGTGGTGACCGGCAGCGAGGAGTCGGCGGCGAAGTCCAGCCCGGAGGGCGCACGGCCCTCGGCCACGACCCGGGCGGCCAGCGCGGCGACCATCGCCCCGTTGTCCGTGCACAGCGGCAGCCGGGGGATCACCAGTTCGATCCCGTGCGCGGCGCAGCGCTCGGCGGTGAGCTCGCGCAGCCGGGAGTTCGCGGCCACTCCCCCGCCGAGCAGCAGCGTCCCGAGCCCCTGCTCGGTGCACGCGAGCACGGCCTTGCGGGTGACCACGTCGGCCACCGACTCCTGGAAGGACGCCGCGACGTCGGCGACCGGCACCGGCTCGCCCCGCGCCTCGTAGCCCTCGACGACCCGGGCCACGGCGGTCTTGAGCCCGGAGAAGGAGAAGTCGTAGCGGTGCGGGCCGGGCCGCTCGGCGGAGCCCATGTACTTGCCCGCGCTCAGCCCGCGGGGCAGGCGGAAGGCGGTGGGGTCCCCGTTCCGGGCGGCGGCGTCGATGGCCGGGCCGCCGGGGTAGTCGAGGCCCAGGACGCGGGCCACCTTGTCGTAGGCCTCACCGGCCGCGTCGTCGATCGTGGCCCCGAGCAGGCGCACGTCCCGGGAGAGGTCCTCGACGGCGAGGATCTCGGTGTGCCCTCCGGAGACCAGCAGCGCCCCGAGGCCGGGCGGCAGGCCGTCGCCGAAGTCGCCCTGGAAGCCCTCGATCCCCGAGTCCTCGAGCAGACCCACGCTGACGTGCGCCACGAGGTGGTTGATCGCGTAGAGGGGCTTGCCCGTGGCCACGGCGAGGGCCTTCGCGGCGGCCGTTCCCACCATGAGGGCCCCGGCCAGGCCGGGCCCGGAGGTCACCGCGAGCGCGTCGAGGTCCGCCAGGCCCACGCCCGCCCGGTCCAGGGCCTCGCGCAGGGCGGGGACGATCGCGTCGAGGTGGGCGCGGGAGGCGATCTCGGGGATCACGCCGCCGAAGCGCACGTGCTCGTCCATCGAGGAGGACACCACGTTGGCGAGCAGGGTGCGTCCCCGCACGATCCCCACGCCGGTCTCGTCGCACGAGGACTCGATGCCCAGCACGAGGGGTCCGTCGGTCATGGGGTCTCCTCCGTCGGGGCGGCCGGGGTGTCGGTGGCGGTGAGGTCGAGGCGCATGATCAGCGCGTCGGCGCCGTCCCGGTAGTAGCGGGGGCGGGTGTGGATCTGCTCGTAGCCGAAGCGGCGGTAGAGCTGCTGGGCGCGCGGGTTGTCGGCGCGGACCTCGAGCAGCACCTCGGTGGCCCCGAGCTCCCGGGCCTGCGCGTGCAGGGTGCGCAGCAGGGCGGAGCCGATCCCGCGTCCCTCGTGCTCGGGGACCACGGCGATGGTCTGCACGTCGCCCACGGGGCGGAGGCACATGAGCCCCGCGTAGCCGACGATCACGCCGTCCTGCTCGGCGACCCAGTACCAGCACACGGGCTGGGCGAGCTCCGCGAAGAACATCTCGAGCGGCCAGGCGTCGACCGGGAAGAGCCGCCGCTCGAGCGCGTGCACCGCCGCGACGTCCGCGGGGACCATCCGGCGCAGCGTCCAGGAGCCGGGGGCGGGGCTCACGCGCCCGCCCGCTTCCGGGGACCGGGGACCTTCGCGTCGGACTCGCGCAGGTACAGGGGGGTCGTGTCCGGGGACAGCGCCTCCCCGCGGGCCGTGCGACGCGCGGCGGCGAGGCCCAGGGACGACGCCGTGGGCTGCGCCGCGGCGAACTCCGGCACGGGCCGGGCCAGGCGGTCCGCGTAGATCCCCGCCCCGCGGCCGTAGGCGGGCAGCTCCGGGAGCTGCTCGGCGGCGGCCACGCCAGGCCCCCCGGTGCGCCGCGGGCCGTCCTCGGTCGCGGCGAAGCGGGCCCAGTAGACCTCCCGGCGCCGGGCGTCGGTGAGCACGAGGAACTCCTCGTGCCCGGCCGCCCGGGCGGGGCCGGCCGCGTCCTGGGCGAGGGCCTCGAGGCTCATGAGACCGTGCAGCGGCACGTCCCATGCGAAGGCGAGCGCCCGCGCCGTCGCGATCCCCGCCCGCAGGCCAGTGAAGGGCCCGGGGCCGGTGCCGACGAGGACGCCGTCGAGGTCGGCGCCGGTGACGCCGCGGCCGGCCAGCAGGTCGCGGACCGCGGGGGCCAGGACCTCGGCGTGGGAGCGGGTGTCCGGGCTCGCGTAGGAGCCGAGGACCTCGCCCGCACCGGTGACGAGGGCGGCGGAGGCGACGGCGGAGGAGTCCAGGCACAGGAGGAGCACCCGACCAGTGTAGTGCCCGCCCCCGGGGGCGCCTCCCGGCTCAGTCGAGCCGCGGGGGCCCGTCCACCCAGCGCGGGCCGATCCCCGTGAGGGTGATGCGGCGGGGCTCGTCGTCCTCGTCCGGGTCCTCGTCCCCGGCCGTGCCGGGGACGAGGGGGTCGGCGCCCACGGCGCGCTCCAGCACGATCTCGAGGCGGGAGTCGGCCAGGTGCTCGACCTTCCCGGCCCCCCACTCGACCACGGTGACGGCGGTGTCCGCCGTGTCCTCCAAGTCGATGTCGTCGACCTCCGCCGCGGAGCCCAGCCGGTAGGCGTCGACGTGCACCAGGTCCGGGCCGCCGGGCCGGGGACCGTCCGGGACGTTGGGGTGCCGGCGGACCAGCACGAACGTGGGCGAGATGATCCCCGCGCGCACCCCCAGGCCCCGGCCCAGCCCCTGGGTGAACGTGGTCTTGCCCGCGCCGAGCTCGCCGGTGAGGACCAGCAGGTCCCCGGCGCGCAGCTGGGCGCCCAGCCGCTCGGCCAGGGCCTGGGTGCGCCCGGGCCCGTCCACGGTCACGGTCCGGGTCCACTCGCTCATGCCTGCTCCTCCGCCGCGCTCGCCGGGTCCTCCGCCGCGTGCAGGTGCACCCGGGGCACGCGGGGCGAGACGCGGGTGACGATCTCGTAGTTGATCGTGCCGGCGGCGTCCGCCCATGCGCTCGCCGAGGGGTTCTCCCCCGCCCCGAACAGCACGGCCTCCGCCCCGAGCAGCCCGTGCTCGGGGGCGGAGCATCCCGGCGCGCCGAGGTCGACCACGATCTGGTCCATCGCGACCCGGCCGACCTCCGGGTAGGTGCGGCCCTGGATCCGCACGGGTCCGCCCGTGCCGGAGCGCGGGACGCCGTCCGCGTAGCCGAGCGGGACGAGCGCCAGGGTGGTGGGGCGGTCGGTGACGTAGCTCAGCCCGTAGGAGACGCCCTGGCCCGCCGGCACCTCCTTGACCGCGCTGACCGTGCTCCGCAGCGTCATGGCGGGCACGAGACCGAGCTGCTCCGGGGTGCGGTCCGCGAACGGGGAGAGCCCGTAGAGGGACACCCCCACCCGGACCATGTCCAGGAGCATGTCCCCGGGGCGCTCGAGCCCGGCGGCGGAGAGGAGACCGGGCGAGTTCGCTGCGTGCCGCAGCCCGGGCCGGAGCCCGGCGGCCCGCGCCGTGGCCACGGCCGCGCGGAAGCGCTCGAGCTGCTCCCGGGTCTCGGGCCGGGACGGCTCGTCGGCGACGGCGAGGTGGGTGAAGACGCCGACCACCCGCACGAGCCCCTCGGTCTCGGCCTGCGCGGCGGCCCGCACGAGCTCGGGCCAGAGGGCCTCCGGCGCGCCGTTGCGGCCCAGGCCGGTGTCGATCTTGAGGTGGATCCGGGCGGTGGTCCTGAGCGCGCGGGCGGCCTCCGCGATCGGGGCGAGCTCCCAGCCGCTGACGCCCAGCTCGACGTCGGAGGCGAGCGCCGCCCGGAAGTCCGTGTCGACGGTGTGCAGCCACGCGAGCACGGGCGCCCCGATCCCCGCGGCGCGCAGGGCGAGGGCCTCGCCGACGTGGGCGACGCCCAGGGCTTGGGCGCCGGCCTCGAGGGCCGCCCGGGCCACGGGCACCGCACCGTGGCCGTAGGCGTCGGCCTTGACCACGGCCATGAGCCGGGCGGGGGCGGCGAGGGCCCGGAGCCGGCGCACGTTGGCGCGGACGGCGGCGAGGTCGACCACGGCGCTGCGCTCGCACCGGGGCGGAGGGGGGAGGGCGGATCCGGACGGGGCGGCCGGGACGGGGTCTGGACGGTTCACGGCTCCCATTGTGGCACCGCCGCCCCCGGGCCCGGACCGGGGCCCCGGGCCCGGCGGCTAGAGTTGAACCGTGTCCGCCGCGCCCCGCCACGTCCTGCTGATCAGCCTGCACACCTGTCCCCTCGAGCAACCGGGGTCGGGGGATGCGGGCGGGATGAACGTCTACGTCCGCCACCTCGCCGAGGCCCTCGTGGACGCCGGCCACACCGTGGACATGGCCACCCTCGACCGGGGCCACGGCGCCCCTGCTGTTGCCGGCGTGCGGCGCACCCGCATCCGCGAGGGGCTGCGGCTGCTCACCGTCTCGCTGCCGGGTGCCGCCGGGGCGAGCAAGGAGGACCTGCCCGGGTTCACCGCGGCCTTCGCGGAGGTGCTCCGCGCGGAGGCCGACCGGCCCGACGTCGTGCACGCCCACTACTGGCTCTCCGGCGCCGCGGGCCGGGAGCTCGCCGACGGCTGGGGCGTCCCCCTCGTCCTGACCCTGCACACCACGGCGCTCGGGAAGAACCTGCGCGCCCGGACCGGGGAGGGCCTCGAGCCGGCCTCCCGCGCCGAGGCCGAGGCCGAGCTGATCGCCCGGGCCGAGGCCACGGTGGTGAACACCCGGACCGAGGCGCTGCAGATGATCGAGCTCTACGACGCCGACGCGGGGCGCCTGACCGTGATCACCCCCGGCGTCGACCTCTCGGCCTTCTCCCCGGACCCCGCCCCCGGCGAGCCGCGCCGCACCGACGAGCCGCCACCCGGCTCGCCGGGGCGCCCGATGCGGATCCTGTTCGCCGGGCGCCTGCAGGCGCTCAAGGGCCCGCACGTGCTCGTCGACGCGCTCGCGCGGATCCGGCGGACCGACCCCGGCCTGCCCGTGGAACTGGACGTCGTCGGGGTCGGCACCCGGGGCTTCACGGCCGCGCTCCGGGAGCGCGTGCGGGAGCTGGGGATGGAGGACGTCGTGCGCTTCGGGCCCGCCCTGCCGGCCCCGCAGCTCGCCGCCCGGATGCGCCGGGCCGACCTCGTGGCCGTCCCGTCCTCCTCCGAGACGTTCGGCCTCGTGGCCCTGGAGGCGCAGGCCTGCGGCACGCCGGTGCTCGCCACGGACGTGGACGGGCTGCGCACCGCGGTGCTCGACGGGCACACCGGCCGGCTCGTGCCCGACCGCGACCCCGGCTCGTGGGCGCGGGCCGTGGTCGAGCTCGCCGGCGACCCGGCCGCCCTGGAGCGCATGGGCGGGGCCGCCGCCCGGCGCGCCGAGGGCCACTCCTGGGACCGCACGGCCCTGGCCACCGCGGAGGTCTACGCCCGGGTCCGCACCCGGGCGGGGGTACGCGACGGTAGCGGCCGGCGCCTGAATACACTCGAACGGTGACGACCTCCCCCCTCTCCCCCGCAGACCTCGCCCGCCACCTCGACGACCACCGCATCACCGGAGCGGTGGCGACCCCCCGGGAGGCGAACCTGCGCAACATCCAGGGCTTCCTCGAAGGCGACCAGCACCAGCACATGGGCGTGGTGCGCACCCGGGAGTGGAGCTTCGACGACGTGTTCGCGCTGATGCGCGACCGCGTCGGCATCTCCCCCGACCGGGCGCACGCCGAGGGCCAGGACACGATCTCCGCGGAGCTGGCCGTCGCCGGGCTGGAGCGCTACGCGCGGGTCCTCGGCGAGGTGGTCGTCGCCGGCGGGCGCGTGCTCTTCGCCACCGGCCACCCGGCCGGCCTGTTCCCGGTCTACGCGCAGCTGGCCCGGGTGGCCCGCCGCGCCGGCGCGCACGTGGTGCAGGTCCCGGACGGCTTCCCGTTCGAGGACGGCGACGTCCGGCAGATCGAGAGCGTCGTGATGGTCGAGCAGTACGGCGGGCTGCGGCACACCCACTTCCCCGGGCCGATGTCCCTGACCCTGGAGAAGCTGCGCCGCGACGGGCAGAACCCGCCCGACCTTGTGGTCGCCGACCACGGCCTCGCCGGGGCCGCCGGGTCCCGGGGGCTGCGGACCATCGCGGTCGCCGACTGCAACGACCCGGGCGTGTTCGTGGCGGAGGCGCAGGGCCAGGTCGAGGTCGCCGTGCCGCTCGATGACAACCTCCCGCCGCGCGTCTACGAGCCGGTCACGGCGTTCGTGCTCCACCGCG